>NZ_CP058908.1:3580000-3922746 GCF_021432765.1 Pseudomonas phenolilytica
CGGAAAAAATTCTGTTCCGACGATGCACGGTGCCGGACGGCCGCGCCGTCATGGCTTGCGCTTCTTCGCCTTGCCGAGGATTGCGAGGCGCTCGGCCGCCTGTTGCCTGACGGCCTTGCGCTCTTTGTTCTTGAGCTTCTTCCAGCGTTTGATCTCGTCGCGGCTACGACCGCAGCCGACACAGATGTCATCCTTGAGCTTGCACAGATCCACGCAGGGATTGTCCACCTTGTTGCCCACGGCACCTCCAACGCAGGGCGGCCTCGCGTTGCGCAAGGCCGACCGGCGTCAGTGTTGCGTGCTCAACCGATCATTTCCACCAGTACTCCACCTGCACGCCGAAGTTGGAGCCGTGCTGGGCATCACCGAAGGCCCCGCTGTCCGAGAGCGCCGAGCCGGCAGCCATCAGGTTCGCCGCACGCTGGGCGGCGTCGTTCCACTGCGCATAGGTGTAATACAGGCGTACTTCCGGCCGCGCCCAGAACGCCGGGCCGGCCGGCGACCAGGTCGGCGCAACGGTGAATTTGCTCAGCTTGCGCGTGCCGTCGGCGGCGTCGATCTGATCGTGACCGAGCTCGGTCACCAGCTTGAACTGCTCGGTGAAGGCATAGGTCGGACGTACCCCGACCGACCACCAATCCTGGTCGCCGCCGTCGACACGTTTGTCCTTCTGGTAGACCACCTGGAACTGCCCGCCGAAACGGGGCGTCAGCTGCCAGTCGAAATACTCGACCACGCGCCAGCTCTTGGCGCTGTCGTCCAGCGTGACATCGCCGGTGTAGCCGAGCCCGGTCCCCGGGCCTTCACCGTACTGCAGTGCCAGGGTGTTGCTGCCGCCGAGAAAGCCGTCCTGCTTGTGCTGCGCGGTCACCGCCCAGCCGCTGTGGGCGTCCTCGCTGTCGGGCTTGTCGATGTAACTCACGCCGAACTCCAGCTCGCCGCCAGGATTGCTGTCAAAGCCGCCGACGTTGAAGTCGTGGCGATTGATGTAGTCCTTCTGGAACACGCTGTCCTTGCGTGAAAAGGCGTAGCTGTACTTCAGGCCGCCGATCTCCATATCTTCCACGCCGGCACCGGTGGCGCTCTGGTTCCAGTAGTAGAAGTCGGAGATATGGATGTCGTTACGTTTGTAGAAGCGCCGCCCGGCCCACAGCGAGCCGTTGTACAACGCCGGCACCTTGCTCCACTCGGCATAGGCCTGCACCATCCGCGCCCAGCCGTGATCGCCGGTGAATTCCGGGGTGTGGCCGTACTGGTTGTACAGCGCGGCCATGCCTTCCAGGCTGAGCACCGAGCCATCGGCAAAGGTGTAGAGATCCTGACGCAGATCGAGCTCGGCGTACTGCTCGCACTCGTTGCCGAGACGGTACTTGCTCGGCGCGCCGGGCAACTGGAAGCAGGATTGCGTCCCGCCCTCCACCGAATCGCCGACGCCGCTGCGCAGGTAGCCGGAAAACTCCAGCGCCTGACCGCTCAGCGGCAGCACGGCGCACGCCACGGCGGCAGCCAGACTCATTCCTGCGGATATTGTTATTTTCATGTCCACTCCGTTCGCTGTTGTTGTTATTCGTTATCTGCAGGTCAGCACGGCGACAAGCGCTGCCTGGGTCGAGCCGCTGCGCGCGCGTTAGCGGGCAATACCGCTGCGCTCGCGCCCGCTGTACGGCACGCCTCTTTCGCCAGGCGTGCGGCCGTTCGGCAAGGCCTCGATGACACCGAGCCGCCCGCTGCCCGCCGCGCGGGCAGCTCGCTGGTCCAGTCGCTCGCCGGTGTGCGCATCGAACAGCAGCACCTTGTGCGGATCGAACTGCAACTCGAGGGTTTCGCCGGCGCGCGGAGCCTGGTCCGGGGCCAGTCGGCACGACGCCTTGACCTCGTTCAGGCTGAAGAACACCAGGGTGTCCGGCCCGGTGGGCTCGACCACCTCGATCTGGCAGCGCAGCGAGCAGCCGTTGCCCGTACCGTCGGCCAGGCCGATCTGCTCCGGGCGGATGCCGAGAATCACGTCACGCGCGTGCCACTGCTCATCGGCCGGCAGCGCCAGCGGAATTTCACAGCTCGCCTGATCGCTGTTGAGCACGGCGACCCAACGCCCACTCTGCTGGCGCAGCCGCACGGGGACGAAGTTCATCGGCGGCGAGCCGATGAAGCTTGCCACGAACTGGTTGGCCGGGTCGTTGTAGATCTCGTGCGGCGTGCCGAACTGCTGGACGATGCCGTCCTTCATCACCGCGACTTTGTCGCCGAGCGTCATCGCCTCGATCTGATCGTGGGTGACATACACGGTGGTGGTCTTCAAGCGCTGATGCATCAGCTTGATTTCGGTGCGCATCTCCACGCGCAGCTTGGCGTCGAGGTTCGACAGCGGTTCGTCGAACAGGTAGATCTTCGGCCGCCGCGCCAGCGCCCGCCCCATGGCCACGCGCTGCTGCTGGCCGCCGGAGAGCTGCGACGGCTTGCGCTCGAGCAGCGCCTCGATCTGCAGCAGCTTGGCGACCCGCGCCACCTCCTCCTCGATCTGCGCCGCGGGCACCTTGCGCATCTTCAGGCCGAAGGCGATGTTGTCGCGCACGCTCATGGTCGGGTACAGCGCGTAGGACTGGAACACCATGGCGATGTCGCGATCCTTAGGGCTGGCCTGGCTGATGTCCTCGCCGTCGACCAGGATCTCGCCGCCGGTGATGTTCTCCAGCCCGGCGATGCAGTTCATCAGGGTGGATTTGCCGCAACCCGACGGCCCGACGAGGATCAGGAACTCTCCCGCATCGATCTTCAGGGCGATGTTCTTCAGTGTTTCGACCTTGGCGTTGCCGTAGGTTTTCTGGACGTTGCGCAGTTCCAGGGATGCCATGTTGTTGTTCTCCTCAACCCTTGACGGCGCCGGCAGTGAGCCCGCGCAGGAAGTACTTGCCGGCGATCACGTAGACCACCAGCGTGGGCAGGCCGGCGATCATCGCGGCGGCCATGTCGACGTTGTATTGCTTGGCGCCGGTGCTGGTGTTCACCAGGTTGTTCAGCGCCACGGTGACCGGCTGGGTGTCGCCACTGGCGAACACCACGCCGAAGAGGAAGTCGTTCCAGATCTGGGTGAACTGCCAGATCAGGCAAACCATGATGATCGGCACCGACATCGGCAGCAGGATGCGGCCGAAGATGGTGAAGAAGCCGGCGCCATCGAGCCGCGCCGCCCGCACCAGCGCATCCGGCACGCTGACGTAGAAGTTGCGGAAGAACAGCGTGGTGAACGCCAGCCCGTAGACCACGTGCACCAGCACCAGGCCGGCGGTGGTATTGGCCAGGCCGAGCTTGCCGAGGGTGAAGGACGCCGGCAGCAGGATCACCTGGAACGGCAGAAAGCAGCCGAACAGCAACAGGCCGAAGAACAGCTGCGAGCCGCGGAAGCGCCACATCGACAGCACGTAGCCGTTGATGGCGCCCAGCGCGGTGGAAATCAGCACCGCCGGGATGACGATCTTCACCGAGTTCCAGAAGTAGCCGCCGATGCTGTCCCAAGCCGTCAGCCAACCCATGGCGCTGAACGCTTCCGGCCAGCTCAGCAGGTTGCCGGTGCGGATGTCTTCCGGCGTCTTGAAACTGGTCAGCAGCATCACGATCAGCGGTATCAGATAGACGGCGCAGGCCAGCAGCAGCGTGGCGTGGATGGTCAGGCGCCCGAGGGTCAGGCGCGGTTGCGCGAAGTCAGACATGGCGCTTGGTCCTCAGCTCGGAATACAGGTACGGCACGATGATCGCCATCACCGCGCCGAGCATCAGCATGGCGCTCGCCGCCCCCAGGCCCATCTGGCCGCGGGTGAAGGTGTGGGCGTACATGAACATCGCCGGCAGATCGCTGGAGTAGCCCGGCCCGCCAGCGGTCATCGCCGCCACCAGGTCGAAGCTCTTAATCGCGATGTGAGCGAGGATCATCAGTGCGCTGAAGAACACCGGGCGCAGGCTCGGCAGCACGATGCGCAGGTAGATGGTGGGCAGGCTGGCGCCGTCCACCTGGGCGGCGCGGATGATCGACTGATCGACGCTGCGCAGGCCGGCGAGGAACAGCGCCATGACGAAACCCGAGGCCTGCCACACCGCGGCGATCACCAGGCAGTAGATGACCCGGTCCGGGTCCACCAGCCAGTCGAAGCGAAAACCCTCCCAGCCCCAGTCGCGCAGCAGCTTGTCCAGGCCCAGGCCGGGGTTGAGCAGCCACTGCCAGGCGGTGCCGGTGACGATCATCGACAGCGCCATCGGGTACAGGTAGATGGTGCGGATCAGCCCTTCGCGGCGGATGCGCTGGTCCAGCAGTACGGCAAGTACGACGCCGATCACCAGGCTGATGGCGATGAACAGGCCGCCGAAGACCAGCAGGTTCTGGCTGGCGACCCACCAGCGGTCGTTGTCCCACAGGCGCTCGTACTGTTGCAGGCCGGCCCACTTGTAGCTGGGCATGAAGCGCGAGTTGGTGAACGACAGCAGGAAGGTCCAGCCGATGTAGGCGTAGAAGCCGACCAGCACGATCAGCATGCTCGGCGCCAGCACCAGTTTCGGCAGCCAGCGCTGCAGGGCGTCGAGCGGCGAGGCCTTGGCGGGCCTGGCTTGAAGCGCGATGGAGCTCATGGATGTGATCCCTCATGGAAATCCGGGATGTCGTCGTCCGCGGCACATGCCAAGGCATGTACCGGGGACGCACGTTTCGGGAATCGGGCGGCGCTATCCGCCCGTAGCGTTACTGCACGGCCTGGATCGCCGCCGCCAGTTGCTTGGCCGCCTTTTGCGGGTCGGCCTTGGGGTCGTTGAAGAAGTTGGTGACAACGTCGAACACCGCGCCCTGCACATAGCTAGAAGCCGCCATGCCGTGGGCCAGGCTGGGCTGCAGACCGCTGTCCTGTGCGGCCGCCTTGAAGTCCTTCATCGACTGCTGCGCGCAGGCGTCGAACTCGCTCATGTCCATGTCCTGGCGAACCGGGATCGAGCCCTTGTTCTGGTTGAAGAACGTCTGGAACTCCGGCTCCAGCACCGTGCGCGCCAGATCGACTTGGGCCTTGCGGTTTTCCTCGTCGCTGAGCTTGAACATGGCCAGCGAGTCGATGTTGTAGGCGAAGCTGCCCTGGGTGCCGGGGAACGGCAGGCACTGGTAGTCCTTGCCGGCCACCTGGTTGGCGGCGGTGAACTCGCTCTTGGCCCAGTCGCCCATGATCTGCATGCCGGCCTTGCCGTCGATGACCATGCCGGTGGCGCGGTTCCATTCGCGGCCCGCGGCATCGGCATCGATGTAGCCGCGCAGCTTCTTCAGGGCGGCGAACGCCTGGACCATCTTCTCGCCGGTGAGGGTGTCCTCATCCAGTTCGACGAAGGCCTTGTGGTAATCCTCCGGGCCGAGAATGCTCAGCACGAAGTCCTCGAACACGGTGCCGTCCTGCCAGGGCTGGCCGCCGTGGGCGACCGCGATGAAGCCGGCGGCCTTGAGCTTGTCGGCCGCGACGAAGAACTCGTCGAGGGTTTTCGGCGGCGTGGCGCCGGCCTTCTCGAACACCTCTGGGTTGATCCACAGCCAGTTGACCCGATGCACGTTGACCGGCACCGCCACGTAGGAGCCGTCGTACTGCATGATCTTGGTCACTTGCTTGGGCAGCAGCTCTTCCCACTTGTCCGCCTTGGCGGTTTCGTCGAGGTTGGCCAACAGGCCCAGCTCACCCCACTCCTGAATGTCCGGCCCCTTGATCTGCGCGGCGGCCGGCGGATTGCCGGACACGGCACGGGTCTTCAGCACCGTCATGGCCGCCTCGCCGCCGCCACCGGCCACGGCGAAATCACGCCAGCTGTGGCCTTTCTTCTCGACCAGTTTCTGCAGCGTGTCGGCGGCGCGCTTTTCGCCACCGGATGTCCACCAGTGCAGCACCTCGACCTCGCCGGCATGGGCGGCGAGCGGCAGGGCGAGGGAAATGGAAAGAGCGAGGTGATGGAACGCTTTCATGTCTGAGCACCTTCTTGTTTTTATCGGGCAAGGCGTGGTCGCTTGCGTTGATCCGAGTCTATGCGCGCCGCAAGGGGCGCTGGGTAACGAAGGGATAGGCAATGGTCACCGTCTGGTTACAAACCGCGGTGAAATGTCACGCGCCGCGAAAACGGCGCGTTTCAGTCATCGCTCGACGCCTGGCGCGGCAGCGTCAGGGTGACCCGCAGGCCGCCTTCCGGCAGGTTGCGCATGCTCAGCTCGCCACCGTGGGCGTGGGCGATGTTGCGGGCAATGCCCAGCCCCAGGCCGTAGCCCTGCTGCTGGCCGGACAGCCGCACGTGCGGTTCGAACACCTGCTCCAGGCGCTGCTCCGGCACACCCGGCCCCTCATCGTCGACATGCAGCACCAGCAGCTCGGCGCTGTCCTCGAGACGCAGATGGGCACGCCCACCGTACTTCAGCGCGTTGTCCAGCAGGTTGCCGATGCAGCGCTTGAGCGCCAGCGGCTTGCCCGGATACGGCCGTAGCGCGCGGCCGGCGAGCGTCACGCAGTCACGGTCAGTGGCCTGATAAGGCTCGACGATATGTTCGAGCAGCACGTTCAGGTCGACCGCCTCGATGTTCTCGTGGATATCGGTGTCCTTCACGCACTGCAAGGCGCCCTTGACCAGCAGCTCCAGCTCGTCGAGATCGCGACTGAACTTGGCCTGCACGGCTTCGTCGTCGAGCAACTCGACGCGCAGGCGCAAGCGCGTGATGGGCGTGCGCAGGTCATGGGAAATCGCGCTGAACAGCTGGCCACGTTCGCTCAGGTAGCGATTGATGCGCTCGCGCATGCTGTTGAAGGCGCGGCTGACCTCCACCACCTCGCTGGCCCCCACCTCGGCGAGCGGGCGCATCTCCCCGCCCACCGCCATGTCCCGCGCGGCCTTGGCCAGGCGTTTGAGCGGACGGCTCTGCCAGCGCACCAGCAGACCAATGAACAGCAGCAGAAAGACGGTGGTGAGCACGATGAACCACAGCTGCTGCGCCGGCAGCCCCTCGTCTTCCAGGCTGACGTACGGCGCCGGCATCAGCGTGGCGAGGTACAGCCACTCGCCGGGCGCGATCTGGATCTGCGTCACCAGCACCGGAGGCGCCAGGGGCTCGAAACTCAGCGCATAGTGCGCCCAGGAGCGCGGCAGCTCGTCGAGCGCGATGCCGCTGTTGAAGATGCGCAGGTCTTCCGGGCTGACGAACTCAACCGTCAGGTCCACTGCGCTGCCGAGGCGTTGACGCAGCACCCGATCGACTTCGCCGAGCACCAGCCGCTTGCGCGGCGTTTCGGGCAGGATCTGCATCTGCAGCGGCCGGTCGTTGAGCGAGACGAAGAAACGCGTGCCGCCCATGCTGCGCAGCTGATCGAGCACCAGCGGCCGATACCCCAGCGGCAGCGAACGGAAGTAGCCGACGCTGGCGGCCATCGACTGCGCCAGGCTGCGCGCCGTGGTGATCAGCCCTTCGGTCTGACTGGCGCGCAGCTGCGACAGCCAGATCAGGCTCGACAGCCCCTGAGCGAGCAATACCGCCAGCAGCGTCAGCGCCAGCATGCGCCCCAGCAGCGAGCGCGGCACCGGCAACAACCGGCGCCGCCCGGTACGCAGGTTCATGATTGCGACGTCACCTGGGCCGCCAGCAGATACCCGCAGCCACGCACGGTACGGATCAGCCGCGGCGACTTGCCGGTATCGCGCAGGCGCTGGCGCAGGCGACTGACCGCCATGTCGACGATGCGCTCCAGTGGCATCACCTCGCGGCCGCGGGTGGCGTTGGCGATGGTGTCGCGGTCGAGAATCTGCTGCGGGTGGTCGAGAAACAGTTTGAGCAGGGCGAAGTCGGCGCCGGAGAGGAACACCTCCTCGCCATCGGCGTGGAACAGGCGATGGCTGACCATGTCGAGCCGCCAGTCATCGAAGGCCAGCACATCGCTGCCGCGCTCCTGAGCGAAGCTCACCCGGCGCAGCAGCGCCTTGATCCGCGCCAGCAATTCTCGCGGGCTGAATGGCTTGCCGAGATAATCGTCGGCGCCGAGTTCCAGGCCGATCACCCGGTCAGCTTCGTCGGAGCTGGCGGTGAGCATGATGATCGGCATCGACGCCAGGCGTTCGTGTTCGCGCACCCAGCGACAGAGGCTGAAACCATCCTCGTCGGGCAGCATCACGTCGAGGATCACCAGATCCGCCGGCTGCTCACACAGCGCCTGGCGGAACGCGGCGCCATCGGCCACGGTACGCACCTGGAAGCCGGAGCGGCTGAGGTAGGCCTGTAGAAGCTCGCGAATTTCCTGATCGTCATCGACCAGCAGCAGCTGTTTTCCCGTCTGGCTCACATCGCATCCCTTTTCTTGTTGTTATCCGGTCACCCGGCTGCGTCCCTGGTGCCGCGCCTCAGGCGCCCTCCAACAGCGGTTGCAGGGCGACGCCGGCACCTTCCAGCCCCGGATACGGAGCGGTCACCAGCCATACCGGCAGCTGATCGAAATAGCCGCTCATGCGCCCCTTGTCCCGCAGGCTCTGCTGGAAATCGCTGGCGAGGAAGAACTCGGCGAAGCGTGGCACCACCCCACCGACGATGTACACCCCGCCCCGCGCGCCCAGGGTCAGCACGTTGTCGCCGGCCACGCGCCCGAGCCAGCGGCAGAACTGCTGCAGCACCTCGACCGCATAGGGCTCGCCCGCCAGTGCAGCGGCGGTGACCGCCGCCGGCGAATCGACCGTCACCGCGCGGCCATCCAGTCCGCAGCTGGCGCGGTACAACGCCAGCAGCCCCGGCCCGCTGAGCACCGCTTCGGCATTCACGTGACCGAGCTGGCGATGCAGATGAGCCCAGATCGCGGCCTCACGCTCGCTGCCAACCGGCAGGCAGATGTGCCCGCCCTCGCCCGGCAGCGCCCGCCAGCCGCCGCCCTGCAATGGCAACAGCGTGGCGACGCCCAGGCCCGTGCCAGGCCCTATGACCAGACGCGGCCGGCCGGGTTCGGGCTCGCCTGGGCAAACCGTGATGCGTTCGCCCTCGTGCAGGCGCGTCATGCCCAGCGCCATGGCGGTGAAGTCGTTGATCAGCAGCAGCTGCGCAAGCCCGAGGTCCGCACAGAACGCCGCGCGGCTGAGTTGCCAATGGTTGTTGGTGAAACGGAACACGTCGCCGCCCACCGGCCCGGCGCATGCCAGGCAGACCGCCTCGAGCGTTTCCAGCGGCTGACCGACCGCCGCCAGATAGGCGCGGATCGCCAGCTCCGGGCAGGCGTAATCTGCCGTGGGCAGCACGCGGACCTGCTCGACGCGCTGATCGCGCCAGAGGGCGAAGCGCGCATTGGTACCGCCGATATCGCCGACCAGTGCCGTCTTCACTGCAACGCCTCCAGCCCGGTGGTGAACGCGCTGGCGCCCTGCTCCGCGCTGCTGAACGCCGCGCGCATGAAGCCGAACAGCTCACGGCCGCAGCCGATGCCCAGGTCTTCCGGGCGCGTGGCCGGCTTGCGCGCCGCCCATTCGAGCGGTTCGACCAGCACGCGCAGCACGCCGGTTTCGCCATCGACGCGGATGATGTCGCCATCGCGCACCCGCGCCAGCGGCCCACCGTCCAGCGCCTCCGGGCAGACATGGATGGCCGCCGGCACCTTGCCGGAGGCGCCGGACATGCGCCCGTCGGTGACCAGCGCCACCTTGTAGCCACGGTCCTGCAGCACGCCGAGGAACGGCGTCAGCTTGTGCAGTTCCGGCATGCCGTTGGCCTTCGGCCCCTGGAAGCGCACCACGGCGACGAAATCACGCTCCAGCTCGCCTGCCTTGAATGCCGCGGCCAGCTCGCTCTGATCGATGAACACCCGCGCCGGCGCCTCGACCACGCGATGCTCCGGCGCCACGGCGGAAATCTTGGTCACGCCGCGCCCGAGGTTGCCCTCCAGCACGCGCAGTCCGCCTTCGGGCGAGAACGGCCGCATGGCCGGACGCAGGATGTTCTCGTCCAGACTCTGCTCCGGGCCGTCGCGCCAGACCAGCTTGTCACCGTCGAGGAACGGCTCCTGAATGTAGCGTCGCAGGCCCTTGCCGACGACGGTATGCACGTCCTCGTGCAACAGCCCGGCGTCGAGCAGCGTGCGCACCATGAACGGCACCCCGCCACAGGCGTGGAAATGGTTCACGTCGGCCTGGCCGTTGGGGTAGACCTTGGCCAGCGTCGGCACCACCTCGGACAGGTCGGCCATGTCCTGCCAGGTCAGCTGGATGCCGGCGGCGCGGGCGAATGCCGGGATGTGCAGGGTGTGATTGGTCGAGCCGCCGGTGGCGTTGAGCGCGACTACCGAGTTGACGATGGCCTTCTCGTCGACGATCCGGCACAGCGGCGTGTAGCTGCCGCCCTGATGCGTCAGGCGGACGACCTGCCGCGCTGCCTCGCGGGTCAGCGCATCGCGCAGCGGCGTGTACGGATTGACGAACGACGAGCCCGGCAGGTGCAGGCCCATGATCTCCATGACCACCTGATTGGTGTTGGCGGTGCCGTAGAAGGTGCAGGTGCCGGGGCTGTGGTAGGACTTCATCTCCGACTCCAGCAGCTCCTCGCGACTGGCCTTGCCCTCGGCGTAGCGCTGGCGCACTTCGGCCTTTTCCTTGTTGGGAATGCCCGACGGCATCGGCCCACCGGGCACGAAAATCGTCGGCAGATGGCCGAAGCGCAGCGCGCCGATCATCAGCCCGGGAACGATCTTGTCGCAGATGCCGAGCAGCAGCGCGGCATCGAACATATTGTGCGACAGAGCCACCGCGGTGCTCATGGCGATCACCTCGCGGCTGGCTAGGCTCATCTCCATGCCCGCCTCGCCCTGGGTCACGCCATCGCACATCGCCGGCACGCCACCGGCGAACTGGCCGACCGAACCGACCTCACGCAGTGCCTGCTTGATCAGCTCGGGAAAGTGCTCGTAGGGCTGATGCGCGGAGAGCATGTCGTTATAGGCCGAGACGATGGCCACGTTGGCCTCGTTCATCAGGCGCAGGCGCTGCTTGTCTTCGCTCGAAGCACAACCGGCGACGCCGTGGGCGAAGTTGGCGCACTGCAGCTTGCCGCGCTGCGGACCTTCGCTGGCCGCCGCGGCCATCATCGCCAGATAGCGTTCGCGGGTCTTGCGACTGCGCTCCACCAGGCGCTCGGTGACCTGTTGAACTCGTGGATGCATGTCTTACTCCCGTTGCGAATTGAGGATTCCGACAACCATAAACCATCCGAGGCGGGTTGAAGTTCCGAGGCGATGGGAAGGTGAGTGCTTAGGCACGGAAGAACGGGTTCTTCGCACTTGGTTGTCTTAGGGCCGACGCCGAACGCAAGCGCCCACGACCGACGCCGGAGCGATCCCGCCGGTTCGCTTCCGGGTCGCGCGGATTCGACGACGTTTTGCCCGCCATCGCCGCATGCGTCACACTTGCGCCCTTCGAGGGCCCGGCCCCTTTCCACAGTCGAATCCAACGCATGACCCGCTCCCCCGTTCGCCGTCTGATCTTCTCCGCGCTGCGCCGCCTGCTGTACCTCTGGGTGCGTTCGGAAACCATCAACCAGTCCGCCTTCACCCTCAAGCTCGATCGCAGCAAGCCGGTGTTCTACGTGCTGCAACAGGCGTCGCTGAGCGATCTGGCGGTGCTCGACGTCGAGTGCGCCAAGGCCGGGCTGCCGCGCCCGGTGGCCGATGTGGCGGTGGGCGAGCATGTCGAGCCGGCGGCGTTCTTCTTTCTCAACCCGGCGGCGAGCTGGTTCGGCCGGCGTTCCCGGCTGGTCGCCCCGCCGACCCTGGTGCGGCTGGTCGGCGCGCTGGAGCACAACGCGGTGGAGAACGCGCAGATCATCCCGGTCAGCGTGTTCTGGGGGCAGTCGCCGAACCGCGAGACCAGCGCCTGGAAGCTACTGTTCGCCGACAGCTGGGCGGTCACCGGGCGCCTGCGCAAGCTGCTCAGCATCCTGGTGCTGGGGCGCAAGACGCGCGTGCAGTTCTCCGCGCCGATCCAGCTCAACGAGCTGGTGGCGCAGAACAAGGGCCACGAGCGTACCCTGCGCATGGTGCACCGCATGCTGCGCGTGCACTTTCGCAATCAGAAGACCGCGGTAATCGGCCCGGACCTGTCGCACCGGCGCAACCTGGTCAAGGGGCTGGTGCATGGCCCGCAGGTGCGCGAGGCGATCCGCGAGGAAGCCGCGCGCGAGAACATCGCCCTCGACAAGGCCGAAGCCCGCGCACTGCGCTACGCCAACGAGATCGCCTCGGACTACGCCTACACCGCCGTGCGCTTTCTCGAAGTGGTGCTGTCCTGGTTCTGGAACAAGATCTACGACGGCATCCGCGTCAGCCATATCGAGCCGCTGCAGGACGCCGTGCGCGGCTACGAGGTGATCTATGTGCCCTGCCATCGCAGCCACATCGACTACCTGCTGCTGTCCTACCTGCTGTTTCGCAACGGCCTGACGCCGCCGCACATCGCCGCCGGCATCAACCTCAACATGCCGGTGATCGGCGGCCTGCTGCGCCGCGGCGGCGCCTTCTTCATGCGCCGTTCGTTCAAGGGCAACCCGCTGTACACCGCGGTGTTCAACGAATACCTGCACACGCTGTTCAGCCGCGGCTTTCCGGTGGAGTACTTCGTCGAGGGCGGCCGCTCGCGTACCGGCCGCATGCTGCGACCGAAGACCGGCATGCTGGCGCTGACCCTGCGCAGCTACCTGCGCTCCTCGCGCCTGCCGATCCTCTTCGTGCCGGTGTATGTCGGCTACGAGCGCGTGCTGGAGGGCCGCACCTACCTGGGCGAGCTGCGCGGCGCGGCGAAGAAGAAGGAATCGATCTTCGACATCTTCAAGGTCATCGGTGCGCTCAGGCAGCGCTTCGGCCAGGTCTGGGTCAATTTCGGCGAACCGCTCAAGCTCAACGAATTTCTCGATCAGGAACAACCGGGCTGGCGCCAGCAGAACCATGCGCCGGAGTTTCGCCCCGACTGGCTCAACGCGACGACCAACCGTCTGGCCGAGCGTATCGCCCAGCGCCTGAACGAGGCGGCGGCGGTCAATCCGGTGAATCTGGTGGCGCTGGCGATGCTTTCCACCAGCCGTCAGGCGCTGGATCGCCGTTCGCTGGCGCGGATTCTCGATCTCTACCAGCGGCTGCTGCGCGCGGTGCCCTACTCGCCGCACACCACGCTGCCGGAGGGCGATGGCGAAGCGCTGATCGCCTACGTGCAGAGCCTCGAGCTGATCGCCGAACAGAAGGATGCGCTGGGCGACATCCTCTATCTGGACGAGCAGAACGCGGTACTGATGACCTACTACCGCAACAACGTGATGCACATCTTCGCCCTGCCGGCACTGCTGGCGAGCTTCTTCCAGAGCAGTTCGCGCATCAGCCGCGCGCAGATCCTGAGCTACAGCGAGGCGCTCTATCCGTATCTGCGCGCCGAGCTGTTCATGCGCTGGGAAGTGGAAGAACTCGCGGCGGTGATCGACCAGTGGCTGGCGGCGTTCGTCGAGCAGGGGCTGCTCAAGGTGGACGGCGAGAATTACGTGCGCCCGGCGCCGAGTTCGCGGCAGTTCGTCCTGCTCACGCTGCTCTCGCGGGTGATCGTGCAGACGTTGCAGCGCTTCTACATGGCCACCTCGCTGCTACTCAACAGCGGCCAGCACAGCCTGAGCGCCGAGGAGCTGGAAAACCTCTGCACGGTCATGGCCCAGCGCCTGTCGATCCTGCACGGGCTGAACGCGCCGGAGTTCTTCGACAAGAGCCTGTTCCGCCACTTCATCCAGGGGCTGCTGGAGCAGAACGTGCTCAGCGCCGATGCCAGCGGCAAACTCGGCTACCACGACGACCTCGGCGAGGTGGCCGAAGGCGTGGCCAAGCGCGTGCTGCCGGCGGAGCTGCGCCTGTCGATTCGCCAGGTCGCGCTGGAACGCCACGAGGACGAGACGGCGCAACAGCCGGATGCCGATCAGCGCGACTAGCTCAGTCGCGGCGCTCCAGCAGGCTGGCGTCGATCTGATCCAGGCGGTTGACGCCGCACAGCGCCATCGCCGTGGCCAGTTCGGCCTGCAGGCTGGCCAGCAGTTGCATCACCGCCGCCTCGCCGCCGGCCGCCAGCGCCCAGGCCCAGGGGCGGCCGATCAGCACGCCCTGCGCACCCAGGGCGAGCGCGCGGAGCAGGTCGACACCGCTGCGAATGCCACCATCGAGCAGAATCGGCAGCTGCCCGCCGAGTGCCGCGGCGACCGCCGGCAGCTGATGAATGGTCGAAGCCACGCCGTCCAGCTGTCGGCCGCCGTGATTGGAAACGACGATCCCATCGACGCCGCAATCGAGCGCACGCAAGGCGTCGTCCGCCTCCATGACGCCCTTGAGCACCAGCCGCCCCGGCCATTGCGCGCGCAGCCAGCGGATATCGTCCCAACTCACGCGCGGGTCGAACTGCGCATCCAGCCAGGCCTTGAAGGCGCGCAGGTCGCTGGGGTCGGCCACGCGGTCGCTGAGGTTGCCGAAGTGATGCGGCTTGCCGCGAATCCCCACGTCCAGCAGCCAGCCAGGACGCTGCGCCAGCTGCGTGGCCTTGGCGAGCCGACCGCGCCAGCTGGCGTCGAGCATGCCGTTGCGTATGTCGCGCCGACGAATCCCCGCAACCGGCAGATCGACGGTGAACAGCAGCGTGTCGCAGCCGTTGCGGCGTGCCTGCTGCAACAACCCCAGCACCGCATCGCGGTCACGCAGCATGTAAAGCTGGAACCAGCACTTCTGCGCAGTCGCCGCATGCACCTCGGCCAGCGCGCAGATCCCCACCGTGGACAGACTGAACGGCACGCCGACCGCCGCCGCTGCCCGCGCCGCCTGCACTTCGCCGCGGCGCGCATAGAGGCCGGCCATGCCCAGCGGGGCCAGCGCCAGCGGCATGCTGGCGGCCTGACCGAGCAGTTCGCAGCGGGTGTCGAGGTTGTCCACGTCGCGCAGTACGCGCTGACGCAGGTTGAGGCGCTGCAAATCCTCGCAGTTGGCGCGCAGGGTCTGCTCGTCGTTCGCGCCGCCGTCGATGTAATCGAACAGAAAGCGCGGCAGGCGCTGCCGGGCCAGGCGCCGGTAGTCGGCGCAGCTGGCGGCCAGACGATAGGACGCAAGGGTCATGGCGTGCTCCTCAACCGGTCACCCGCCGCCACAGCGCCCGGCTCACCACGCGCAGCTTGTCGCGCGGGGTGAAGCGCTTGAGTGTGGCCTTGACCACGCCCTCGGTGAAGCGCGTGCGCTTGCTGTAGTCGATATGCACGTCCACCAGCACCGGCCTGCCCTCGCCGGCCAGCGTCATCGCCCGGGTGATGCCGTCGGCACACTGCTCGTTACTCTCGATGGCGACGAACGCCGCGCCGGTGGTTTCGGCCAGCGCGGCCAGGTTGAGCGGCCGCAGCACGGTGCAGGTCTTGCGGTTATAGGGAATCTCCTGCGCCTGGGCGATCTGCGACAGCTCACCATCGTTGAACACGAACAGCACCAGATCGAGCCCCAGGCTGCTGGCAGTGACCAGTTCCAGGCCGGTCATGCGCAGCGCGCCGTCGCCGACCACGCCCACCACCTGGCGCTGCGGATTGGCCAGCTTGGCACCGATCATGCCCGGCACGCAGTAGCCCATCGCATTGAAGTCGCTGGGCGAGATGAAGCCGCGCGCGGCGTGGATCGGCATCAGCTCGGCCAGCAGAAAGGTGTGGTTGCCATCGTCGGCGACCACGATCGCCTGGTCGCTGAGCTGCGCGCGCAGTGCCTGGCAGAACACCGCCGGATTCACCCGCCCGTGGCTGTCGTGCTGCAGCCACTCCTTGACGTACGCAGCCTTGTCGGCGGCGATCCGTTGCGCCAGCTCGCTGCGCGGCGGCGCGCTGCGCATGGCGCGGACCTCGGCCAGCAGCGCCGGAATTAGCTGCTCGGCCGCGCCGGCCAGGGCGACGCGCGCGGGGTAGTTGGCGCCGAACACCTGCGGGTTGATGTCCAGGTGAATCAGCTTCGCCGGCACCGGCATGCTGTAGCTGCCGGTGGGGATTTCCGCGAAGCGCGTGCCCACCGCGAGCAGGCAGTCGCAATCGGCGAAGGCATTGGCCGCAGCCGGCACCGCGTAATCGCCGAAGCCCATGCCCACATGCAGCGGATGCGTGGCCGGAAAGGCGCTGAGCCCCTGCAGCGTGGTGCACACCGGCGCGGCGAGCAGTTCGGCCAGCTGGATCAGCTCGGCCTGCGCGCCCATCGCGCCCCAGCCGAGAAACAGCCCGGGCTTGCGCGCGTCGACCAGCAATCGCGCGGCCTGGCGCAGCAGCGCCGGATCGAGCTGCGGGGCCGGTGGTTCGGCGGTGAAGGCCGGCATCTCCTCCACCTCGCCGAGGAAGTTGCCGATGTTGTACGGCAGCTCGACGAACACCGGGCCCGGCTCGCCAGTGGTGGCGATGCGATAGGCCTCATACAGCGTGGGAATCACCTCGGCGTGACTGAGGATGCGAAAGCTCGCCTTGGTGATCGGCGCCAGCAGCGCGTGCTGGTCGATGTCATGCAACTGGAACTGCCGACCGCTTTCGCTGTGGATGCCGCCGGAAAGGATCAACATGGGAATGCCGTCCAGCCCTGCTTCGCCGATGCCGCTGGCCGCATGGGTGACGCCGGCGGCGGGCACGATCACCAGCGTGCCGATGCTCGAGCCGGTGCGGCTGAACGCATCGGCCATGAAGGCCGCGCCGCATTCGTGCGTCACCAGCACCGGCTGGATGCTTGGCGAGGCGTTCAGCTCGTCGTACAGCTCGGTGTTGTGCACGCCCGGAATGCCGAAGGTGTGGCTGACGCCCAGCTGTTCCAGGGCAAAGCGTGCGAGTGCGGCGCCGGTCTTCTTCATGGTGGTTCTCCTTGTTCTTATGCTTGTTCTTATATGTCAGGCGTCGCCGGCGATGGTCTGCGCGGCGCGACGACCGTTGAGGATGCAGTTGGAGAGAAAGGTGCCTTCCAGCGAACGGATGCCGCTGATGCCACCGCCGCCGAAGCCGGCTGCCTCGCCGGCCGCATACAGGCCGGGCACGGGCTCGCCGTGGCCATCGAGCACCCGTGAATGCAGGTCGGTGAGCATCCCGCCCATGCTCTTGCGGCTGATCAGCCGGGTGCGGATGGCGATCAGCGGGCCGCTGCCGGCATCGTGGATCGGTCGTGGCGCGCAGGTGCGGACCCGGTCGCCGCGCCACTGGCGCAACTGCTGCAGGCGGCGCAGCTGTTCGTCGTTGTACAGCGCCGGACCACGACGGATGCCGGCGTCGTAGCGCGCCAGCGTGGCCGCCAGCAGGTCCTGGTCGAGTCGGCCGTCACCAGCCAGCGCAGCCATCTTCGCGGCCAGTTGCGGCAGCGTGTCGGCGGCCAGCACATCCGGGCAACGCTCGACCATCCAGCGCACCAGCTCGCGGTTGCCGGTGGCGAGCTGCCAGAGCAGCGGCAACAGCCTGCGGTCGCGAAAATGCGGGTTGCTGTCGGTGCCGGAAATCGCCAGCTCCTTGATCGCGATGCGCCAGTTGAGCAGCTGCCAGCCGTACTGGCCGGGCAAGTGGCCGATGCGCTTGCACTGGTCATGGGTATCGAAACCACCTACCAGCGGCTGCGGGCCGATGCGTTGGCCGCGGGCATCGAGCCACAGCGCCGAGCGCGAGGGAATCAGGCTCAGCCCATGCTGCGGATACTGCGGCTCGGGATGGGCGATGCCGGCGGCGTAGTTCCACATCCGTCCGAGCTTGACCACCTGGCCACCGGCCGCCTGCACTTGCGCATGCAGTTCGCCGTCGGCGCGCGGGTCGGTGCCGTTGAGGATGTTCTCCGGGTACGGGCCGTACAGCGGGTCCCAGTGCTGGCGGACCTTGGCCAGGTCGCCATTGATGCCGCCGCTGCACAGCACCACATGCTCGGCGTCGATGCGAAACTCGCCCGCGTCGCTGCGGCCGTGGCAGCCCACCACGGCCCCGTTGCGCGTTTCCAGGCCTAGCACGCGATGCTCGAACAGGCAGCTCAGGCCAGTATGCTCGAACATCCGCCGCGCCAGCGTCTGCGCCACGCCGCGGCCGCAGCCCCAGGCGACGTGATAGCGCGGCAGCGCGTTGCCGTCACCGAAATTGCCGCGCTCGACCCACTGCACCGCCGGGAAGAAGCTCACGCCGCGCTGGCGCAGCCAGTCGTAGATGTCCGCCTTGTTGCGCTCGGCATAGTGCTCGGCCCAGCGCCGCCCCCAGTGGTCGTCGGCGTCGAAGGCGGCTACCCGTAGCCAGTCCTCCAGCAGCAGCTCGGGCGAATCCTGCACCTTGTTGCGCCGCTGTTCCGGCGTGCCGCAGAGCAACATGCCACCGAACGCATCGTTGGCCTGACCGCCGCACTGACTGCGCGGCGCGGCGTCCAGCAGCAGCACCTGGCAGCCACGTTCGAGCAGTTCCAGCGCCGTGCTGATGCCGGCCAGCCCCGCGCCGATCACCAGGGTTTCACAACGATGATGCGTAGGCTGCATGTCCGGCCTCCTGGCAGAAGTGCGATTCGATGCCCCCAGCCTAGGCAAGCGCCGCGTCGGCAGCCTGACTTTTCACGAATGCCTGGTTGACATATTGCGAATCCACGCCCGCAATGCCCCCGTCGCCCAACGGATGCCGAACATGACCCAGATCGCCCGCAGCGCCGTGTTCATCGGCTTCGACAGCCTGTGCCGGCGCTACGACCTGAATCCGCACGAGCTGCTGCGCCGCTGCGATCTCGACCCTCTGGTGCTGCGCCGGCCGGATCTGTACGTGCCCTACGCCAGCTTCGCCCGCGCGCTCAACCTTGCCGCCGCCGAGGGACCGGCGCCCAGCTTCGGCCTGCAGTTGAGCGAGTATCACGACTACCTGGTGTTCGGCCCGTTCGGCCTGCTGCTGGCACAGGCCGAGAGTTTCGCCGAGGTGCTCAAGCTCACCCAGCAATACGTGCATTTGCATGCGCAGGGCATCGCCCTGCATCTGCACAGCGAAGGCGACCGACTGCGTGTCGAATACCGCCTGCAGCTGCACGATGCAGTGGACCTGCGCCAGCTGCGCGAGCTGGGCCTGGGGGTGATGCAACGAACCATGACCGGCCTGTTCGGCGCCGGCTGGCAACCTCGCGAGCTGCTGGTCGGCCACGCGGCGGTGGGCGAGCCTGCCGACTACGCGCGGGTATTTCCCTGCCCGGTGCGGTTCGAGCAGCGCAGCAGCGGCTTCGTCACCGACAGCGGCATCTTCGACCTGCGTCCGCTGGAGCAGCGGCATCAGCTCAAGTCGCATTTGATCGAGCAGTACCATCACAACCGGCACTTGCCGACCGACCTCGCCGAGCAAATCCGCTACGTGTTGCAGTCGATCCTCTCCACCGGCGAGGCGCGGCTGGACGTGGTCGCGCGCCTGCTCGGTCAGCATCCGCGCAGCCTGCAGATTGCCTTGCAGCGCGACGGGCACAGCTTTCGCGGGCTGCTCGACCAGGTGCGCTATGCCGAGGCGCGCCACCAGCTGCGGCTGTCCGCCCAGTCGATCACCGATCTCGCGCTGCACCTGGGCTACGCTGACGAAACGGCGTTTTCCCGCGCATTCAAGCGCTGGAGCGGGATGGCACCGCAGCTGTGGCGCAAGGGCAACTTCGACGTCAGCTGAACGCTCTCGAAGCGCCACGGCAGCTGTTAAGCTCGCCGTCACCCATTCGGAGGAACCACCCATGCTTCGCATCGCCACCTTTGCCGCCGGCCTGCTGCTGTCTGCCGGCGCCTTTGCCCTGTCGCTCTCGGACCTGACCCAGAGCGACGCCAGCGCCGGCCTCAAGGATGCCCTCAGCCAGGGCGCCAAGGTTGCGGTGCAGCAGCTCGGCCGCCCAGGCGGCTTCAGCAGCGACCCGGATGTGCGCATCGAATTGCCGGGCAACATCGGCAAGGCCTCACGCATGCTGAAGATGCTCGGCATGGGCGCGCAGGTCGAACAGCTGGAAAACAGCATGAACCTCGCCGCCGAGAAGGCCGTACCGGAAGCCCAGCAGTTGCTGCTGGATGCCGTGCGCAAGATGACCGTGCAGGATGCCAAGGCGATTCTCGCCGGCGGTGACGACTCGGCTACCCAATACCTGAACAAGTCCAGCCGCGAGCAGATCCGCGCCAAGTTCCTGCCCATCGTCAAGCAGGCCACCGATCAGGTCGGCCTCGCGCAGCAATACAACGCGGTGGCGGCGAAGGTGCCGACCGGCCTGTCCGGCGGTTACGCCAATATCGAAAGTTATGTGACCGAGCAGGCGCTGGACGGCCTGTTCACGGTGATCGCCGAGCAGGAAGCGAGCATCCGCAAGAATCCGGCCGCAGCGGCCACCAGCCTGGCGAAGAAGGTGTTCGGCGTTCTTTGATTCGTCCTACCGAGTCGCCAACCGCGTGGATGGCTTCGGCCATCCACCCTACCTTCATCACCCGCCGTAGGGTGGAAAACGCGCGCAGCGCTTTTCCACGCATCCCCTAGCGCTGCCTCAGCGCGGCCCCATGATCGTTTCCAGTACATCCGGCTGCGGTGCACCCTGGTGCTGTTGCAGCCGGCCGTTGGCGTCGAGGTAGAAGATCGCCGGCGTGGCCTGGGCGCCCAGCTCGCTCATCAGCATCAGGTTGTCGGTGAGCTGTTTTTCCAGCGCTGCGGGAATCTTCTCCAACGGCTTCAGCTTGCTCGCCTTGCCGGCCGCCTCGTGCTCGTTGAGCGCTGCCTGCGGATCCTTGGCGCTGAGCAGCGCGGCGGACTTGCCGGCGCTATCGGCGCGCAGCATGCCGACCATGATGTGCCGCAGCTGTACCTTGCCGGACTCGACCCAGGGCCGCGCCTGCTTCCAGAACATGTTGCAGTACGGGCAGTTCGGATCGCTGAACATGTAGATGATGCGCGGCGCATCGGCCTTGCCGTCGGCGATCCAGGTGCTGTTCTCCATGCGCGTCCACATCTCCTTGGCGAGCGGTTCGTAGACCAGCTTCTCCAGGTGCGCGCGGGTCAGGTCCTCGCCCTTGGCATCGAGCAGGCTGCCGATCAGCACGTGCTCGCCATCGGCGGTCAGATAGAGCGCCATGCCCTGGCCGTTGTAGCGTGCGGCATAGCCTTTCATGCCACCGGGCGCATCGAAGCTGCCGACGACCTCGGCGCCACGCGCCTCGACGGCCTTGATCGCCTCCGGCAGTTCCTCGGCCTGAGCCACGGACAGGGCCAGCAGGCTGGCGCCCGCCAGCAGGTAAGGTAACGGCTTGAATCGAATCACTGCACAGCATCCTCTTTCAGTTTTTCCAGCGCGCGCGCCAGGCTGGCGTGCGAGAGTTCGCCGAGATGGCTGCCGATCTGGCGGCCATCGGCGTTGTAGAACAGCGTGGTCGGCAGTGCCGTGGAGCCCACGTGCTGGCCGAGACGCCCGCCGCTGTCGAGCAGGACGTTGTCCAGCGTCAGCCCTGCGGTTTCCAAGAAGCGGCCGATCTCGCCTTCGCCTTCGCCCTGATTGACAAAGAGGAACAGCGTGTCGCTTTCGCGCGCCTGCGCCTCGGCGAGCACCGGCATCTCGCGCCGACACGGCGGACACCAGGTCGCCCAGAGATTGACCACCAGCGGCTGCCCGGCGTAATCCTCCAGCGCCACCGAGCGACCCTGGCTGTCGCGCAGGGCCATTTCCGGCAGGCGCGTGCCTTGCTCGAGGGAATGCCAGGCCAGATTACTGAAGCCCCAGCTGAGGACGCCCACCGTGAGCGCGATGCCCAGCGGCTTGCGCAGTTCGCGGTCGCGCCAGCTCCACCAGATGCCGAGCGCCAGCGCGGCGAACAGCCCCGGCCAGGCGATGAAGCCTCCGTCGCGGATATCGATGACGCTCAGCCAGTCATCCTGGTAGTACGCCCAGTACATCGCGACAAAGGCCAGGCGAGCCACGAACAGCGCCACCAGCAGCAGGCGAAACAGCTGCCGCTCCGGGTTGCGCTCACTGCGCCGGCCAACCCACCAGCCGGTCAGGGTCGCCAGCAGCAGGCTGCCCAGCAGCAATACATGGGGCACCGCCAGGGCCAGCGGCCCGATATTCACAGTCAGCATCAACCTTGCTCCCGGGTCTGGTTCCAGTTCTGCAGAAAGTCCCTGGCACCGACCTCGCCGGTGATGCGACGTTCACGGCGCTCCTCGCCATCCGGACCGATCCACAGCAGCGTCGGCGGGCCGAGCACCCGATAACGGTCCAGCAACTCGCGACTGGCGGCGTCGCTGCGGGTCACATCGGGGCGCAGCACGCGCACACCGTCCAGACTCGCCTGCACCTGGGCATTGCCGAAGACCTCCTTCTCCATGACCTTACAGGAGACGCACCAGTCGGCGTAGTAATCGATCAGCACCCACTGGCCCTGCGCCTTGGCTGCCGCCAGCTCACGATCCAGCACCGCCGGATCGCTGAAACCGAGCGCGTGGGATTCGACAGCCGCAGCCGTCGCCACGCCGCCGGCATAGATCGCCAGCGGCCGACGCGGATCATCCGCGCCGCCGGCCGCGCCGAGCAGCATCGCCGCGCCCCACAGCCCCAGCAGAACGCCGCTGGCCTGACAGAGCACGCGCTGGCGTTGCACTGCCTGCGCCACATGCAGCAAGGCGGTCGCGAGTACCACCAGCAGCGCGCCCCACAGGCCCAGCCACAGCCAGTCGGCCATCAACGGACGCGCGACGAACAGCGCTGCCGCGAGGAAGAGAAAGCCGAACACCACCTTCACGCGATTCATCCAGGCGCCCGGCTTGGGCAGAAAGCGCTGGCCAACCGTCACCAGCAACAGCAGCGGCGTGCCGATGCCCAGGCCCAGCGCGAACAGCACCAGGCCACCCTGCAGCGCACTGCCGCTTTGTGCGATGAACAGCAGCGCGGCGGCCAGTGGCGCGGTCATGCAGGGGCCGACCAGCAGGCCGGAGAGCAAGCCCAGCGCGCCAGCCCCGGCGAGGCTGCCCCCGCGCTGGCGATCACCGACACGCTGCAGGCGATCACGCAGCGCCACCGGCAATTGCAGCTCGAACAAACCGAACATTGGCAGCGCCAGCAGCACGAACAACACGGCGAAACTGGTCAGCAACCAGGGTTGCTGCAGCGCCGCCTGCAGGTTGGCGCCGAGCAGCGCCGCCAGCACGCCAAGCCCGGCGTATACCAGCGCCATGCTGACCACGTAAGTCACCGCCAGGGCAAAACCACGGCGCGAGGTGGCACCGCTGCCGACCACGATGCCCGCCAGAATCGGCAGCATCGGCAGCGAACAGGGGGTGAAGGCCAGCAGCAGACCGAGGCCGAAGAACACCAGCAGGCTCCAGGCCAGTGCCTGATTTTCGAGGCCGCTGGCCAGCGCCTGATCTTCGGCCTGCCCGGAGGCTGCCGAGGCGATGCCGTCACCGCTCAGCGATACCTCACGGGTCTGCGGTGGATAGCAGAGCCCGGCATCGGCGCAGCCCTGCCAGCCGAGGCGCACACTGTTCTCCGCGCCTGGCGGGATCAGCAGTTCGAGACTGTCGCGGTAGATCTGCGAATCGCCGAAAAACTCGTCGCTGTAGGGCTCGCCCTCGGGCAGCGGCGGCTGGCGCTCCGGCGGTAGGCCGTCGAACCGCAGACGCTGCTGATAGAGGTAATAGCCCGGTGCGATCCGCCAGTGCAGCAGCGTCGCGCCGTTCTCCTGCGGGCTGACCGTCAGCGCGAATGCCTCCTCCGCCGGCAGAAAATCACCCTGCGAGCCGCCGCCAAACAGCCCGCCGGCCGGCAGCGCCAATCCGGGCGCCAACAGAAACAGCAGAAGAACCAATGTGCGCATGAGAGTCCTGGCCGAGAAATGACTGCCGCGCAGCATGCCGGGGCGGGATTAACGCGCCATTAACGCCATGGCACGGGCTGCATAACGCTGCCTTAATCGCTAAGGTCCACCCTTGAGCTTTTTCTACGGACCCTCCCATGCACGTGCTGCTTGCCGAAGACGACGCGCTGATCGCCAGCGGTATCGTCGCCGGGCTCAACGCCCAGGGCCTGATCGTCGACCATGCCGCGACCGCGGCGGCTGCCGAAGCCCTGTTGCGCGCGGCGCACTTCGATGTGCTGATCCTCGACCTCGGCCTGCCCGACGAAGACGGCATCGCCCTGCTGCGCCGCCTGCGCCAGCAGGGCCTGGAGCTGCCGGTGCTGGTGCTCACCGCGCGCGATGCGGTCAGCGACCGGGTCACCGGCCTGCAGGCGGGTGCCGACGATTACCTGCTCAAGCCCTTCGACCTGCGCGAGCTGGCCGCGCGCTTGCACACGCTGATGCGGCGCATGTCCGGGCGCAGCGTCAACCTCATCGAGCATGGTCGGCTGAGCTACGACCCAAGCCGCTGCGAAGCACGCCTGGACGGCCGCCTCGTCGACCTGTCGCGCCGCGAACAGGCACTGCTGCAGGCACTGCTCAACAATCAGGGCCGGGTGCTCAGCAGCGAGCAGCTCAAGGACGCGGTCTACGGTTTTGCCGATGATGTCGAGAGCAATGCCCTCAACGTGCATATCCACCACCTGCGGCGCAAGCTCGGCAGCGGCATCGTCGAAACCGTGCGCGGCCTCGGCTACCGCCTCGGCCCGGCAGGCGACGAGGACGCGTCATGAGCCTGCGCCTGCGCCTGACCCTGATGCTCGGCTCCGCCTTCGTGCTGCTCTGGGCGCTGGCCGCGACCTGGATGCTGGTCGATCTGCGCAGCCAGATGATGCTCTCGCTCGACCAGCGTCTGGCGGCCTCGGCGCGCATGGTCGCCGGCCTGCTGGTGCAGTTGCCGCAGCCGGTGCCCGGCGACGGCCCGCCGCAGCGCCTGAGCGCCGAGCAACTGGGCATCCCCAACGGCCTGGCCTGCCAGGTCAGCTCGCTGCGTGGCGAGGTGCTGGCGCGCAGCCACAGTGCGCCCGACGAGCAGCTCGACGCCGAGCAGAACGGCTTTCGCGACCAACTGATCGACGGCGTGCCCTGGCGCAGCTTCACGCTGGTGCAAGGCGAGCTGCGCATCACCACGGCCGACCGCCTGGATGAACGTGCCGCGCTGAAGCGCTCGGTGTTGCTGGCGGCAGCGCTGCCCGTGGCGGTCGCCCTGCTCGGCAGCCTGGGTCTGCTCTGGCTCGGCCTGGGCCGTGGGCTGGCGCCCCTGCGCAGGATTCGCGAGGCCCTGACCCGACGCAGCGCCGACTCCCTCGAACCCTTGCCGGTCGAAGGCCTGCCGGCGGAGCTGCTGCCGCTGGCGCAGACGCAGAATCAGCTGTTCCAGCGCATCGCCCAGGCCATCGAACGCGAACGCCGGCTGACCGGCGACGCCGCCCACGAACTGCGCAGCCCACTGACGGCGATCAAGACCCACCTGCAGGTGGCACGCATGACCGAAGGCGCCGCTGCCGAACAGGCACTGGCCAACGCCGAGGCCGGCGCCGATCGGCTGCAGCGCACGCTGGAACAGCTGCTGTTGCTGGCCCGGGTGGAAGGCAGTCTGGATTTCGACGATGGTCTGCAGTGCACCGCCGCGGAGGTCGCGCGGCTGGCGATTCAGGACGCCAGTGGCGGCGATGGCGCGCCAATCCTGTTGCAGGTTCCGGCGGAATTGCCCGACACGCCGCTGGCCATGCCGCCGGTGCTGGCCATCGCCGCGCTGCGCAACCTGCTGGAGAATGCCCAGCGCCACACCGCGCCGGGCAGTGCCGTCACGCTGACCCTGCTGCCTGAAGCGGAGCGAGTACGCTTCGAAGTACGCGACCAGGGCCCGGGCATCGCTGCCGAACATCTCGAGCACCTGACCCGGCGCTTCTGGCGACACGCCGCCAGCAGTGGCAGCGGCCTGGGCCTGGCCATTGTCCAGGCGATCGCGCAACGCTGCGATTGCACCCTCGCCTTCGACAGCCAGGGCGACGGCCTGCGCGTGTCGCTGACGGTGCCGTTGCAGCGCTGAGCATGCGCTTAGCCGGGGAATTCCAGGCGGAAGGACGTCCAGCCCTGCGCGGAGGTGCAATGAATACGGCCCTGATGGGCCTGAACGATCGAACGGGTGATCGCCAGCCCCAGGCCGGCATTGCTCGGGCTGCCTTCGCGGCGCGCCGGGTCGACCCGGTAGAAGCGGTCGAACAGTCGCTCCAGATGCTCGGGCGCGATGGTCGCGCCGGGATTGCTCACCTCAAGCGTCACCTGATCAGCGCCGCGCTCGATGGCCACGCGAATGCGCTCGCCGTCGGGGGTGTAGCGCAGCGCATTGGACAGCAGGTTCGACAGCGCCCGACGCAGCATCGACAAGTCGCCCTGAATCGTACCGGCACCGGACAGCTCGAAGCGCACCCCGCGCTCGTCGGCCGAGAGCTGGTAATAGTCCAGCAGCTGCGCGCACAACGCCTCCAGCGCGACGGGCTTGGCGTCCGGCACGATCAGCCCGTTATCCGCCTTGGCCAGAAACAGCATGTCGTCGATCATCCGCGACATGCGCTGCAACTCCTCCAGATTCGAATGCAGGTTGTCCTGGTACTGATCCAGCGTGCGCGCGCGGGTCAGCGCCACCTCGGTGTGGGTCATCAGGTTGCTCAGCGGCGTGCGCAGCTCGTGGGCGATGTCGGCGGAGAAGTTCGACAACCGCACGAAGGCGTCTTCCAGCCTCGCCAGCATGGCGTTGAAGGCCTGCACCAGCTGCTGCAGCTCGGCCGGGGTCGACTCGTCGGGGATGCGCTCGCGCAGCGAGCGGGCCGACACCGAGGCCGCCACCTGGGTGACCTCGCGCAGCGGCTGCAGGCCGCGACGCACCAGTGCCCAGCCGAGCAGCCCGCTGAGCGCCGCGCAGAGCACCAGCGCCCCCCACAACCAGCCGCTGAAGGTATGGAAGAAGGCCTTGTGCACGGTGACATCCAGCAACACGAGCAAGGTCAGGCGCTGCGAGCCGACCCGCACATGCCCCGCCTCGCCGCGCCAGACGCGCCCGTCCAGCTGCAGCTCGCCGGCCCGCCGCCCGACCAGCTCCAGCAGCTGCGGCTCGGCCATCGCGCGCGGCGCTTCGGGATACAGCTGCGCACCCGTCTCGTCGAAGATGAAACCCCGCATCTCGCTGTGCCCGCCGAGCAGCGCCTGCAGCTGCGGACGCACCTGCGCGAACGCCTGCGCATCTTCCAACCCGCCGAGCAGGCGGCTAGCGGCCTCGAGCTTCTCGTGCAGGGTGTGGCGGTCCAGTTCGTCGAAGTGGTGCTGGCTGAGCTGACCGAAGAAGTAGCCAGCCGCCGCCAGCACGCCAGTGACGGCGAGCATGAACATCAGGCTCAGCCGCGCGGTCAGCGACAGCTGCGTCATGGGGCGTCCGGCTCGTCGAGCATGTAACCCATGCCGCGCGCAGTGTGGATCAGCCTCGGCTCGAAGCCGTCGTCGATCTTCGCCCGCAGACGGCGGATCGCCACCTCGATGACGTTGGTGTCGCTGTCGAAGTTCATGTCCCACACCTGCGAGGCGATCAGCGACTTGGGCAGCACCTCGCCGCGCCGGCGCAGCAAGAGCTCCAGCAGGGCGAATTCCTTGGCGGTCAGGTCGATACGCTGGCCGCCGCGCGTGGCGCGGCGCTTGAGCAGGTCGACCTCGAGATCGGCGACCCTGAGCTGGGTTTGCAGCGTCGCCGCATTGCCACGCCGCAGCAGCGTGCGCACCCGAGCCAACAGCTCGGAAAAGGCGAACGGCTTGACCAGGTAGTCGTCGGCGCCCAGCTCCAGGCCCTTCACGCGATCCTCGACGCGGTCGCGCGCGGTCAGAAACAACACCGGCACCTCGCTGCCCGAGGCGCGCACCAGGCGCAGCACGTCCCAGCCGTCCAGGCCGGGCATCATCACATCGAGGATCAGCAGGTCGTAGGGCGTGCTCAGCGCATGCTGCAGGGCATCGGTGCCGGTGGTGACGCGGTCGACGGTGAAGCCGGCCTCGCTCAGGCCCTGCTGCAGGTAGGTGCCGGTTTTCGGCTCGTCTTCGGCGACCAGCAGTTTCATGTCCTTTCCTCGGCTCGACGGTGGACGAAGTGTGGCAGCCGCAGCGGCCCGCACGCCATCAGCTGACAGAAACGTAATCTTTTCATCAGCTCCATGTAAGGCCGCGAGGTCTATCTTGAAGCCATCCATCCCGGAGGCCGGCCATGCAACGCAGCGGAACTCCCCAGCCGTTCTGGCGCAGCCCCGCCGGCATCGCCCTGCTGATGCTGGCGATGATCGGGCTGTTCTACCTGCTGCGCGAACACGTGACGCATGGCGCCCGGCTGCTGCCCTACCTGATCCTGCTGCTCTGCCCGCTACTGCACCTGTTCGGCCACAGACACGGAGGCCACGATGGCGACCGCTGACCAGTCCGGTAACCACGCCCACGTACACGCGCATCATCGCCCCTCCCAGCACTCGCACCCGCCCCACTCTGCCGAAACCGCGACCGAACAGGATCCGGTGTGCGGCATGCCGGTGGCCGGCGACAGCCCGCTGCATGCCAGCCATGGCGGGCGTGACTACCACTTCTGCAGCCAGCGCTGCCTGGACCGCTTCGTCGCAGAGCCGCAACGCTATGCCGGTGCCGAGCCCGCGGCGGCGGTCGCGGCCGACCCGACTGCCGAGTACACCTGCCCGATGCACCCGGAGATCCGCCAGATCGGCCCCGGCACCTGCCCCAAGTGCGGCATGGCGCTGGAGCCGGTGATCCCCGAGCTGGAGGAGCAGGAAAACCCCGAGCTGCGCGATTTCTCCCGGCGCTTCTGGTGGAGCCTGCCGCTGACGGTGATCGTCACCCTGCTGGCGATGGCCGGACATTCGCTGGCGCTGTTCCACGGCGCCACGCAGAACTGGGTGGAACTGCTGCTGGCGACGCCGGTGGTGCTCTGGGCTGGCTGGCCGTTTTTCGTGCGCGGGGTGCAGACGATCCGCCAGCGCAGCCCGAACATGTGGACGCTGATCGGCCTGGGTACCGCCGCGGCCTATGTCTACAGCGTGGCAGCGACACTGGCGCCACAGCTGTTCCCGGCGACTTTCCTGGAGGATGGGCGCATCGGCGTCTACTACGAGGCGGCGGCGGTGATCATCTCGCTGACCCTGCTCGGCCAGATGCTCGAGCTGCGCGCGCGCTCGCAGACCTCGGCGGCGATCAAGTCGCTGCTCGGCCTGGCGCCGAAGACCGCGCGGCGGATCAACGCCGACGGCAGCGAGGAGGACATCGCCCTGACCCACGTTCACCTCGGCGACCGCCTGCGCGTGCGCCCCGGCGAGAAGGTGCCGGTGGACGGTCGCGTGCTCGAGGGCGAAAGCGCGGTGGACGAGTCGATGCTCACCGGCGAGCCGCTTCCGGTGACCAAGCGCAGCGGCGACGCGTTGATCGGCGCCACGCTCAACACCCACGGCAGCCTGGTGATGGAAGCGCAGAAGGTCGGCTCGGCGACCATGCTCGCGCAGATCGTGCAGATGGTCGCCCAGGCCCAGCGCAGCCGCGCGCCGATGCAGCGCCTGGCCGACCTGATCGCCGGCTGGTTCGTGCTGGTAGTGATCGCCATCGCCGTGCTGACCTTCTTCGGCTGGGGCCTGTTCGGCCCGCAGCCGAGCTGGGTGTTCGGCCTGATCAACGCGGTCGCGGTACTGATCATCGCCTGCCCCTGCGCGCTGGGGCTGGCCACGCCGATGTCGGTGATGGTCGCCACCGGCAAGGCCGCCGGCAGCGGCGTGCTGTTCCGCGACGCCAGCGCCATCGAGAACCTGCGCAAGATCGACACGCTGATCGTCGACAAGACCGGCACCCTCACCGAGGGCCGCCCGGCCTTCCACAGCGTGGTCGCCGCGCCCGGCTTCGGCGAGGACGAGGTACTGCAACTGGCGGCCAGCCTCGATCAGGGCAGCGAGCACCCGCTGGCCCACGCCATCGTCGAGCGCGCCCGCGGGACCGGCGTGCAACTGAGCCCGGTCGAGCACTTCGAGTCGGCCTCGGGCATCGGCGTGCGCGGGCGCGTCGCCGGCCGGCGCCTGCTGCTCGGCAACACGGCGCTGCTCGATGAGGGCGGCGTCGACAGCGGCGCACTGCGTCAGCGCTCCGAAGCGCTGCGCGCCGAAGGCGTGAGCATCATGTACCTGGCGGTCGACGGCACGCTGGCCGGGCTGCTGGCGGTGGCCGATCCGATCAAGCCGACCTCGAAGCTGGCGGTCGAGCGGCTGCAGGCCGATGGCGTCCGGGTGGTCATGGCCACTGGCGACGGGCTGACCACCGCGCGCTCGGTGGCGCGCCAGCTGGGCATCGAGGAGGTGCACGGCGAGGTCAAACCACAGGACAAGGAGCGCCTGGCCGCCACCCTGCAGCAGGCCGGGCACCGCGTGGCGATGGCCGGCGACGGCATCAACGACGCGCCGGCGCTGGCGCGCGCCGACGTCGGCATCGCCATGGGCACCGGCACCGACGTGGCGATGAACAGCGCCCAGGTCACCCTGGTCAAGGGCGATCTGCTGGGCATCCTGCGCGCCCGCAGCCTGTCGGTGGCGACGGTGCGCAACATGCACCAGAACCTGACCTTCGCCTTCCTCTACAACAGCCTGGGCATACCTCTGGCCGCCGGCCTGTTCTACCCGCTGACCGGTCACCTGCTGTCGCCGATGATCGCCGCGCTGGCGATGAGCGTCAGTTCCGCCTCGGTGGTCTTCAACGCGCTGCGCCTGCGCAACGCCGCCATCGACGGTGACAGCGCTTGACCTTGCCACAATGTCAGGGATGAACATCCAACCACGTTCACGCAACCATCCTGGGAGACGCACATGAACAGCATCGAACTCAAGGTAACCGGCATGACCTGCGGCCATTGCGTCAAGCATGTCAGCGAAGCGCTGCAGGCCGTGTCCGGCGTCACCGCCGTCGAGGTCGACCTGGCCGCCGGGCTCGCCCGTGTCGCCGGCCAGGCCGACAGTCCGGCGCTGATCGCCGCGCTCGACGAAGCCGGCTATCCTGCCGCCATCAACACCGCCGCATCCACCCCCGCCGCGCAGACTGGCTGCGGCGGCAACGGTGGCTGCGGCTGTCGCTGAAACCCTGATCTGGAGACGTACATGAAGCCTTACCTCACCGCCCTCGCCGCCCTGCTGATCTCCGGCGCGGCACACGCCGCCGATGTGATCGATGTGCATCGCGACGCCAACTGCGGCTGCTGCAAGGACTGGATCAAGTATCTGGAAGCCAACGGCTTCGAGGTGCGCGACCATGTCGAGGCCAACATGTCGGCGGTCAAGCAGCGCGCGGGCGTGGCGCCGCGCCTGGGCTCGTGCCACACCGGGGTGATCGACGGCAAGTTCGTCGAAGGCCATGTGCCGGTCGCGGCGATCCGTGAGCTGCAGCAGCGCGACGATCTCGCCGGCGTCGCGGTACCGGGCATGCCGGCCGGCTCGCCGGGCATGGACTACGGCCAGCCGCATGAGCGCTACCAGGTGATTGGCCTGACCGAACAAGGCCGTGACGTGGTGATGGGCGATTATCTCGGCAGCCAGCCGGTACGCTGAGTCTCGCGGCAGCGCGTCACCGGGGAACCCCCATGGCCTGGATCGTCACCAAGTTCCTGCTGACCGCCGCCGTGGTGGTGCTGGTCTCGGAAGCCGCCAAGCGCAGCGACAAGCTGGGCGGCTTCCTGGCCGCGCTGCCATTGATCACCCTGCTCAGCCTGATCTGGCTGTACATCGAGCGGCAGCCGAGCGAGAAGATCGCCAACCACGCCTGGTACACCTTCTGGTACGTGCTGCCGACGCTGCCGATGTTTCTCGTATTCCCCCGCCTGCTGCCACGCCTGGGCTTCTGGCCGACGCTGCTGGCGTGCGCGGTGCTGACCGTCATCTGCTTCGGTGCGCTGGCACTCGTACTGCGACGCTTCGGCATCGAGCTGCTGTAACGCCTAGGGCGGGCCACATCAAGCTGACAGAACGGTAATCTTCGGCTCAGCTGCGAGTCAGCTGAGCGCCCTTATGATGACCAGACATGTTTGCCGCGCGCGTCCGCTGGAGCAGCGCGAACAGCCACTATCGAACAGGACCTGCATGCACTCGAATAGCTCTCGGCGCACCTTCGTCAAAAGCCTCGCCGCCGGTGGCGCTTTCGCCGGGCTCGGGCTATGGCGCCAGCCCGTCTGGGCGCTGACCAGCCCCGGCCAGCCGACGACACTCAGCGGCACCGAGTTCGATCTGACCATCGACGCCATGACGGTGGATTTCACCGGCAACCGCCGCACCGCCATGGCCATCAACGGCAGCATCCCCGGCCCGCTGCTGCGCTGGCGCGAAGGCGACAGCGTGACCCTGCGCGTGCGCAACCGCCTGCCCCACGACACCTCCATCCACTGGCACGGCATCCTGCTGCCGGCCAACATGGACGGCGTACCCGGTTTCAGCTTTGCCGGTATCGCGCCGGACGGTATGTACGAGTACCGCTTCAAGGTGAAGCAGAGCGGCACCTACTGGTACCACAGCCATTCCGCCTTCCAGGAGCAGCTCGGCGTCTATGGCCCGCTGGTGATCGATCCCATCGAGCCGGAGCCGTTCAGCTACGAGCGCGACTACGTGGTGTTCCTCTCCGACTGGACCGACGAGAGCCCGGCGCGGGTACTGGCCAAGCTGAAGAAGCAGGCCGACTACTACAACCTGGGACGCCGCACCCTTGGCGATTTCATCGAAGACGTGGCCGACAAGGGCTGGCGCGAGAGCTTCAGCGAGCGCTGGGCGTGGGCCAAGATGAACATGTCACCCACCGATCTCGCCGACATCAGCGGCGCCACCTACACCTACCTACTCAACGGCCAGGCGCCGGACGGCAACTGGACCGGACTGTTTCAGCCGGGCGAGCGCATTCGCCTGCGGCTCATCAACGGTTCGGCGATGACCTATTTCGACTTCCGCATCCCCGGCCTCAAGCTCACCGTGGTCGCCGCCGACGGCCAGTACGTCGAACCGGTGACCGTCGACGAAGTGCGCCTGGCGGTGGCCGAAACGCTCGACGTGATCGTCGAGCCGGACGGCAGCCAGGACGCCTACACGCTGTTCGCCCAGGCGATGGACCGCTCGGGCTTTTCTCGCGGCACCCTGGCGGTGCGCCAGGGCCTGCAGGCACCGGTGCCCGAGCCCGATCCGCGCCCCGAACTGAGCATGGACGACATGGGCCACGGCGATCACACCGCGCATGGCGCCGCCTCCACGGGCAGCGACATGGAACATGGCGGCATGGATCACGGCCAGATGAAACACGCCGACATGGGGCACGGTACGAACGCCGAAACCGCGATGCAGACGCACCCGGCCAGCGAGACGAACAACCCGCTGGTGGACATGCAAACCATGATGCCGGTGCCCAAGCTGGACGATCCGGGCATTGGCCTGCGCGACAACGGCCGCCGCGTGCTGACCTACGCCGACCTGCGCAGCAGCTTCGCCGATCCGGATGGCCGTCAGCCGAGCCGTACCCTCGAGCTGCACCTGACCGGCCACATGGAGCGTTTCTCTTGGTCATTCGACGGCATCCCTTTCGCCGATGCCGAGCCGATCCGTCTGCAGTACGGCGAGCGCGTGCGCATCGTGCTGGTCAACGACACCATGATGCACCACCCCATCCACCTGCATGGGCTATGGAGCGACCTGGAGGACGAGCACGGCAATTTCCTCGTACGCAAGCACACCATCGATATGCCGCCGGGCGCGAGACGCAGTTACCGTGTCACCGCCGACGCCCTCGGGCGCTGGGCCTACCACTGCCATATGCTGATGCACATGGACCTCGGGATGTTCCGCGAAGTCCGCGTAGAAGAGTGAAGGAGAAATCTATGAACACGCTCAAGCAAAACATCCTGATCGCCTGCGGCCTGGCTGCCGCCTTGCAGCTGACCACCGCGCAGGCACAGCAGAACCAGCACGACGGCCACCATCCCGAGATAACGCCGGCCACCTCGCAAGCCGACCCGGCCCAGCAGCAGCGAGGCGCTGCCAAGCAAGGCATGGATCAGGGCAACATGATGCAGATGCACGACGAGCACATGGGCAATGGCCAGATGATGGACCACGACAACATGGGCCAGAGCATGCAGCACCGTGACGTGAATCAGGGTCAGGGCCTGGAGCATCGCAACATGGAGAACAGCCAACGGGACAAGAACCCGTCCAAGGGGAACGCCAAGGACAAACCACGTGACCGCTGAGCGGCAACTGATCGGCATTGCCGGCGCTGCCGGGGCGAAGCTGGTTCTCGCCCTGGCCGCCGGCATGGTGGCGGCGACGGCACAGGCGCAGCAGGGCATGGATCATTCCGCGCATGACAGCCACGCCGGAGCGGCACAACACAGCCCGATGCAACATGACGGCATGGATCACGGCTCGATGGCGCATCCGCCCGTCTCCGCCCCGTCGCCGGCCGCATCAGTGCCGCCGCTCAGCGATGCGGATCGCGCCGCCGCCTTCCCAGACCTGCCGCCACACGCGATGCACCAGGGAGGGAGCCACTTCCTGTTCCTGGCCGATCAACTGGAATGGCAGGACGCCGATGAAGGCAGCGCGCTGGCCTGGGATATCTCCGGCTGGTATGGCGGTGACATCGACCGCCTGGCCTTCCGTTCCGAGGGCGAGCGCACCGACGGTCATACCGAAGAAGCCGAGCTGCAGCTGCTCTGGAGCCATGCCGTCGGCCCCTGGTGGGAAACCGTTGCCGGCGTGCGCCAGGACTTCAAGCCTGGCTCGCCGCAGACCTGGGCGGCCTTCGGCGTGCAGGGCATGCCGCTGTTCGGCCTGGAAACCGAAGTCACCGCCTTTCTCGGCGAAGGCGGCCAGAGCGCGCTGCGCCTGGAGGCCGAGTACGACATCCTGCTGACCCAGCGCTGGGTGCTGCAACCCACCGCCGAACTCAACCTGCACGGGCGCAACGACGAGGCCCGTGGTGTCGGTTCGGGGCTCAGCGATGCGGGCTTCGGAGTGCGCCTGCGCTACGAGATCAATCGCCAGTTCGCGCCCTACATCGGCGTTACCTGGAATCGCGCCTATGGCAACACCGCCGACCTGCTGCGTGACGAAGACGAGGATGTCAGCGACACCCGCCTGGTCGCCGGCATACGATTCTGGTTTTGAGCAAAGCCGCACGCATGAAAACAACAATCAAGACTTTGGCGCTGGCCGGCGCCGTGCTGGCCGTCGTCGGTGGCGGCGCCATCTACTCCGGTGTCTTCAACGTCGCCGCCGATGCGCCGCACTCGCAAGTGGTCGAGCGCCTGCTGGAAATCGCCCGTGAGCGCTCGATCGCCGTGCGCAGTCGGAGCATCGACGTGCCTGATCTAAACGATGCGGCGCTGATCCGTTCGGGTGCGGGCAACTACCGCGCCATGTGCATCGGCTGCCATCTGGCGCCGGGCATGAGCGACACGGAACTGAGCGCGAGCCTCTACCCCGCGCCACGCCAGCTTCACCAATTCGGCACCGGCGGCGATCCCGCGCGCGCCTTCTGGATCATCAAGCACGGCATCAAGGCCAGTGGCATGCCGGCCTGGGGCAAGAGCATGAGCGACCCGTACATCTGGGGTATGGTGGCGTTTCTCGAACGTCTGCCACAGCTCGACGTGGCGCAATACCGCGCGCTGGTCGCGCAGAGTGAAGGCCACCAGCATGGCGGCGGGGAAGCCGACATGCACGACCACAGCGGCCAGCATTCCAGCCACGACGCACCGACCGAAGGCACCCATCACCCTCCCGCCGATGCACCCGATACCACCGTCCAGCGCAACGTGCACCGGCACGCCGACGGCAGCCAGCACCTGCACTGAACACAGGGCACTCGGGAAACGCAGAGAAGACGAGCCAGCTCAGCCCGGCTCTTCGAAGCGAACCCGCTGCGCGCGGGTTCGAGGGGACGCACTGGCCACGTTGCCGGGCAACGTGGCCAGTTGCGGTTTCAGGAGCCGGCGGACGATGCCCTGGAGCGCTGGTAGGCGTCGTGCCAGGCCTGATAGCGCGGATCCTGCCAGATGCGCTGATGAAGGCGCGCCATGCCGTTGGGGTCGTTGAGCAGACGCCAGCGCGCCGCTTCGGCAGCACCATCGGGGCCGGCTTCGAGAATCTGCTGCATGCGCTGCTCGCGCAACTGCTCGGCCGCCGGCACCACCTTGGCGTGGCGCGCACGCGCCATTCCACAGACCAGCGCGTTGTACAGCGGGTCCACCGTCGCGGCGATGAAGCCGTCGTGCAGGGCGTTGTCGTGGTTCTCGCGGGCGTAGCGATCGGTCGCCGCCAGCTCCTGCGGCGGATTGAACTCCTCGGGAATCAGGAACAGCTTGCGCCGCAGCGCCGCCAGCCCCAACCCGGTACGGCTGGTAATCACCGACACCGGCGCCGAGAGGATCAGCGAGCCGACGATCGGCGCCAGCCACCACAGGAACGCCGGGTCGAGCCAGGCCACCAGTGCTGTCCAGAGCACGCCCAGCAGCATCTGCGGACCATGCCGCCGTAGGGCCTCGCTCCACGGGGTGGCGTTGTCGGCACGTTGCGGCGACTGCCACTGCACCGACCAGCCGAGGAACGCGGCGGTGACGAACACCGTGTGGAACAGCATGCGCACCGGCGCCGCCAGCATCGAGAACAGCGACTCCAGCAGCATCGACAGCAGCAGCCGCAGCCGCCCACCGTACTCGTTCGCGCCCTTGATCCAGATGAGCAGTACGCTCAACAGCTTGGGCAGGAACAGCAGCGTCAGCGTGGCCGAGAACAGCATGATGGCCTCTTCCGGATGCCACTGCGGCCACAGCGGATAGAGCTGGTTCGGCTGCAGGAAGTACTCCGGCACCATCAGGGTGTGAATCGCCAGCAGGCCGGTGGACAGCACCAGGAAGATGAACCACAGCGGCGCCGACAGGTAGGACATCACGCCGGTGAGGAACACGAAGCGGTGCACGGTGTGCATGCCCTTGACCAGGAACAGGCGGAAGTTCATCAGGTTGCCGTGGCACCAGCGACGGTCGCGCTTGAGTTCGTCGAGCAGGTTGGGCGGCAGTTCCTCGTAGCTACCCGGCAGGTCATAGGCGATCCACACACCCCAGCCGGCGCGGCGCATCAACGCGGCCTCGACGAAGTCGTGGGAGAGGATGGCACCGGCGAACGAGCCCTTGCCCGGCAACGGCGCCAGCGCGCAGTGCTCGATGAACGGCTTGACCCGGATGATCGCGTTATGCCCCCAGTAATGCGATTCGCCCAGCTGCCAGAAGTTGAGTCCGGCGGTGAACAGCGGGCCGTAGACGCGCGTGGCGAACTGCTGCATGCGCGCATAGAGGGTGTCCATGCCCGATGCGGTGGGCGCCGTCTGAATGATGCCGGCGGACGGATTGGCCTCCATCAGCCGCACCAGGCTGGTCAGGCAATCGCCGCTCATCACGCTGTCGGCATCGAGCACCACCATGTAGCGGTAGCTGCTGCCCCAGCGACGGCAGAAGTCGTCGATGTTGCCGCTCTTGCGCTTCACCCGGCGCCGGCGCCGGCGGTAGAAAATATGGCCGAAGCCGTCGACCTCGCGACACAGCTCCAGCCAGGCCTTCTGCTCGGCTACGCAGATATCGGGATCGTTGCTGTCGCTGAGCACGAAGATGTCGAAGTGCTCGATCTGCCCGGTGGCCAGCAGCGATTCGTAGGTCGCGCGCAGACCGGCGAATACTCGCGGCACGTCTTCGTTGGCGATGGGCATCACCAGCGCGGTGCGCGCTTCGCGTGGGATCGGTTCGTTGCCCAGCGTGCTGGCGGAAATGTTGTAGCGGTCGCGGCCCTTGAGCAGCTGGAAGAAGCCCATCAGTGCCGTCCAGAAGCCCACCGATACCCAGCAGAACAGCAAGGCGAACAGCAGCAGGATGCTCGTCTGCACCACGTAGGGCAGGATCTGCCGCGCCGATTCCTGCCACGGCTGCTGGAATACCTCCTGCAGATCGACCAATGCCCAGCCCTGATAGGGCAGCACGGACTTCATGTGCCAGGTGGCAATGACGGTCTGCACCAGCATCAGCGTCAGCAGCAACGTCCGGCGCAGGGCAACCACCTGGCGCCAGCGCGAGTCGCGCTCGACCGGCGGCGGCACCTCCACGGCGCGGTTTTTCTTGCGCAGCAGGCGCCACCAGCTCAGGCGCAGCACGTTGGTGTGCCACGGCTCGGGCACCATGCGGGTACGCACGATCGGCGGCGTCGAGCGGATGCAGACGCGCGCCTGGTGATCGCGCATCAGCGCACGCCCACGCTCGAAGGTATCGCCCCAGCCGAGCTTCAGCCGCGCCGCGACCGAGCCCAGCGCACCGGCCGAAGGCGGCACGCCGGGCGCGGTGTCCGGCGTCTGCTGAGCGAGGACGCGATGCAGGTCGTCGAGCGTGCCGCCCTCGCGCGCGACCTCATCGGCCAGCGCCTGGCGCTCGGCGTCGGCCAGCGGCAGTTGATCGAGATAGTGTCCGCCGAGGGACGCTGACGCCAGGTTATTCATGGATCGGAATCTGGTAGCTCCAGGTTTCGGAAAGCGTCTTCTCGCCTTCCACCAGTGCAGCGCGCAGCTCGACCGGACGCGCCGGATCGCGCACTTTCAGTCGCAGCGTCAGGCGCCAGCCCTTGCTCACCGGGTTGTAGCGCAGGCTGTTTTCCACCAGTTCGGCGTTGTCGTCGGTACTCACCCGGGTGCTCACCGGCGCATCGGCCGGCAGCGCTGCAAGGTTGGGGCCGACGAAATCGACGATCAGCGCGATGCTGCCGTCAGGCTGGCGGATCAGGTTCGACTGCTTGACGTCGCCAGTGGACAGGCGCGTCTGGCTGACCCAGGCGAGAGCCGGGTCGTGCAGCGCCGGTTCATCCATCGTGAAATGCAGGCGATAGGCAAAGTCCAGCGGCTTGCCGGGCTCCGGGCGCTGCTCGGGTACCCAGAAGGCGACGATGTTGTCGTTGGTCTCATCCGGCGTGGGGATTTCGATCAGCTCGACGTGCCCCTTGCCCCAATCGCCGGTCGGCTCGACCCAACCGCTGGGGCGCAGCTCGTAGCGGTCGTCCAGATCCTCGTAGCGGCCGAAATCGCGGGTGCGCTGCAACAGACCGAAACCACGCGGATTCTCCACGCTGTAGCTGCTGATGTTCAGGCGCTTGGGGTTGTTCAGCGGTCGCCAGATCCACTCGCCGTTGCCAGCATGAATCGCCAGGCCTTCGGAATCATGCAGCTGCGGACGGTAGTTGCGCTGCACGCTCGGCTGGTTGGCGCCGAACAGGTACATGCTGGTAAGCGCGCCGAGCCCGAGCTTTTCCACGGGCTCGCGCAGGTAAACCCGCGCCTGCACGTCGACGGTGCTGTCCTTGCCTGGCGTCACCACCATGCGATAGGCACCGGTGGCGCGCGGCGAATCCAGCAGTGCGTAGATCACCAGGTTGCGCCGGTCGGCCTGCGGCCGCTCGATCCAGAATTCACGGAAGCTCGGAAACTCCTCGCCGCTCGGCAAGGCGGTGTCGATGGCCAATCCCCGCGCCGAGAGGCCGTAGACCTGACCCTTGCCGATCACGCGAAAATAGCTGGCGCCGAGCAGGGTGATCAGCTCATCGGCCTTTTTTGGCTCGTTCAGCGGATAAAGCACCTTGAAGCCGGCGAAACCGAGGTTCTCCAGGGCGGCAGGTTCGATCTGTACCTGGCCGAAATCGAACATCTGCGGGTCGTAGCGGACTTCCTTGACGCCCTTGCTGGTGATCTCGTTGATCTTCACCGGGACGTTGAAATGCATGCCCTGGTGATAGAACTGCACCTCGAACGGGGTCTTCGCGTCGTGCCAGAGCGCCTTGTCGGGACGGAAACGCAGTTGCTGGTAGTCGGCGAACGCCATGCTGCGGAACACTTCCGGCAGGTTGCTTTGCGGCGCGGCGTAGTTGGCAGCCGCCAGCTCCTCGGCCTTCTTCGCCACGTCGTCAAGGCCGAATGCCCAGCCGTTGCCGGCAAACAGACTCATGGACAGGCCCAGCGCCATGCCCAGCAGGCGTCCGCTACGCGTGCCTGCCCTGAAACCAATGTTTCGTGACACATCCCCTCCTGATTTTCACGATGATGCCGGCCATCGATCGGCGCCGGTCTGTCTGTTGGTCTGCCGTCGGGTTAAATGATTCCCGCGCCGGGTCAATCGAGGCGGCGCATCATCCCACGCCGGACACAGGCCGGATAGATGGTCGCGCACCTTACCTGCGGCCAGCTGCCGCATCGGCAAGCCGGCGGCAGGCGGGCGTCACAGTCACTCAGCGCAAGATGAATGCGGCGCTGCGTACCTGCTGCGAATCGAGCCCGATCTGCACCTCGAATTCGCCAGGCTCGGCCACCTGCCGCAGCTGGGCATTGAAGAACCGCAGATCTTTCTCGCCGATGTCGAAGCGGACCTCACGCTCCTCGCTGGCCTTGAGCATGACCTTGCGAAACGCCTTGAGTTCTTTGACCGGGCGAATCACCGACGCCACCTGATCGCGGATGTACAGCTGGACCACCGCAGCACCGTCACGCGAACCGCTGTTCTTCACCTTCACGCTCGCCTGCAAGGTGCCCGGCAGGCGCAGCTCGGCACTCGACAGCGACACGTGCGACAGCTCGAAATCGGTATAGCTCAGGCCGTAGCCGAACGGGTACAGCGGGCCGGTGGGTTCCTCGAAGTACTGCGAGGTGTAGTTGCCCGGCTTGCCCTCGACATAGGGGCGCCCGACGCGCAGGTGATTGTAGTAGGTGGGAATCTGTCCCACCGAACGCGGAAAGGAGATCGGCAGCTTGCCGGAAGGGTTGTAGTCGCCGAACAGCACGTCGGCGATCGCATGACCGCCTTCGGTGCCGCTGAACCAGGTTTCCAGGATCGCATCAGCGTTGGCCTTGGCCCAGCCAAGCTCCAACGGCCGGCCGTTCATCAGCACCAGCACCAGCGGCTTGCCGGTTGCCTTGAGCGCGCGTAGCAGCGCCTGCTGGCTGGGTGGAATCTGCAGACTGGTGCGGCTCGAACTCTCGTGGGACATGCCGCGCGATTCACCGACGGCGGCAATCACCACATCGGCACGTTCGGCGGCAGCGACCGCTTCGGCGATCATCTGCGCGGCCGGGCGCGGGTCCTGCACCACTTCGGGCGTGTCCCAGTTGAGGAAGTTCAGGTATTCGACGAGGTGCGGATCGTCGGTAATGTTGGCGCCGCGGGCATGGAGCAGCGTCGCCTTGCCGGCCAGTGCCGCGGTCAGCCCCTGACGCAGCGTCACCGCCTGCGCGGCAACACCGGCGGCCGACCAGCTGCCGAGCATGTCGAGCGGCGAATCGGCCAGCGGGCCGACCAGTGCGATGGTGCCGCTTTTCTTCAGCGGCAGCGTCTGCGCGCGGTTCTCCAGCAGCACCAGCGATTCGCGCGCCACCGCACGCGCCTCCGCCCGGTGCAAACGGCTCTCGGCATTGACGTCCTGCGGATCGTCGGCGGCTGCACCGATGCGCCGCAGCGGATCGTGGAACAGGCCCATGTCGTACTTGGCGCCCAGCACCTCGCGCACCGCAGCGTCGATCTCGCCGATCTCGACTTCGCCATCACGTACCAGCCCGGGCAGTTCGTCGCGGTACAGCGAGTCGGCCATGCTCATGTCGATGCCCGCCTTGAGCGCAAGCCGCGCCGCCTCGCGCCCGTCCTGCGCGACGCCGTGGCGCAGCAGCTCGCTGATCGCGCCGTGGTCGCTGACGGTCACCCCGCGAAAGCCCCAGTCGCGGCGCAACAGGTCACGCAGCAGCCAGCTGTTGGCGCTCGCCGGCACGCCGTTGATGGCGTTCAGCGCGACCATCACGCCACCAGCGCCCGCCTCCACGGCCGCGCGGTACGGCGGGAGGAAGTCCTGGTGCATGCGCATCGGGCTCATATCGACCACGTTGTAGTCGCGCCCGCCCTCCACCGCGCCGTACAGCGCGAAATGCTTGACGCTTGCCATGATGCTGTTCGGCGCCGCGACGGATTCGCCCTGATAAGCCTTGACCATCGTGCGGGCGATTTCCGAAACCAGATACGGATCTTCGCCGAAGCCTTCGGAGGTGCGCCCCCAGCGCGGGTCGCGGGAAATGTCCACGGTTGGCGCGAAGGTCATGTCCAGGCCGTCGGCGCTGGCCTCGATGGCCGCCACGCGACCGCTGCGGGCGATGGTCGGCAGATTCCAGCTCGACGCCAGGCCGAGGCCGATCGGGAAGATCGTGCGGTGACCATGCACCACGTCGTAAGCGAAGAAGATCGGAATTCCCAGGCGGCTGCGCTGCGCGGCTTCCTGCATGGGGCGGTTGTCGTGGCGGGTGACGCTATTGAAGGTGCCGCCGATGTGGCCCGCCTGCAGTTCCTCGAGAATCTTCGGCTGCGGCATGTCTGCGCCGATGCTGATCAGCCGCAACTGGCCAATCTTCTCCTCGAGGGTCATGCGCTCGATCAGGCTGTCGATGAACGCCTGCTTGTCGTCCAGCGCAGGAGACTCGGCGGCGATGGCGGCGTGCATGAAAAATCCGGCGAGCAGACCGAACACGGGGAGTCTTTTCACCAACGGCAGTTGGGGTTTCATCGGGAATCTCGTTGCTGCGGGAAGGTACGGTCGCTACGACCGCTAAATGAGACCTCGGCGCCGCAGGATGCATGCGACCACACCGAGCGCTCGGCGCAGAAGTATGACGCGCCGGACCCCGGACAAACCAGAGGGGCGTCGCCAAACAGGAGAAGGGCCGAACGGCCAGGCGGCCGCCCGGCTTTCAACAGGGGGGAACGCCGCACCAGCGGACAGCCGGCACGGCGGGTGCAGCAACGCCGCGCAGGCGCGCGGCACGGGAACGGCGGCGCAGCCTCAGCCCTTGAGCTTCACCGTCAGCTTGGCGACGTGCTCGCCCTGGAAGCGCGCAATGTTCAGCTCCTTCTGCGAAGGCTGGCGAGAGCCGTCGCCGCCGGCGATGGTGGTGGCGCCATAGGGTGTGCCGCCATTGGTTTCGGAGATGTCGAACAGCTCGCTGGTGCCATAACCGATCGGCACGATGATCATTCCGTGGTGCGCCAGGGTGGTCCAGGTCGAGGTGATGGTCATCTCCTGGCCGCCGCCGGTGCCGGTCGAGCTGAACACGCTGGCCACCTTGCCATGCAACGCGCCCTTGGCCCACAGGCCGCCGGTCTGGTCGAGGAAATTGCGCATCTGCCCGGACATGTTGCCGAAGCGGGTCGGCGTACCGAAGATGATCGCGTCGTAGTCGGGCAGTTCGGCCGGGCTCGCCACGGGCGCGGCCTGATCGCTCTTGCCGCCGGCATTCTTGAATATCTCGGCCGGCATGGTTTCCGGCACGCGCTTGATGGTCACCTCGGCACCGGCGACGCGGCGCGCGCCCTCGGCCACGGCATTGGCCATCGTTTCGATATGGCCGTACATCGAGTGATACAGCACGAGAATCTTCGCCATCTTGCTATCTCCTGGGAGGGTTCGGGGTTTCTGAAAGTGCGGGTTGTCCATCGTTCCGGCAACCCGGTGAAACAGGTGCAACGTCAATCCGGCTCAGGTCACGTCAACCAACACGATCTCGCTGTCTTCCAACGCCGTGACGGTCAGTTGCGCTTCATCGCGCACCGCCACGCCGTCACCGGCCGCGGCCTGCACGCCGTTGATGTCGAGGCGCCCACTGGCGGGCACCAGATAGACCTTGCGGCCGTTCCCTATGGAATAGTCGGCGCTTTGCCCGGCCGCCAGCGTCGCCGCCACCAATCGTGCGTTGGCACGGATCGGCAGCACCTCGGCATCGTCCGGTATGCCGCTGGCCAGCGTGACGAACGCGCCGGCACGCTCGCCGCGGGGAAACGGCCGGGTGCCCCAGGACGGCGCCAGGCCGGAGCGCTCGGGGAAGATCCAGATCTGGAAGATGCGGGTTTCCTCGTCCTCGAGGTTGTACTCGCTATGGACGATGCCGGTGCCGGCGCTCATGACCTGCACATCGCCGGCAACCGTGCGGCCGCGATTGCCCAGGCTGTCCTCGTGGGTGATGGCGCCCTGGCGCACGTAGGTGATGATTTCCATGTCGCGGTGCGGATGCGCGGGGAAACCGGACTGCGGTGCGATCGTGTCGTCGTTCCAGACGCGCAGCCGGCCCCAGTGCATGCGTGCCGGGTCGTGATAGTCGGCGAAGGAAAAATGGTGACGGGCATTCAGCCAGCCGTGATGGGCATGGCCAAGGCTGTCATGGGGACGCAGTTCGATCATGGCAATCTCCTTTGAGGCTGTCCGGCCGGGGCCGGCGCAGCGAACGTGGAGCCATGATGTATTGATTCAATGACGAAATGAGTGCAATTTTCGCGCGCCAAACATCGAACAATTCGATTATTTACGTCCGATACCGCTCCGCAGACGTTACTTCTTTGCCGCCGGGAAGCGCTTGACCGTCTCCAGCCAGGCGCTATCCAGCTGCCGCTGATCGATGTCCATGCCCAGCGACTCCATCAGTTCGCGGTGCTGGTCGATCTCGCGCGTCGCATCGCTGAGCGCGACGCTGTTACCGTCCAGCTGGTGCATCTGGGAGAGCCCCAGATGGTAGAAACGCAGCAGCTGTATGGCCTGCGGATCACGTGCGGCGACGCCGGCCTGCACCTGATGCATCAGGTTGGTGACGCTCATCAGGCTGCGCTTGAGCCGCCAGCCATAGGCGGCAGCCGCCATCCAGGGTTGTTGCCAGAACAGCGCACGCACCAGCACCACGGTGAGCAGCAAGCCAGCCAGCACGCCGCCGATGTTCCAGCGCAGGTTGTCGCCGCCCGGCTCGCCGAACAACGCCACCGCCACCGCGGCAAGCCCCATTGCCAGCACGGCGAAGATCGCGATGACCACCATCGTGCTGCGTCGCGTCTGCTGCCGATAACGCTCGGCGCTCATCGGTTGGATCTCGAAAACCACCATGACGGATTCCTTTGCGGGGTCGAACGGGGCGTGGATTATCGCCACAAATGCGCCCACCCCGCTCGGCATTCCTCACCCCAGCGCGAACGGCAGCAGCAGCGCGATCAGAATGCCCAGCAGACTCATCCCCAGCGCCGCGAAGGCGCCGCACTCGTCCCCCTCCTCCAGCGCCCGGGCGGTGCCGATGGCGTGCGCGTTGATGCCGTAACTCAAGCCGCGCGCCGCCGGGTGCTCCACGCCCGCCCAGCGCAGCAGCAGCGGTCCCAGCGCGGTACCGATGACACCGGTGAGCATGACGAACACCGCCGCCAGCGAAGCCAGGCCGCCCAGCTCCTCGGCCACCAGCATGGCGATCGGCATGGTCGCGGACTTCGGCGCCAGGCTCATCAGCACCGGCAGTTCGGCGCCCAGCAGCCAAGCGATTGCCAGGGTGAGCGCCACACAGAGCAGCCCGCCGACCACCAGCGTGATGACGATCGGCCAGAACAACTGGCGAATGCGCCGCAGGTGACGGTACAGCGGCACCGCCAGCGCCACGGTCGCCGGCCCCAACAGCATGGCGATCGGTGCGGCGCCCTCGCGGTAGCGCGGGTACTCCACGCCGACCAGCGTCAGCGTGGCGACCACCAGCAGCATGCCGATCATCACCGGCTGCAACACCAACCAGCCGCTGCGCCGGTACAGCATCAGCGCCAGCTGGAAGGCAATCAGCGTAAGCACCACGGCAAACAGTGAATGCGCCAGCACGTCATTCCAGGCCAAGCGCCAGTCGAGCACGCTCATGTCTGATCCTCCGCACGTCGCTCCTGACGGCGGATCAGCCGCTGCATCAGCCAGCCACAGAACGGCACGGTAATCAGCAGCGACAGCACCAGCCCCGCGGCGATGGCCGGCAGGTCATCGAGCAGTGCCGAGCCGCTGGTCATGATCCCGGCGGCCGGGACGATCAATAGCAGCGGCAGGTACTGCAGCAGCAGCGCGGCGGTCTTTTCCAGCGACTCGGGAATTCCGCGACGCGCCAGCAGCAGGACGAACAGCAGCAGCATGCCGAGAATCGGCCCCGGCAACGCCGGCAGCAGTACGAGATTCAGCACATGGCCAAGCAGCTGCAGCAGCACCAGCCAGGTCAACCCTTGAAGAATCATCGTGCGCCCTCCCCGTGCCGCGGTTGCTGGTTCATTGCCGGCGTCCCCCTCAATGCAAAAGGCTCCGACTATGGACGCAGCGGCCGTTGCGCAACAGGATCAGATGCACGCAAAAAAAGCGGATCAGCTGTATACAAAGCAAGGTGCTGATACAGGTCAACTGCGCGCGTCAGCACGGTTTTGCCGCGGCACTGAACGCCATCTGATCCGTATTTATGCGTTTCATCTGAGTCTGTTATGCAGTTGCTGCGCCACCGATCATCCGCTCGCCCGAACTGCCCATGAGGCGAGCGCCAAATGAACGACCGCATCCCCGCACAACTCATCGAAACCGTCGACGCGAGCACGCCTATTCGCCTCACGCCCGCGCAAAGCGGCGGGCCGATTCACACCCGCAGCTTCAGCGGCGATTTCCGTAACCTGCGCCTGTTGGGCGGCGGCCTGCTCATGCTGCTCTACTTCGGCACCGTCTGGCTGAACTGGAACGGTCGCCAGGCGGTGCTGTGGGATCTCGGTCAGCAGCAGTTCCATATCTTCGGCGCGACCTTCTGGCCGCAGGATTTCATCCTGCTCTCGGCGCTCCTGATCATCGCGGCGTTCGGCCTGTTTTTCATCACCGTACTGGCCGGCCGCGTCTGGTGCGGCTACGCCTGCCCGCAGAGCAGCTGGACCTGGATGTTCATGTGGGCGGAGAAAGTCACCGAAGGCGACCGCCTGCAGCGCATCAAGCTCGACGCCGCGCCCTGGTCGCCCGGCAAGCTGCTGCGCCGCAGCGCCAAGCACGCGCTGTGGCTGGCGATCAGCCTGGCCACCGCGCTGACCTTCGTCGGCTACTTCACACCAGTGCGCGAACTGGTGGGCGACCTCACGCGCCTGGACATCGGCCTCACCAGCGCCTTCTGGCTGCTGTTCTTCACCGCCGCCACCTACCTCAACGCCGGCTGGCTGCGCGAACAGGTGTGCCTGCACATGTGTCCGTACTCGCGCTTCCAGAGCGTGATGTTCGACGCCGATACCCTGCTGGTCTCCTATGATGCCGCGCGTGGCGAAGCCCGCGGCGCGCGGCGCAAGGACAGCGACCCACGCGCGCAGAATCTGGGCGACTGCATCGACTGCACGCTGTGCGTACAGGTTTGCCCCACCGGCATCGACATCCGCGATGGGCTGCAGCTGGACTGCATCAGCTGCGGTGCCTGCATCGACGTCTGCGACGGCGTCATGGACCGGATGGGCTATGCCCGTGGCCTGCTGCGCTACACCTCCGAACGCGCACTCAGCGGCGGCGCGACACGCTTCTTCCGGCCACGCCTGGTCGCTTATGCCGTGGCGCTGATGGCGATGATCGGTGCCTTCATCTGGGCGCTGGAGGCGCGGCCGCAACTGCAGTTGGACGTCACACGCGACCGCACGCTGTACCGCGAGAACATGCAGGGGCAGATCGAGAACATGTATCGCCTCAAGCTGATCAACAAAACGCAGCAACCGCGCCGCTACGCACTGACGCTGACGGACGGTCCGTTCGCGCTGCACGGCCCGGCCGAGGTCAGCCTGGCGCCGGGCGAGATCGCCGATCTGCCGGTCAGCGTCGCGCTGCTCGACGACACGCGCGAATTCAGCCAGGAAGTGCATTTCGAGGCCCGCGACCTGGCCCAACCGGCCAGCCGGGTGCGCACGCCGAGCACCTTCGTCGCTCCCCTCGCCGCGCTGCACCAGTAGACTGGCCGCTCTACCCGCCACCATCAGGGTCCCGATGAAGCGCTACGAAAAGTTCGCCGACGAGATTGCCGAGCTGATCCGCAGCGGCGTGCTCGCCCCCGGACAGAAGGTGCCCTCGGTGCGCCACGCCAGCCGCACCTACGGCGTCAGCCCGTCCACGGTGTTCCAAGCCTACTACCTGCTGGAGGATCGCGGGCTGATCCAGGCGCGGGCCCGCTCGGGCTATTTCGTCCGCGAACACGCCAAGCGTCCGCTGCACGAGCCGGAGATCGGCGCGCGCCCCGCGGAAACCACCGATGTGGACGTCAGCGAACTGGTGTTCTCGGTGCTCGCCTCGCTGCGCGATCCGGCCACGGTGCCGTTCGGTTCGGCCTTTCCCAGCCCCGAGCTGTTTCCGCTGCCGCGCCTGGCGCGCTCGATGGCGCAGAGCGTGCGCGACATGCCGGCGCGCGAGGTGATCGCCGAGATGACCGCCGGCAATCCCGACCTGCGCCGGCAGATCGCCCTGCGCTACATGGTCAGCGGCGTGATGCTGCCGATGGACGAGCTGGTGATCACCACCGGCGCCATGGAGGCGCTGAACCTCTGCCTGCAGGTGGTGACCGAGCCGGGCGATCTGGTGGCGATCGAGGCGCCGGCCTTCTACGCCACGCTGCAGGTGCTGGAACGGCTCAAGCTCAAGGCGGTGGAGATTCCCGTGCATCCGCGTGAAGGCATCGATCTGGACGTGCTCGCCGACCGCCTGGCGCACCTGCCGATCAAGGCCTGCTGGTTCATGAGCAGCCTGCAGAACCCGCTGGGCGCGAGCATGGGCGAGGCGAAGAAGCAGCAGCTCTACGATCTGCTGCAGCACCATCAGGTGCCGCTGATCGAGGACGACGTTTACGCCGAGCTGTACTTCACCCGCGAGCCGCCGCGCCCGGTAAAGAGCCACGACCGCGACGGCCTGGTGATGCACTGCGGCTCCTTTTCCAAGAGCCTGGCGCCCGGCTACCGCGTCGGCTGGGTCGCCGGCGGGCGCTTTGCCGAACAGATCGCCCGGCTCAAGCTGATGACCACTATCTCACCCTCGGTGCCGGCGCAGGCCGCCATCGCCGACTACCTGCAGCATGGCGGGTATGACCGTCACCTGCGCAAGCTGCGCCATGCGCTGGAAATGCAGCAGGGCGCGATGCTCGCCTCCGCCGCCCGGCATTTCCCGGCCAGCACGCGGGTCACGCGGCCCAGCGGCGGTTATTTTCTCTGGTTCGAATTCCCCGAACAGGTCGATTCGCTGCAGCTGCTGCAACTGGCGCTGGCCCAGGGCATCAGCCTGGCACCGGGGCCGATCTTCTCGGCGACCCGGCGCTTTCGCAACTGCGCGCGGCTGAACCACGGACACCCGTGGGACGCGCGGAGCGAAGACGCAATGGCGCTGCTGGGGCGGATGCTCAAGTCGTTCTGAACGCCCGGGCACGCTTGCCAGGGCCCGCGATTCCTGCGAAAAAGCCGCCCCTTTCCCAACGTTTACGAGACGACGATGAGCGACGAGCTGCTGATCGAGGATATCCAGCCCGGCGACGGCAAGGCCGTGGTCAAGGGCGCGCTGATCACCACCCAATACCGCGGCACGCTGGAAGACGGCACCGTGTTCGATTCCTCCTACGAACGCGGCAAGCCCTTTCAATGCGTGATCGGCAGCGGACGGGTGATCAAGGGTTGGGATATCGGTCTGATGGGCATGAAGGTCGGCGGCAAGCGCAAGCTGTTCGTGCCAGCGCACCTGGCCTATGGCGAATGCCAGGTCGGCGCGCACATCAAGCCGAATTCGAATCTGCACTTCGAGATCGAACTGCTGGAAGTGATGACCCGCGACGATTGAGTCAGGCGCAATCCAGCGGCTGCTGGCGGCGGCGCGCCTTGATCAGGTACATGCGGTCGTCGGCCTGCTTGAGCAGTTGCGCCTCGGCCTCGCCGTCCTCGGGGTAATGCGCGATGCCGATGCTCAGGCCAGCAACCAGCTGGTGGCCGACCAGATCCACCGGCTGCTCGAACGCCGCGCGAATCTTGTCGACGACCCGCTCGGCGTCCGCCGGATGCGCGATGCTTTCCAGCAACACCACGAACTCGTCGCCGCCCAGCCGGGCGACCGTATCGCTGTCGCGCACACAGTGCACCAGCCGCTCGGCGACCGCCCGCAGCAGATGATCGCCGGCACTGTGGCCGAAGCTGTCGTTGACCTGCTTGAAACGATCCAGATCGATGTAGAGCAAGGCGAACCGTCCACCGTTGCGCCGCACCCGTGCCAGCGCTGTGCCCAGGCGGTCGGCGAAACAGGCACGATTCGGCACGCCGGTCAGTTCATCGTACTGGGCCATGCGCTGCAGGCGTGCGTACAGCTGTTTGCGCTCGATGGCGGTGACCACCTGGGTGGACACGAACTGCAACAGCTCCTGGTCTTTCTCGGTGTACGGCACGCCTTTGCTCTTCAGCAGCAGCGCGCCGATCACGCCTTCGCGCGAGTTGAGCGGCACGCCCAGCCAGCACGCCGCATCGGCGCTGTTCAACGGCAGCACCAGCATCGGCACCGATTGCGCATTGAAGCGCAGCGGCTGGCCGCCATGCAGCACGGAAAAACACAGGGAAGCCACCGGCTCCGGCGGTGGGGCCAGCGAATCGGGCGCGAGCGCCTGGTAGGGGTAGCCCAATTCGCCGCTGGCGGAATCACGAATGGCAACGATGAAATCGTCGACCGGCAGTAGCTGGGCCACGGTCAGGTGGATCTGCTGATACAGCGCGGCAAGGTCCTTGGCCGCGTGTGCCGCTTCGGAGATCGAATAGAGCGCCGCCTGCATCGCTTCGGACTGCTTGCGCCGGGTGATGTCCCGCGCCACGCCGATGCGCAGCTTGTTGTCGGTCGACCAGCAGGCCGACCACATGATGTGCACGACCGTGCCGTCCTTGCGCACGTAGCGGTTCTCGAAATGCAGCAGCGGCTGGCCGACCATCACCTCCTCCGCCGCGGCCAAAGTACGCGCTCGATCCTCGGGATAGACCATCTCGATCATCCGCTTGCCGAGCATCTCCTCCGGCGTATAGCCGAAGATGCGCTCGCAGGCCGCGCTGACGAAAACGAAATTGCCCTGCGCATCGACGACGCAGATGGCGTCGAGCAACAGATCGATGACACTTGCCAGCGGCGCGTAGTTTTCCGTTTTCATCGCGGCAGACCTGCTTCGGCTCTTCGGCACGATTAGCCAATCAGACTGTGACGCAGTCTTCACGTTTGGCACATCATGGCTTAATCCGCCTGGCAACGCATTGCCTAAATGGAGGTTGTTCGTGAGGTTTTTTTACCGCGTCTCGCCTTCACTGAATCCAGCGTGGATAAAAGCCCAGCGCGGCTTGCGCAGCGGCCTCCGTCAGCGGCGCAACGGCCGCTGCCGCCTCAGGTCGCTGCGCAGATTGACCGTCGCCACGGAAGAAGAAGCGGCGTCCGTCGGCCAGCGTCAGGAAAATTCCAAGCGCGCCATGCCCTTCCAGCGGCACCAGCACCAGCGCACCGTCACCGAACAGGTCCAGACTCCGCGCATAGCCAAGATACGGTCCGGACTCGAACTGCAGCGTCTGCCAGCGGACCGCATGGCGGAACTGGCTCGGCAACACCGCAGGCGGTGTCGCGGCCCGCAGGTAGCGCAGACTGCCCGCACTGGCCGCGACAGGCACCTCCGGATAATCGGCTAGCCCCGACGCGTGCTCCCAGCGCACGCAGCCGAGCAGAATGCGATCGACCGTCAGACCGTCACGCTCGAGCTGGTCGCGTACCGCATGTACCTCACCGTAATGCTTGAGGCGCCACGGCACCTCGGCATCCACCTGGGCATCGATCTGGCGCCCCAGCCCGGTGCCGAACAGCAAGCGGGTCTGGCCATGCTCGATGAGAATCGCCAGGTGGTTCACCGGCGGCGATTGCTGCCAGCCGCCGCGGCGCCAGGAATATTCGCTTCGGCTGTCGCTCTGCGCTGTCTTGACCAGGCTGAAGCGCACCCCGTCGGCAGCCGCCGCGCTGCCTACCAGACCGAGCATGAGCACCGCGAGTAGCCCCAGCAGCCGTGCCGCCCCGGTTGACGACCGGAAACGCTTGGCGGGCGCCCGGCCGTTTCGCGCGAACATGGCCTTACAACCCAGGCATGCCGACATAGCCGGGCAGCGCGCGGATGCGGGCGAACCAGGCTTGCAGCGCCGGATATTGGCTGAGGTCCAGATCGCCGTCGCCGCCCAGCGCGACATTGGGATACACGGCGATGTCGGCAATGGTCGGCTGCGCCGTTTCCGCGAGCCAGTCGTGCACGGCCAGATGCCGTTCGAGGACGCGCAACGCGCTCAGCGCGCGGGCCTGCGCCAGCTCCGCATCAATCGGCATGCCGAACAGCTTGCCCACCCGCACCGTGGCCGGGCCGTGCTGCGTTTCATTGGCGGCGAAGCTCAGCCAGCCGGCGATCCGACCCTGCGTTTCGGCCTCCAGCGGGTACCAGCACTCATCGGCATAACGCCGCGCCAGGTAGACCAGGATCGCCTGCGAATCGCCCAGGCGGAACTCGCCATCTTCCAGCGCAGGCACCTGCCCGCGCGGATTGATGGCGCGAAACGCCGGCTGCTTCTGCTCGCCCTTCAGCAGGTCGACCGGGAGCAGCTCGACAGGCTGGCCGATCAGGCTGAGAAACAGACGCACCTTGTGGCAATTGCCGGACAGCGTCATGTCGTGGAGTTTCATGGTCACACCCTCGTGGTTGTTGTGCACTGGATAATAGACAGACCTGTCTGTACACTTCAAGCGCAAAGATGACCAACGGACGGCAACTGGAGCGCGCGGCGAACGCTCGCGCATAATGGCCGTTCCGAAGGAGGCACTCATGGCATCGAACAAGCGCGACCAGCTGCTCAGCACCGCCGAAGACCTGTTCTATCGCGACGGCTATCACGCCACGGGCATCGACCGGATTCTGGCCGAATCCGGCGTGGCCAAGATGACCCTGTACAAGCACTTCAAATCCAAGGATGAGCTGATCGTCGCCGTGCTCGACGCGCGCCACGAGGCGATGCTCGCGCGCCTGCGGGAAAGGGCCGCGAAGCTGCCGCCGCGCGCGGCGCTGCTGGGAATATTCGACGGCCTGCACGGCATGATCCACGGCGACGGGCGCTTCTGCGGCTGCCTGTTCGTTAACGCCGCTGCGGAGTATCACGACCGCGATCACCCCATTCATCGGCGCTCGGCCGCCTACAAGGCCGAGCTGCAGACCTACCTGCGCGAGCTGCTGGAGCGCCTTGATGCACCGGCGCCCGCGCAGCTTGCGCGCCAGCTGCAGTACCTGCTCGAAGGGGCGCTGAGCATGGCGCACATCGAAGGCCCTGGCGACCAGGCACGGGACGCCCGGGCGGCGGCCGAGCAACTGCTCGCGGCCGCCGGCATCCGCGCATCCGACTGAATCAGGCGGGCTTGGCTTCCGACTCGCGCACGCGGAACCACGCCGCGTAGAGCGCCGGCAGGAACAGCAGCGTCAGTGCTGTGGCGACGATCAGCCCGCCCATGATCGCCACCGCCATCGGCCCGAAGAAGATGCTGCGCGACAGCGGAATCATCGCCAGCACGGAGGCCAGCGCGGTCAGCACGATCGGCCGGAAGCGCCGCACGGTGGCGTCGATGATTGCGTTGAAGCGGTCGTGGCCGGCACCGATGTCCTGCTCGATCTGATCCACGAGGATCACTGAGTTGCGCATGATCATCCCCGACAGCGCGATGGTGCCGAGCATCGCGACGAAGCCGAACGGCTGACGGAACAGCAACAGGAACAGCGTGACGCCGATGATGCCCAGCGGCGCGGTGAGGAACACCATCGCCGAGCGCGAGAAGCTCCTGAGCTGCACCATCAGCAGCGTCACCACCACCAGCACGAACAGCGGCAGGCCGGCGTTCACCGAACGCTGGCCACGCTCGGAATCCTCGACGGTACCGCCGACTTCCAGCAGATAGCCGCTGGGCAATTGCGCGCGGATATCCGCCAGCGTCGGCTCGATCTGCCGCACCAGCGAGGCCGGCTGCTGATCGCCATACACATCCGCACGCACCGTGACCGTCGGCAGGCGGTTGCGGTGCCAGATCACGCCCTCCTCGAAGCCGTACTCCAGCGTTGCCACCTGCGCCAGCGGCACGCTGCGGCCGCTGGCGGTGGGAATGGCCAGGCTGGGCAGCATCGACAGTTCGAGGCGCTCACGCTCGGTGCCGCGCAGCAGGATCTCGATCAGCTCGTTGTCCTCGCGGAACTGGCTGACGCTGTTGCCGATGAAGGTGCGTCGCAGGAATTCCGACAGCTCGGCGGTGCTGACGCCCAGCGCGCGGGCGCGGTCCTGGTCGACATCGAGCAACACCTTCTTGCTCGGCTCTTGCCAGTCCAGGTGCACGTTGGCGACGTACGGATTTTCCGCGACCTTCGCCGCAACCTGCCGAGCGTGAGCGCGTACCACGTCGATGTGCTCGCCGGTGACGCGGAACTGCACCGGATAACCCACCGGCGGGCCGTTCTCCAGCCGCGTCACCCGCCCGCGCAGCGCGCTGAAGTCCTCGCGCAGGCGCTCGATCAGCCAGCCGCGCAGCTCCTCGCGCGCCTCGATGCTGTCGGCCAGCACGACGAACTGGGCGAAACTGGTCGCCGGCAGCTGCTGATCGAGCGGCAAGTAGAAGCGCGGCGAGCCGGTGCCAACGTAGGCCACGTAGTTATCGATCCCCGGGCGGTCCTTGAGCATCGTCTCCAGACGCCGGACCTCGGCCTCGGTGGCCTTCAGCGACGCGCCCTCGGCGAGCTTGAGGTCGACCATCAGCTCCAGCCGCCCGGACGCCGGAAAGAACTGCTGCGGCACCAGTCGGAACAGCGCTACCGCCGCGACGAACGCCGCCAGCGTCAGCACGATCACCGTCTTACGCCGACGCACGCACAGCGCCACCACGCGTCGTACACGCTGGTAGAAGGCCGTCGAATACGGGTCGTGGCCGTCGCTGCTACCGCCGTGCTTGCGCGCGGCACGCGCCGCGAGATCCGGCAACAGCTTGTCGCCAAGCAGCGGCACGAAGGTCACTGCGGCGATCCAGGAGGCGATCAGCGCGATGGTCACCACCTGGAAGATCGAGCGGGTGTATTCGCCGGTGCTGGAGTTGGCGGTGGCGATCGGCAGGAAGCCGGCGGCGGTGATCAGCGTGCCGGTCAGCATCGGGAACGCCGTACTGGTCCAGGCGAAGCTCGCGGCCTTGAGCCGGTCGTAGCCCTGCTCCATCTTGATCGCCATCATCTCCACCGCAATGATCGCGTCGTCCACCAGCAGGCCCAGCGCCAACACCAGCGCGCCGAGGGAAATCTTGTGCAGGCCGATGTCCAGGTAATGCATGGTGGCGAAGGTCATCGCCAGCACCAGCGGAATCGACAGCGCCACCACCAGCCCGGTGCGCATGCCGAGCGAGAAGAAGCTCACCAGCAGAACGATCGCCAGCGCCTCGATCAGTACCCGGACGAATTCGCCAACACCGGTCTTCACCGCTGCCGGCTGGTCGGAAACCTTGCGTAGCTGCATGCCGACCGGCAGCTCCTGCTGCAGACGGGCAAACTCCTGCTCCAGCGCCTCGCCGAGCATGAGAATGTCGCCCCCGGCCTTCATCGACACCGCCAGCCCCAGCGCCGGCTCGCCCATGAACCGCATGCGCGGCGCCGGCGGCTCGTTGAAACCGCGGCGAACCTCAGCCACGTCGCCAAGACGGAAGGTGCGACCCTCGAAACGGATGGGGAAATCGCGAATCTGTTCGGCGGTGGTGAAATTGCCGCTGACCCGCAGCTGCACGCGCTCGCTGGGCGTTTCGACGAAGCCCGCCGCGCTCACCGCATTCTGCGCCTGCAGCGCCTGATGCACCGCTTCCAGCGGGACGCCGAGGGTCGCCAGCTTGACGTTGGACAGCTCGATCCAGATTTTCTCGTCCTGCAGGCCGATCAGCTCGACCTTGCCGACGCTCTTGACCCGCTGCAGCTGCAGCTGGATGCGGTCGGCGTAATCCTTGAGCACCGCGTAGTCGAAGCCCTTGCCGGTCAACGCGTAGATATTGCCGAAGGTGGTGCCGAACTCGTCGTTGAAGAACGGTCCCTGAATGCCCGCTGGCAGGGTGTGGCGGATGTCGCCGATCTTCTTGCGTAGCTGGTACCAGAGTTCGGGAATGTCCTTGGAACGCAGCGAGTCGCGCGCCACGAAGGTGACGTTGGACTCGCCGGGGCGCGAGAACGACACGATGCGCTCGTACTCGCCGGTCTCCATCAGCTTCTTCTCGATGCGCTCGGTGACCTGGCGCGACACTTCCTCGGCGGTCGCGCCCGGCCACTGCGTCTGGATCACCATCGCCTTGAAGGTGAACGGCGGGTCTTCGCTCTGCCCCAGCTTGCCGTAGGACAGCACGCCGACGACGGCGACCAGCAGCATCAGGTAGACCACGACCTGGCGGTTGTGCAGCGCCCAGGCGGAAAGGTTGAAGCGCATCGTGGCTTACTCCTGCGGGGCCAGCTCGACCGGGCGGTTGTCGCGATCGACCGGACGCACCGGCTGCCCTTCGCTGAGCAGCTGCACCCCGGCCATGACGATCCAGTCATCGGCCTGCAGCCCTTCAAGCACCGGCACCAGCCGCTCGCCATAGGGACCGGTGCGCACCGCCACCCGCTGCAGCGTCGAGTCGTGGCGCACACGCCAGACGAAGGCTTGCTCGCGTTCGGCGCTGATCGCCGACAGCGGCACGGCAAGCGGCACCTTCGCCGCGCGACGCACGGTCACCAGTGCGCTCTGGCCGAGGTCCGCCGGGACATCCTGATCGCTGAAGGCGACCCGCGCCGAATAGGTCCGGGTGTTCGGATCGGCCGCCGGCGACAGCTCGCGAATCTGACCGGCGTAGCGCCGCCCCGGTTGCGACCAGAGTTCGACCTCGACTTCCTGGCCGATGCGGTAACGCTCCAGCGCTTGCTCGGGCAGGTTGATCGCCACCTCGCGCTCACCGTCCGCGGCAAGGACGAATGCCGTCTGACCGGCGGCCACCACCTGGCCGACCTCGATGCTGCGGCGCGCGATGACGCCATCGCGCGAGGCGCGCAGCACCGCGTAATCGACCTGGTTGCTGGCCACGTCGAACTGCGCCTGCGCCTGCTGCAGACGCGCCGCGGCGGAACGGTAGGCATTGTCGGCGCTGTCGAATTGCGACTGGCTGACCAGCTGACGACCGAGCAGCGCCCGGTAGCGGTCATACTCCGCCTTGGCGACCCGCAGGTTGGCCTCGGCGGCCGTGACCTGGGCGCGCATGCCGTCCAGCTGCAGGCGCACGTCCTGCGGATCGAGCCGCGCCAGCGGCTGGTCCTTGCGCACACGGTCGCCCGCCTCGACCAGACGCTCGCTGACCTTGCCATCGATGCGGAACGCCAGCTCCGGCTCATAGCGCGCATGCACCTCGCCGGGGTAGCTTTCGCGCATCGCGCTGGCCGGCTGCGGCTGCACCACCAGCACCGGGCGCGGCGGTGGCGGCTCGGGCTCGCCGTTGCCGCAGGCGGCCAGCAGCAGAACGCTCCCCAGCAGGGAGCCGATGGAGATGGCTTGTCGGAACACGATGCAGACTCCCTCTGTCACGAGGCGGGCGGGAATACTAAACTGCCGAGTATAGTAAAAATAGCGAACCAGCCAGTCCACTATTAAAAGCGATCATGATAGACAGCCATTCCCCCTCTCCCGGCCCCGGCCGACCAAAGGACCCGGCCAAGCGCGAGGCGATTCTCGCCGCGGCGCAGGTGCTGTTTCTCGCCAAGGGTTACGAGGGCAGCAGCATGGACGCCATCGCCAGCGAAGCCGGAGTTTCCAAGCTCACGCTGTACAGCCACTTCAAGGACAAGGAGGCGCTGTTCTGTGCGGCCGTGAAGGCGACCTGCGAAACTCGGCTGCCGCGCCGCCTGTTCCAGCTTGCGGATGACTGCCGGATCGACGCGGCGCTGCTGGCCATCGGCCTGGCCTTCAACGCGTTGGTCAACAGCCCGGAGTCGATCGGCCTGCATCGGGTGATGGTGGGAATGGCCACGCAGAATCCGGCGCTGGTGCGGATGTTCTTCGACGCCGGTCCGCAGCAGCTGCTGTGCGATCTGCAGCAGATGTTCGCCGAGGCCGACGCGCGCGGTCTGCTGACGATCGCCGAACCGCTGCGCGCGGCCGAACACTTCTGTTCGCTGATCAAGGGTGCCCGGCACTTCCGCCTGCTGATCGGCTACGTCGAAGCCACCGATGCCGACGCGGCGTCGGACGAGGCGCATGTGCACGACGTGGTCGCGACGTTCCTGCGCGCGTACGGCCGCTGACGCTCAGCCCTGCAGTTTCTTTTTCGGGTAGATGTCGTAGCGGCTGGACTTGCCTTCCAGGCTATAGCCCGGCTTGGCGCCCTCGATGGTCGGCGCCTTGCGCGGGCGCTTGACCACTACCCGGTGGCTGGCCAGTTCCAGCGCGGCCGCCAGCAACGCCGGCGCATCGAGATCGTCGCCGACGAAGGGCCGAAACAGGCGCATCTCCTTCTTCACCAGCGCGCTCTTGTCGCGGTGCGGGAACATCGGATCGAGATAGATGACCTGCGGCGGCTCGCCCGTCCACTGGCGCATCAGCTCGATGGCGTTGCCCTGGCGCAGGATCATCCGCGCGGCGATCGGCGCGACTTCGCTGTCCTGCGCGGCGCGGGTGAGGCCATCCTCGAGCAGCGCGGCAATTAGCGGCTGACGCTCGATCAGCTCCACCGTGCAACCCAGGGTCGCCAGCACGAAGGCATCGCGCCCAAGGCCCGCGGTCGCATCCAGCACGCGCGGACGCACGCCCGGCTGCACGCCGACCGCCTTGGCGATCATCTGCCCGCTGCCGCCGCCGAACTGCCGGCGATGCGCCGCGGCGCCCTCGACGAAATCCACGCGCACCGGGCCGGGCGCCTGAGCTTCGAGCGCCTGCAGCTGCAATCCCGCCTCACCGAACTGCAAGGCGAACCCGGCGGCCTCGTCGTGCTCAGGCAGGTCAAGACGGAGGGCCCAGTCATGCGCTGCCGCCGCAAACGAGGGCGCGAGCGGTTCGACACGAACACGGGGATGATCAGGCATGGTGGACTCGCTGCGCGACACGAAAAGGCGGCGCATTGTGCCAGAGCGCCGACGAGGCGCCCATGCCGGTGGCTCAGCGACACATGCCGAAACCACCCATGTCGACGTGGAAATGGTCCTGATGCGCCGCGTTGTACTGCGGCCCCAGCGTGACGTTGAACACCGCGCAGGCCGCATCGTGCACTTCGCGCAGGAAACGCGCCTTGTCGCCCTCGCCCGCCCAATCGCGCGCCACGGTAATACGCGTGCCGTCCCGCAGACCGAAGCCGGCGAGGTCCAGCGCGTTGGCGCTGGCGTGCTGGCTGCGTCGGTTACTGCGGGCAATGTTGCGGCAGGCGAAGCTGCCAAAATGTTCGACCCGCACCACCGGTTGGCCGAATACCCGCTGCGCCGCCGGCTGCAGGCCGTGTAGCTCGAACAGCGCATAGGCCGCGGCCAATGGGCAGGTCGCCAGAAACGGGCCGTTGAAACGTACCGCAGAGCCCTGCACACGCACGCTGTTTGCCACCGGACAGCCAGGTTCCGGCGTCGTGTCAGGCACAGCGACGTAACGCAGCGGCGCACTGGCCAGCGCCTGTTCGCACAGCGAGCGGTCATGTTGCAAGCGACGCAGCTTGAACGAAGTCAGCAGGTTCGGCGGCTCGCGCACATCCAGCGGCGCCCAGGGATTCCAGGACGGCGGAATCTCTATCCACTGCTGGCGAACGACGAGTGCCAGGGCGGCCAGCAGCACCAGTACGAAAAGCAAGAATCGGCCGAAGGTCATGCCTAATCAGGCAACGGGCGTGGCCCGAAGTTGAGTGCGATTTTTTACCGAAGGTGTGGCGCCGCTATTCGACCAGCAGCGATAGCTGTGGCGCGCGATGCAGCGGAGGCAAGGCCGGCAGCCCGGGCAGGCGCTCGCGTAGCTGCGCGTGAAAACGCACCGCCAGCTCCGGCGCCCGGTGATTGTCCGGCGTATGCAGATAGACGTGCGGCGTCTTGCCGGCCTCGATCCAGGCGGCGATCCGTTCCAGCCACGGCTGCATGAAGAGGTCGTTGGCCTCCAGCAGCGGGTGGCCGATGAAGCGCAGCTGCGGCGACGCGCTGAACGCGGTTGGCCGCACCGGCACCCGCGGCTTCTTACTCTGCGCGTGCAGCAGCGCCGGCTCGCGCGAGCGGCAGCTGAACAGCGCCCGCGAATCCAGGCAGATGCGTTCCACGGCGGAATCGCGCAGCAAGCGATTCAGCGCACGCTCGCCCGCCCCCTTATCGAAGAACGCCGGGTGGCGCACTTCCACCGCCAACGGCGCGGCGAAATCCTTGATCAGCGTCGCCAGTTCGGCGAGCCGCCCCGGCCCGAAACTGGCCGGCAGTTGCAGCCAGAACGGCGTGACCCGCCGCCCGAGCGGCGCCAGCAGCGCCTTGAACGACTGCGCCAGCTCCAGCACCGCGCGCAGGTCGTCGGCCTGGCTGATCTCTCGCGGCAGCTTGGCGCAAAAGCGAAAGCCCTCCGGCATCTGCAGCGCCCATCGCTGGATCGTCTGCTCCGCCGGCCAGGCATACAGCGTGGTATTGCCCTCGACGCTGTTGAACACCGAACAGTACTGCGCAAGAAATTGCGCCGGAGGCGTTCCCGGCGGATACAACGAGCCCAGCCAGGCGCTTTCGCTCCAGGACGGACAACCGAGGAAATAGGGAATGCTCACCGGGGCCGGCCGGCCTCAGGCGTAGAGATCGAGGCCGAGCACCTCGGCGGCATCGGGGTCGCTGCGAAAGCTCGCGGTGCTGGTGTAGCTGGCCAGCGCCTGTGCGACACGACTGGACAGCGGACGTTCGGCGAGGGCTTCGCTGTAGCGGATCGGCCGGAAGCTCTCGAGAGCAACGGACTCACTGGTGCTCTGCTGTGCGCGGCCGGTGCGCTGCTGAAAATGCTCGCTGGACGGGCTGAGGTCGATCTCGCGCGGGCGCTCGACGGCACGCTGGCTGTCGCGATACGGCACCGGCGCACTGCCAGGACGGACAGTGCGATCCAGAGGGTATGCAGACTGGGAGAGACCGTCGACGCGCATGTTTCAACCTGAAAGAAAGCCGGCCGACTCTAGCGACCGGCCGGAGGTTTGGCAATGCCCGGCTACACGCGTCCGGGCCGGACCGCATCAGACGCCGGCTTTGGGTGTCGCTACGTTGTCGCGCAGGTAGACCGGCTGCGCCTGGTCGGCCTCAACGGCCTCGCCACGCTGCCAGGCGAACGTCGCCAACCGCAGCAGGTCTTCGGCATGTGGCAACAGCTGGGCATCCATGTGGCCCACCGCGACGGGAATGCGCGTGGCGTAGCCCCAGCCGGTGCCCGCGCCAAACCACTGGCCGGCCGCATCGCGCGGCAAACCGGCCTGCTCCGGCGGCAGCACGGCCTCGCTGCCGCACAACTGCATCTCGCCGGCACGCTCGCGGTAGCAGCCCCAGTAGACCTCGTCCATGCGCGCGTCGATGGCCGCCGCCACCTGCGTGGCGCCGTGTTCGCGCCAGGCGCGCTGGGCAATGGTCGCCAGGGTGGAAACCGGCAGCACCGGTCGCTCCAGCGCGAACGCCAGGCCCTGCACCACGCCGACCGCAATGCGTACCCCGGTGAACGCACCCGGACCGCGACCGAAAGCGATGGCATCCAGCGCCGACAACGTGATGCCAGCCTCGGCGAGCAGGGTCTGGATCATCGGCAGAATGCGCTGGGCGTGCAGGCGCGGAATGACCTCGTAGTGGCTCAGCACCCGACCATCATGCAGCAGGGCGACAGAGCAGGCTTCGGTGGCAGTATCCAGGGCCAGCAGAGTGGTCATCGTGGCGGTTCCGGTCGATCAAAAAGGCGCCGATTCTAGCCTATTCGGCGGGCCGGGTTGCGGGCGCGGACAGACGCGCCGACTCGCAGCCACACCCTCGAAAATGAAAAAGGCCCGTATCTGCGATACGAGCCTTTTATCAGCCAGCATGGCGATACGGCGCTCAGCTCAGCGCGGCAAACACCTTGGCGGTGATCTCTTCCACCGAGCCGATACCCTCGATACGGCTGTACTTCGGCGTGCCTTCGGCAGCGGCCAGGCTCTGGTAGAAGTCCACCAGCGGCTTGGTCTGCGAATGGTAGACGGACAGGCGATGACGTACGGTCTCTTCCTTGTCGTCTTCGCGCTGGATCAGTTCTTCGCCGGTCTCGTCGTCCTTGCCGGCGACCTTCGGCGGATTGTGCTCGGTGTGGTAGACCCGACCGGATGCCGGGTGCACGCGGCGACCGGCGATGCGACCGACGATTTCCTCGTCGTCGACGGCGATCTCGACCACGTTGTCGATGCGCACGCCGGCTTCCTTAAGCGCTTCAGCCTGCGGAATGGTGCGCGGGAAACCGTCGAACAGGAAACCGTTGGCGCAATCCGGCTGGGCGATGCGCTCCTTGACCAGGTTGATGATCAGGTCGTCGGAGACCAGACCGCCCGCATCCATCACGCTCTTGGCTTTCAGGCCCAGCTCGGTGCCGGCCTTGACCGCTGCGCGCAGCATGTCGCCGGTGGCGATCTGCGGAATACCGAATTTTTTGGTAATGAAACCGGCCTGAGTGCCTTTGCCGGCACCGGGTGCTCCCAGCAGAATCACGCGCATGGATGAATCCTCGACTTTCTTGGAAGGGGACTTCGCCGGCCGGTCGCTCGCACCTTGTTCGCCGACGAATCAAAAATTCTGGTTTGCCGCCATGCGACAAAAGGTGGAACACGATACACAGCACACCGGGAGGGCACAAGATATCCCCCCGCGCGCCTTCCGTCGTGCCGAATGCGCCACCACCGGGCACGCCGAACGGCCTGAAAAGGCCATGCGACGCCTCCCGCGACGCTTGTTTCGACAGGCTCAGCCGGTATTGCGCAGGCCCGCGGCGATGCCCGCGACGCTGACCAGCAGAGCCTGTTCCAGAGGGCTTTCCGGCGGATTCTGTTGCTGTCGTGAGCGCGCCAGCAGCTCGATCTGCATCAGGTGCAGCGGGTCCAGATAGGTGTTGCGCAGACTGAATGCCTCCTGGGTCTGCGGGCTGTGCGCCAGCAGCTCAGACTGGCCAGTCAGCCGCTTGACGGCAGCCACCACCTGCGACAATCGGTCACGCAACTCTCCACCCAGAGCCAGCAGCTGCGGCTCGACCAGGCGCTCGTCGTACCGTCCGGCGATGTCGGCATCGGTCTTGGCCAGCACCATCTCCAGCATGTCGATACGGGTGCTGAAGAACGGCCAGCGTGCGCGCATCTGCGCCAGCTGCTCGCCCTCGCCGCGCGCCAGCGCGCCATTGAGTGCCGCCTCCCAGCCGAGCCAGGCCGGCAGCATGAGCCGCGTCTGGGTCCAGGCGAAGATCCACGGAATCGCCCGCAGGCTCTCGACGCCGCCCTCGCGGCGCTTGGCCGGCCGGCTGCCCAGCGGCAGGCGCCCCAGCTCCAGCTCGGGCGTCGCCTGGCGGAAATAGGCGACGAACTGCGGGTGATCGCGCACCACGCTGCGATAGGCCGCCACGCCGTCGGCGGCCAGCCGGTCCATCAGTTCGCGCCAGCCCGGCTCGGGCATCGGCGGCGGCAGCAGCGTCGCTTCGAGCACGGCGGCCAGATAGAGATTGAGATTCTGCTCGGCGATATCCGGCAGCCCGAACTTGAAGCGGATCATCTCGCCCTGCTCGGTGGTACGGAAACGCCCGGAAACCGAACCCGGCGGCTGCGAGAGGATCGCCGCGTGCGCCGGGCCGCCGCCGCGGCCGACCGTGCCGCCGCGGCCGTGGAACAGCAGCAACTCGACGCCGTGGGCGCGACAGACCTCCACCAGACTTTCCTGCGCACGGTACTGGGCCCAGGCGGCGGCGGTAGTGCCGGCATCCTTGGCGGAGTCGGAATAGCCGATCATCACCTCCTGCGGCCCCTGCAACCGGCTGCGATAGCCCGGCAGGCTCAGCAGGCGATCGACGGCTGGCGCGGCGTTGTCCAGATCGTCCAGCGTCTCGAACAGCGGTACCACGCGCATGGCCCGCTGCAGGCCGGACTCCTTGAGCAGCAGTTGCACCGCCAGCACATCGGACGCGCCATGTGCCATGGAGATGACGTAGGAACCGAGCGACGCCGCCGGAGCCGCTGCGATCACCGCGCAGGTGGCCAGCACCTCGGCGGTGTCCGGCGACGGCTGGAAATGCACCGAAAGCAGCGGCCGGCGGTTGTCCAGCTCCTGCTGCAGGAAGTCCAGGCGCCGCGTTTCATCCCACTGGTCGTAGCGCCCCAGGCCGAGGTACTCGGTGATCTCGGCGAGCGCCGCGGCATGCCGGGCGGCATCCTGGCGAATGTCCAGGCGCACCAGATGCAGGCCGAAGGCCGCCACCCGGCGTAGGCAGTCGAGCAGCGCGCCATCGGCAATCACGCCCATGCCACAGGCGTGCAGCGAGCGGTAGCACAGCTCCAGCGGCGCGCGCAGTTCGGCGACGTCCTGCAGCACCGCTGGCGGCGCGGCTTGGCCGTGTTCCAGCGCCGTGTTTGCCCAGTCACGCGTTGCCTGCAAACGCTCTCGCAGGCGCTTGAGCAACACGCGATAGGGTTCCGAGGTATCGCCGGACTGGCTCAGCAGTTCGTCGCTGGCCGTCTGCATCGACAGCGCGGTGATCAGCGCCTCGACATCGCGCAGGTAGAGATCGGCGGCCATCGCGCGCGCCAGCAGCAGCACTTCCCGGCTCACCGGTGCGGTGACGTTCGGATTGCCATCGCGGTCGCCGCCCATCCAGGAGGCGAAGCGAATCGGCGCGGCGTCCAGCGGCAGCGGCCGCCCGGTGCTGGCGCGCAGCGCCGCGTCGGTCTGGCGCAGCACATTGGGCAGCGCCTGCCAGAGCGAATGCTCGATGGCGGCGAAGCCCCACTTGGCTTCCTCCACCGGCGTCGGGCGGTTACGGCGGATTTCCTCGGTGTACCAGATCTCGGCGATCAGCCGCTGCAGGCGCAGCTGAATGTCGGCCTGCTCGGCGGTGGTCAGGTCGGTGTGATCGCGGGCGGCCAGCTGCGCGGCGATGGCGTCGTACTTCTGGATCAGCGTGCGTCGCGACACTTCCGTCGGGTGGGCGGTCAGCACCAGCTCGATTTCCAGCTCGCTGACCTGGCGCGCCAGCGCCTCAGGCGCGTGCCCGGCGCGTTGCAGGCGTCCGAGCAGCTCGGGCAGCACGCCGCTTTCGCACGGCGCCGGCTCGCCTTCCTGCCGGCGCCGCACCGCGTGGTACTGCTCGGCGATGTTGGCGAGGTTGAGGAACTGGTTGAACGCGCGGGTCATCGGCAACAGCTCGCTCTCGTCGAGGCTGTCCAGCGTCTCGGCAAGCTGCTGCGCGCCTTCGGCCGAGCCGCGCCGGGCCGCCTTGGCACCCTTGCGGATGCGTTCGATCTTGTCGAAGAACGCGGTGCCCAACTGCTCACGCACGGTGTCGCCAAGCAGCTCGCCGAGCAGGTGGACGTTCTCGCGCAGACGCGCATCGATTTTCGCCATGAGCGGTTCTCCTGATTGGGGGCCGGGCTGGCGCCGGCGGTCGACGGCGACCGGTGCGCCAGTCTGTGCAACGACGATCGAGCAGCTACGCTCAAGATATCCGCAACCAGAGTGCCTAGCGCCCCCGCTGCTGACAAGGCGCGCGGCGCCGGGCTGCTCGACCCATCGGCGCGAGGTACCACCATGAAGATCTCGGAACTGGTCAATCACTGGGAGAAGGACGCCAAGGGCGCACTGAGTCCGGTGCAGTACAGCATCCCGCTGGATATCGAAAGCGCCGCGCGGCTGGCGGCGCTCGCGGAGATGTATCCCAAGCGCAGCACCGAGGCACTGCTCGGCGAACTGGTCAGCGCCGCGCTGGAAGCGGTGGAGAGCAGCCTGCCGTATGTGCGCGGCAGCCAGGTGATCGCCACCGACGAGCAGGGCGACCCGATCTACGAAGACGTCGGACCGACACCGCGCTTCCTTGCCCTTTCGCGCAAGCATCTGCAACGGATGCAGCGCGAGCAGTCGTCGCCGGCGAACTGATTTCGCCTTGCCCAAACCCTCTCCCAGGCGGCCCGTCGCGGCCGCCGCACGCTCTGGCATCGCATTCCGACGGAACGATTAGCGCTAGCGGCCCTCACAAAAACATACCCGGCAGTCAGCAGTCATGGCCCACGAGGCGTGCCCGCCGGGTGATGAACCATTCGCACGTGTTAGGCGATTCCAATGGAGAGAGCCCATGAAGACAGAAACCTCAACGCCCGCTTCGCGCATTCATCTGCCCAAGCTTGCCGCCGTCGCGCTGGGCAGCCTGCTGCTCACGGCCTGTGCCGGCAACCCGCCGAAAGAGCAGTTCGCGGTGACCGAATCGGCCGTGCGCAGCGCCGTCAGCGCTGGCGGCCCGGAGTATGCCGCGGTGGAAATGCGCGCCGCGCAGGAGAAGTGGAAGGAAGCTGAGCTGGCCATGCAGAAGGAGGACTTCGAACGCGCGCGCATCCTCGCCGAGCAGGCCGAGTGGGATGCCCGCGTGGCCGAGCGCAAGGCAGAGGCGGCCAAGGCGCAGAAAGCCGTCGAGGACGCCGAGCAGGGAATCAACGAGTTGCGCGAAGAAGGTATGCGCAACGTCCAGTGATTCCGGTCATGACCGTCGCCCCATTCTCAGCAAAAGGATGAAACCATCATGCACAAGCTCGTTACCCTTCCGACCCTGCTGGCGCTGAGCATCGGCCTGGTGGCCTGCGCCAACCAACCCAATCCGCAGCTGGAGAAAGCCCGCAGCAGCTTCTCGTCGCTGCAAGCCGACGCCCGCGCCTCCAAGCTCGCCGCGCTGGAAACCCAGGATGCCGGCAAGGCGCTCGATCAGGCCAATAAGGCGTACCTCGACGATGCCGACGAGAAGCAAGTCGATCAGCTCGCCTATCTCGCCCAGCGCCGCATCGAGGTGGCCGAACAGACCATTGCCCTGCGCACCGCCGAGGCGGATCTGGAAAAAGCCTCGGCGCGCCGTGCCGAAGCCCGCCTGGAATCGCGCGAGGCGGAAATCCGCAAGCTGCAGGAGAGCTTGCAGGCCAAGCAGACCGAGCGCGGCACCCTGGTGACCTTCGGCGATGTGCTGTTCGACTACGACCGCGCCGAACTGAAGCCCGGCGGCATGCGCAGCGTGCAGAAGCTGGCCGACTTCCTCAACGAAAACCCCGAGCGCAAGGTGATCGTCGAGGGCTATACCGACAGCAACGGCTCGGACGCCTACAACCTGAGCCTGTCCGAGCGACGCGCCAACGCCGTGCGCATGGCGCTGGTGCAGATGGGCGTCGATCCGCAGCGCGTCGTCAGCCACGGCTACGGCGAGGACTATCCGGTGGCGAGCAACAGCACCTCGTCAGGGCGCGCCATGAACCGTCGCGTCGAGGTGACCATCTCCGACGATGACCGGCCGGTCGCACCGCGTTCCTCGATGCGCTGAACACCGCAGCCAGCGACCGCAGCCGCGATGGCTGCGGTCTTCAGGCGTCCAGCAGGCGCCGGTAGAGTTCCTCCTGCTCGGCGGAAAACGCCACCAGCAGCACCTCCCGCACATGCACCGCAGCAACCAGCCCGCTGCGCAACTCTGTCACGGCGATTCGCGCCGCTGCCTCCAGGGGATAACCGTAGATTCCGCAGCTGATTGCCGGAAAGGCGACGCTGTGGAGCTGATGCTGCTCGGCCAGCGCCAGGCTGTTGCGGTAGCACGCGGCCAACTGCTCGGGCTCGCCCTGCGCACCGCCCTGCCAGATCGGGCCCACGGTATGAATGATGTAGCACGCCGGCAGGCGGAAGCCCGGCGACAGCCGTGCCTCACCGACCGCGCAGCCGCCCAATTCGCTGCAGTATTCGCGCAGCTGCGGGCCGGCAGCCCGATGGATCGCGCCATCTACGCCACCGCCGCCCAGCAGCGAGCGGTTGGCGGCATTGACAACGGCGTCCACCGCCAGTGCGGTGATATCGCCGCGCCAGACGCGGAGCGTCACTGCGCCGCGCCAGCCGGCGGCGGTGCGTCCATGCAGCGCACCGCACGCTTCTTGTTATCTACCAGCACACCGGTCAGGCCCTTCTGCTCGGTATCGAACAGCACCAGCACACCGTCGAGACACTGTGCGACCTGGGTCGCGGGCTTAAGCGACACCCGATAATCCTCGCCGGGAACGGTCTTGAGCATGGTGTAGTCGGCCAGAAGCAGCGCGTCTTCCGGCTTGGCGACGTGTACGTAGCCGTAATAGGACAGCACCGCAACGGTGCCGGCTACGCTACCGATGGCAGTGAGAATCAGCGGAATGACATTGCGTTCGGACATCTCGGCCTCGTCGAAACAAAAGGAGTGCATTGTGGCAAATTCGCCGGACGGCGGCGCGGATCAGTCGCCGCCCGCCCGTGTCTCGCCGCGGGCCTGCCAGGTCGCCGCGTAGACACGCTCGGCCAGCCGCGAGAACGGCAGGCTCTGGATCCAGACGCTGCCGGTGCCCTTGAGGGTGGTCAGCAGCAGCCCCTCGCCGCCGAACAGCATGCTCTTCAGGCCACCGGCAAGCTGGATGTCGTAATCGATGCCATCGCTGAAAGCGACCAGGCAGCCGGTATCCAGGCGCAACGTTTCGTCTTTCAGTTCCTTGCGAATCACCGTGCCGCCGGCATGCAGGAACGCCAGCCCGTCGCCTTCCAGGCGCTGGAGGATGAAGCCCTCACCGCCGAAGAAACCGGCGCCGATGCGCTTGCTCAAGGCGATGCCGACCCGGGTACCGTAGGCCGCGCAGAGAAAGCTGTCTTTCTGGCAGGTCAGCCGGCCGCCGAGAGCGGCGAGGTCCACCGGCACTACCGTGCCCGGATAGGGCGCAGCGAACGCCACCCGCGCCTTGCCCTTGCCGCTGTTGGTGAAGTGGGTGAGGAACAGCGACTCGCCAGTGAGCATGCGCTTGCCCATGCCCCACAACTTGCCGAGTACACCGCTGGCCGAGCCGTCCCCCATGCGCGCCTCGAAGCGCACGCCTTCGGTCATATAGTTCATCGCACCGGCCTCGGCGATCACCGTCTCACCGGGGTCGAGAATGATCTCCACGCTCTGTGCGGACTGACCGAGGATGTCGTATTCGAGCTGATGGCTGGGCATGAAAGTCACCTGCAATTGGTTGCGCCGGGTGGATCGCACCGCACCGATCCACCGCTCTGGCGGAGGGGAGCGCTGGCTGCGTCAGAGGATGTTGGCGTAGTCCGCTTCGATGCGATCCAGGCTCAGGTGATTGAGGAAGTTGGAGAAGCACATCCACGCCGACAGCGCGTTGAGGTCCTGGAACTGTTGCGGCAGATAGCGCGGCGGCACCACCATCCCCTCGTCCACCAGCTGGCGCAGGGTGCGCATGTCCTCCAGCGTGGTCTTGCCGCAGAACAGCAGTGGGATCTGCTCCAGCTGGCCCTTGCGCACCGCAAGCTGGATGTAGTTGTAGATCATGATGAAGCCCTTCAGGTAGGACAGGTCCTTGGTGAAGGGCAGGCCATCGGGCGTCGAGCCGCGGAACACGCGACTGGCATTGCTGTAGCACTCGTCGTCTGCATAACCCTGCTCGCGGAAGAAGGCGAACACATCGAGGAAGTCGGCACCGTCCTCTGCCATGTGAATGGCGCGCGTGCGATTGGTGAGTTTGCGCAGACGGGTCGGATAGGAGGCGAAGGCAATCACCTCCATCAGGATCGCCAGGCCTTCCTGGGTCACGGTGGAAGACGGCGGCCCCTTGGCGAGAAAGGTACAGATCGGCTGATTGAGTCCATTGAGTGTGGTGCCGACGTGCACCAGCCCCTCGTGGACTTCCAGCGCGCGCACGTCGCGCTCGTTGAACAGCGCATCGCTGCGGATCTTGATGTAGTCAGCGCCGGCCGCGGCATCGGCGAGGATGCCATCGGACTCGAACACGCGGATCACGCCCTCGCCCTCGCCGAACACCGCATCGAGGCGCTTCTGCAGCAGGGCGACCGCCTGCTTGGCGTCCAGCGTCTTGGGTTCGTCCTTCAGGTCGCTGCGATCGGCGATGTTGTTCAGGTAATCGGAAAGCATCAACCCGAGGTCGGCGAGGGTCGGGTCACCGGCGTGGAAGGCATCGGATGCGGCCCCGTAGAGTTCCTGCGAGATCATGCCGAAGTCCGGCGTGCCTCGCGCCTCGAGCATGCGGATGACCATGCGGTATTCGCGGCACATGCGCCGCATGATCTGCCCGACCGGATTGAACTGGCCGAGCTGGCGCGTGATGTCGCGCTCGATATCCTGGAATTCCTGCTTCTTCGCACCGGAGTCGTAGGCCAGCGGCCGTGCCTCGTAATAGCCGCGGTCCACCGGCGGCAGCTGGCGCCCTCCGGTCGCGAAAAATGCCTGGCGAATACTGTCGTCCCACTTCACCGCATCGAGCACGCGCACCGGAGTCTGCGCATCGACGATACGATCGGACAACGCGCGCACGATCGTCTGATATTCATCGAGATTGTTGCGGTTATTCATCCAGACCTCGCCAGCGAAGGATCGTAGCGTTCAGGTTAGACGCGCGCCGGTGTCGCGGCTGGCGGAGCGCCCCGCGCACGGCGCAGCACTCCCGTCGGCATCAACGGGAGCGCCGCCCGGATCAGACTTCCGGGCGCATGTGCGGGAAGAGAATCACGTCGCGGATCGACGGCGAGTTGGTCAGCAGCATCACCAGGCGGTCGATACCAATGCCCTCGCCCGCGGTCGGCGGCATGCCGTATTCCAGCGCGCGGACGAAGTCGGCGTCGAAGTGCATGGCCTCGTCGTCACCGGCATCCTTGTCCGCCACCTGGGCGTGGAAACGCTCGGCCTGGTCTTCGGCATCGTTAAGCTCGGAGTAGGCGTTGGCGATCTCGCGACCGCCGATGAACAGCTCGAAGCGGTCGGTGACGTTCGGGTTGCGATCGTTGCGGCGGGCCAGCGGCGAGACCTCGAAGGGGTACTCGGTGATGAAGGTCGGCTGCTCCAGCTTGTGCTCGACCAACTCCTCGAAAATCATCACCTGCAGTTTGCCCAGACCCTCATGGCCGAGCAGCTTGGCACCGGCCTTCTTGGCGATGGCCCGGGCCTTTTCCAGATCGTTGAGATCGGAGGCCGAGATTTCCGGGTTGAACTGGAGGATCGAATCGAACACCGACAGTCGCGCGAACGGCTCACCGAAATGGAACACCTTGTCGCCATAGGGCACGTCGGTAGTGCCGAGTACGGCCTGGGCCAGCTCGCGGAACAGCTCCTCGGTCAGGTCCATGTTGTCTTCGTAGTCAGCGTAGGCCTGGTAGAACTCGAGCATGGTGAACTCGGGGTTATGCCGGGTCGAAACGCCTTCGTTACGGAAGTTGCGGTTGATCTCGAACACACGCTCGAAGCCACCGACCACCAGGCGCTTCAGGTACAGCTCCGGCGCAATGCGCAGGAACATCGGCATGTCCAGCGCGTTGTGGTGGGTCTCGAACGGCTTGGCTGCGGCACCACCGGGAATGGTCTGCAGCATCGGAGTTTCCACTTCGAGAAAGTCGCGCTCGCGCAGGAACTGACGGATGTGCGCAATCACCTGCGAGCGCACGCGGAAGGTCTCGCGCACCTCGTCGTTCATGATCAGGTCGACGTAGCGCTGGCGGTAACGTTGCTCGGTGTCGGTCAGACCGTGGAACTTGTCCGGCAGCGGACGCAACGACTTGGTCAGCAGGCGCACGCTGTTCATGTAGACGTACAGGTCGCCCTTGCCGGAGCGTGCCAGGGTGCCTTCGGCGGCGATGATGTCGCCGAGGTCGAAGTGCTTGACCGCTTCCAGCTGCTCGGCCGGCAGAATCTTGCGGTCGACGTAGACCTGGATGCGCCCGCTCATGTCCTGCAGGACCATGAACGCGCCACGATTGAGCATGATGCGCCCGGCGACCTTGACCGGAATGGCGGCCGCTTCCAGCTCCTCCTTGGTCTTCTCGGCGTACTGTTTCTGCAGATCGCCTGCATAGCTGTCGCGACGGAAGTCATTGGGGAAGGCATTGCCCTGCTCGCGCACGGCAGCAAGCTTTTCCTTGCGCAGGGCAATCAGCTTGTTTTCTTCCTCTTGGATGGCGTGCTGGTTCAGCGGTTGTTCGCTCATTGCGGGTCGTCCCGGTCAAATCGTTTCAATGGGGTGCTTGCGGCTTGAGGCTTGCAGCTGCTCTCAGAGCCCCTGTTTCAGGCTGGCTTCGAGGTATCCGTCGAGGTCGCCGTCGAGCACCTTCTGGCAATCGCTGCGCTCCACGCCAGTACGCAGATCCTTGATGCGCGAGTCGTCGAGCACGTAGGAACGGATCTGGTGACCCCAGCCAATGTCCGACTTGCTGTCTTCCAGCGCCTGGGAGGCGGCGTTGCGCTTCTGCATTTCCAGCTCGTACAACTTGGCCCGCAGCATCTTCATGGCGGTGTCCTTGTTGGCGTGCTGGGAACGTTCGTTCTGGCAGGCCACCACGGTATTGGTTGGCACGTGGGTGATACGCACCGCCGAGTCGGTGGTGTTGACGTGCTGACCACCGGCGCCGGAGGAGCGGTAGGTGTCGATGCGCAGGTCGGCCGGGTTGATCTCGATCTCCACCCTGTCGTCGATCTCGGGCGATACGAATACCGCCGAGAACGAGGTGTGGCGACGGGCGCCGGAGTCGAACGGACTCTTGCGCACCAGGCGGTGCACACCGATCTCGGTGCGCAGCCAGCCGAAGGCGTATTCGCCCTTGATATGCACGGTGGCACCCTTGATGCCGGCGACTTCGCCCTCGGACAGTTCGACGATCTCGGCATTGAAGCCACGCTTGTCGGCCCAGCGCAGGTACATACGCAGCAGGATGTTGGCCCAGTCCTGCGCCTCGGTACCGCCGGAGCCAGCCTGGATATCGAGGTAGCAGTTGTTCGGGTCCATCTCGTGGCTGAACATGCGGCGGAACTCGAGCTTCTCGAGAATTTCGCGCAGGCGTTCCAGCTCGGCGGCGATGTCATCCACCGCGCCCTGGTCGTCTTCTTCGACGGCCATGTCGAGCAGGTCGCGCGAGTCGGTCAGGCTGCCGGTGAGGTCGTCGATGGTCTCGACGATCTGCGCCAGGGTGGCGCGCTCACGGCCCAGATTCTGCGCGTATTCGGGGTTATTCCAGACGTTCGGATCTTCGAGTTCGCGGTTTACTTCGACGAGACGATCATGCTTCTGATCGTAGTCAAAGATACCCCCGAATGGACTGGGTGCGGTCGGACAGGTCCTTGATGCTGTTGAGGATCGGGTTGATTTCCATGGTGGGCAGCACTCGCAATCGGACGTTTCGAAAAGCCGGCGATTATAAACCCAGCGGGCGTGCGCTGACAGCCCGCCGGGACGAACCGGATGCGAGACACTTGCCGATGGTCCGCGCGCGCCGCCGACTCAACCGGCGACCGCGCGCACCTGGCTCTCCAGCTCCGCCTTCAGCTGCGGCGCGAGCTTGAGCTGCCGCGCCAGCTCCTCGAGGTAGGCACGCTCCATGAAGTGTTCTTCGTCGACCATCAGCACACTGGCCAGATACATCTCGGCTGCCATTTCCGGCGTCTTCGCCGCGACGGCGACCTCGGCCGGGTCGAGCGGCTTGTTCAGCTCGGCATCCAGCCAGCGCTGCAGCTCGCCATCGTCGGTCAGCTTGGCCACTTCGGCATCAATCAGCTGACGCTCGCGGGCGTCGATATGCCCGTCGGACTTCGCCGCCGCCACCAGCGCCTTGAGAATCGCCTGGCTGTGCTCTTCGACCTGCGCTGGCGGCAGACGGTCGACGGTCTGCGGCGGCTGTTGCGGCGCGTCGGCCTGTTGCGCCTGCCAGTTGCTGTAGGCCTTGTAGGCCAACACGCCGAGCGCGGCCAGGCCGCCATAGGTCACGGCCTTGCCGCCGAACTTGCGGGCCTTCTTGTTACCCAGCAGCAGGCCGATCGCGCCGGCCGCCAGGGCACCACCACCGGCACCGGACAGCACGTTGCCGAGCGAACCGCCCGCGCTTCCACCCAGCAGATCGCCCAGCCCACCGGCAGCGGGTTTGCCGCCGGCCGCCGGGGTCTGCGGCTTGTTCAGCAGGTCCTGCCCTGCCTTGAGCAGTTGATCGAGAAGGCCACTGGTTTTCATCGACATACCTTTGAATGAGAAAAGATGGATGCGGCGGACGATCGCTCAATCGAGCGCGTCGGGCAACTGGCGGATCGGCGTGTCGCGGTGGGCGGCGCGCACGTATTGCGCAGGCCACGGCACCGCGCGATCGCCCAGATACTCGGCGGCGTGCAGTGGCCAGTACGGGTCACGCAGCAGCTCGCGGGCCAGCAGGATCAGATCGGCCTGACCGGTACGCAGGATGTGCTCGGCCTGTACCGCTTCGGTGATCATGCCCACGGTACCGGTGGCGATACCGGCCTCTTTGCGCACGCGCTCGGCGAACTGGGTCTGATAGCCCGGGCCGACCGGAATCTCCGCATTGGCCGCAGTACCGCCGGACGAAACATCGATCAGGTCGACGCCCACTTCCTTCAGGCGCTGCGCCAGCTTCACGGTTTCATCCGGGTTCCAGCCGTCCTCCACCCAGTCGGTCGCCGAAAGCCGCACGAACAGGGGCAGCTCCCGCGGCCAGACCTCGCGCACCGCCGCGGTGACTTCCAGCAACAGGCGGATACGGTTCTCGAACGAACCGCCATAGCGATCCTGACGCTGATTGGATAGCGGCGAGAGAAACTGATGCAGCAGATAGCCGTGCGCAGCATGGACCTCGGCGATCTTGAAGCCGGCAGCCAGCGCGCGCTCGGCGCCGGCGACGAACGCCTGCACCACCTCGGCGATGGCGGCCTCGTCCAGTGCGGTAGGTACCGCGTGCTCCGGCGAGAAGGCGATGGTCGACGGCCCCACCGGAATCCAGCCGCCCTCGGCGACCGGCACACTGCCGTGCTTACCGAGCCAGGGCCGCCAGGTACTCGCCTTGCGCCCGGCGTGCGCCAGCTGCACGCCAGCGACCGAACCCTGTGCCTCGATAAAACGGGTGATACGGCGCAGCGGCTCGACGTGCTCGTCGGACCAGATGCCCAGGTCTTCGGGGGATATCCGTCCGTCTGACGTCACCGCCGTTGCCTCGATGATCACCAGTCCGGCGCCGCCGACGGCGCGACTGCCGAGATGCACGAGGTGCCAGTCATTAGCCATGCCGCCCTCGGCCGAGTACTGGCACATCGGCGAAACGGCGATCCGGTTGGGCAACGTCAGCTGGCGCAGGGTAAGCGGCTGGAATAGCTGGGACATGGCGGCCTCGACTGTCGAAATTTCGGTTTGGACAGTATTCAGTAGAGACTGTTTCCGCGCCCCTGCCCAGCCCCGACAGCCAGAATACGCCGCCGATCAGGCTGCGCTCACCTGCACCGGCACACCATTGAGCGCCGCGTTGCCGGAGACATCCAGCGCCTGTTCGTCGGTCAGATCGTTGCTGCTGACACCCGGCTGTTGCGCGGCGACGGCCAGCTGCACACCCACGCGGGCATGGCCCCAGCCGTGCGGCAGGCTGACCACGCCCGGCATCATTTCGTCGCTGCCGAGCACCTCCACCTCGACCGCACCCACGCGCGCGCGAACCCGCACGCGCTGACCATCGTGCAGCTGGCGCGCCGCCATGTCGGCCGGATGCATCAGCAGCTGGTGACGCGGCTTGCCCTTCACCAACCGCGGGTAATTGTGCATCCAGGAATTATTGCTGCGCACATGGCGACGGCCGATCAGCAGCAACGCATCGGCTGGCGCCTGCGGCTGGCGGGCGAAGCGCTGCAGGTCTTCCACAAGCAGCGGCGGCGCTGCCTGGATGCGCTGGTTCGCCGTCTTCAGACGACGCGCGAGGTTTGGCTTGAGCGGCCCGAGGTCCAGCCCGTGCGGATAGTCCTCGAGCGCCGCCAGGCTCAGTCTGCGCTCGGAGCGATCGCCGTAGGGACCGTGACGCAACGCCAGGTCGATCATCTGCTGCGGCGCCAGCGTCGGTTTCAGCTCGACGCCGGTACGCGCCGCATAGGCCTTGGCCAGTCCGACGAAGATTTCCCAGTCGTCCAGCGCGCCGTCAGGCTTGGCCAGCACCGGCCGGTTGAAGCGCGTGACATTGCGCACGGCGAGCAGGTTGAAGGTGCTGTCGTAATGATCGTGCTCCAGCGGCGCGGTCGGCGGCAGGATGAGATCGGCGTAGCGCGTGGTTTCGTTGATGTAGAAGTCGACGCTGAGCATGAATTCCAGGCCGTCGAGCGCCTGCTCCAGCTTGCGCCCGTTGGGCGTGGAGAGCACCGGGTTGCCGGCCACGGTGATCAGCGCACGCACCTGCCCGTCTCCGGGCTCGAGCATCTCCTCGGCCAGCGCCGCCACCGGCAGTTCGCCGCCGTACTCCGGCAGTTGCGAAACCCGGCTGCGCCAGGCCGCGAAGTGTCCGCCGGTGGTGCTTTCCACCAGATCCACCGCAGGCTCCGTGCACAAGGCGCCACCAACTCGGTCGAGATTGCCGGTGACCAGATTGATCAATTGCACCAGCCACTGGCACAGGCTGCCGAATGCCTGGGTCGAGACGCCCATGCGGCCGTAGCAGACCGCCTTGTCCGCGGCGGCGAAATCCCGCGCCAGTTGGCGGATCGTCTCGGCAGGCACACCGCAGCGCGCGCTCATCGCCTCGGCGCTGAACGGCGCGATGGCCGCGCGCACCTCGACGAGGCCGTCCACCGGAAGCGGTGTGGCGCGTGTCAGCCCTTCCTCGAACAGCGTGTTGAGCAGACCGAACAGCAGCGCCGCGTCCTGTCCCGGACGTACGAACAGATGGCGGTCGGCGATCGCCGCGGTCTCGCTGCGGCGCGGATCGACCACCACCAGCGTGCCGCCCCGTGCGCGCAGCGTCTTGAGGCGCTTTTCCACGTCCGGCACGGTCATGATGCTGCCGTTTGAGGCCAGCGGATTGCCGCCGAGGATCAGCATGAAATCGGTGTGATCGATATCCGGCACCGGCAACAGCAGGCCGTGGCCGTACATCAGGTAGCTGATCAGGTGATGCGGCAGCTGGTCGACCGAGGTTGCGGAGAAGCGGTTGCGCGTCTTCAGCAGGCCGAGGAAATAGTTGCTGTGGGTCATCAGCCCGTAGTTGTGCACGCTCGGATTGCCCTGGTAGACGGCTACCGCGTTGCTGCCATGACGTTCGCGAATCTCGGCGAGCCGTTCGGCGACCAGGGCGAACGCGTCGTCCCATTCGATCGCCTGCCACTGCGTGCCCTGCCGGCGCATCGGTCGGCGCAGGCGGTCGGGATCGTGCTGGATATCCTGCAGCGCCACGGCCTTGGGGCAGATATGGCCCCGGCTGAACGGATCGAGCGGATCGCCCTTGATCGAGAGGATGCGCTCGACTTCGGTCTGGATGGTCAGGCCGCAGATGGCTTCGCACAGGTGGCAGGCACGGTGATGGACGGTCGTCTCGCTCATTTCGGTTTCCCGCATGACGCTGTTGTTGTCCCGCCACTGTAGGCGCGGGCAGCACGCGCAACAATCGAACGTCTGCGGAGAAATGGCGCTGGATTCAGCCGGCCAATCGGCGACGACCGGACGGTCAGCGCGCGGCGATGTGCGCGACCAGCAGCTGCACGCTTTCCTGGCCGCGGTATTCGTTGACGTCCAGCTTATAAGCCAGCTCCGCCCAGCGCACCGTCGGGTTCGGCCAGAGTTCACGGTCGATATTGAAGGCGATGCCGTCCAGGGTCAGCGCACCGCACTCGCTCCTGAGTACCAGCTTGAGGTGACGCTCGCCGACGATGCGCTGCTGCACCAGCTGGAACACCCCGTGAAACATCGGCTCGGGGAAATGCTGGCCCCAAGGCCCGGCGTTGCGCAGTGCGCGCGCCAGTTCCAGATGGAACTCCTCGATGCTGAGCTGGCCATCGGTCAGCAGCCGACCGGTCAGATCGTCCTCGTTGAGCTGGCGGCGCACTTCGGCGTCGAACGCGGCGGCGAAGGCGCCGAAATTTTCCTGCGGCAGCGACAGTCCGGCCGCCATCGCGTGGCCGCCGAACTTGCTGATCAGCCCCGGATGTCGCGCCGCTACCGCATCCAGCGCGTCGCGGATATGAAAGCCCGGCACCGAGCGTGCCGAGCCCTTGAGCTGGCCGTCGCCCGCATCGGCGAAGGCGATGGTCGGCCGGTGATAACGCTCCTTCAGCCGCGACGCGAGAATGCCGATCACGCCCTGATGCCAGTCCGGTTCGAACAGGCACAAGCCGAACGGCAGATCCTCCAGCGGCAGATCCTTGAGCTGCGCCAGCGCCTCGCGCTGCATGCCCTGCTCGATGCTTTTGCGGTCCTGATTGAGCTGATCGAGCTGGGTCGCCATGTCGCGCGCCAGCGCCTCGTCCTCGCAGAGCAGGCACTCGATGCCCAGGCTCATGTCATCCAGCCGCCCCGCGGCGTTCAAGCGCGGGCCGAGGATGAAGCCCAGATCGGTCGAGGTGATGCGCCGATGATCGCGCCCGGCGACTTCGAGAATTGCCCGCAACCCCGGCCGCGCCCGCCCGGCACGAATCCGCGCCAGCCCCTGATGCACGAGGATGCGGTTGTTGGCATCCAGCGGTACCACGTCGGCGACGCTGCCCAGCGCCACCAGATCGAGCAGCTCGGCCAGATTCGGCTCGCTCCAGCCGTTGCGCGCGAACCAGTCCAGCTCGCGCAGCCGCGCGCGCAGTGCCAGTAGCACATAGAAGATCACCCCCACACCGGCCATGCATTTGCTCGGGAAGGCGCATTCGGGCTGGTTCGGATTGACGATCGCATCGGCCGCCGGCAGCTCGTGACCCGGTAGATGGTGGTCGGTCACCAGCACCCGGAGCCCGGCTGCCTTGGCCGCCGCGACGCCTTCGACGCTGGAGATGCCGTTGTCCACGGTCACCAGCAGATCGGGCTCGCGCTGTAGCGCCACGGCGACGATTTCCGGGGTGAGGCCGTAGCCGTACTCGAAGCGATTGGGCACCAGATAGTCGACATGCGCCGCGCCCAGCTGGCGCAGGCCAAGCACGCCGACCGTGCTCGCAGTGGCGCCATCGGCATCGAAATCACCAACGAAGAGGATGCGCTGGCGCTTATCCAGCGCCTCGACCAGCAACTCGACTGCACGGTCGATGCCCTTGAGCTGGTTGTAGGGAATCAGCCGCGCTAGCGCCTTATCCAGCTCGCTGGCCGAGCGCACGCCGCGCGCCGCATACAGACGAGTCAGCAGCGGCGGCAGATCGCCGAGTTCGGGCAGGATTTCAGGTAAAGGGCGGGGTTCGATGCGCATCGGCTGGCTTTCCGGTCACGGCTCTTCGGCACGGGCGCCGGAGAAAATCGGCGCAAAAGCATACAGCAATGCGCCGTCGGCAGGCCGCCAATCGCGGTTCAGCCGACCGGCGCCGCTCAGCGCTCGCCCAGCAGCCACTCCAGCGACACCTCGAACTGGCCACGCTCGTCGGTGATGAACAGCGTGCCATCGCTGATCATCACGCCCCATTGCAGGCTGCGCGGCAGATCCTTGACCAGTGCGGCAAGCGATTCGGAATCCACGGCAACGATGGACAGGTTCTTCAGGTTGCGCACGGCGTCCACCACCTTGCCCTGCCACACGCGCAGATTGCCGTAGGCCACCAGGCTGGTGCGTTCGGCACGGCGTGAGCACCAGGTCAGACGCTCGGCGTCCGGCTGCCCGACCTCGATCCAGTGCAATACGCGCCCATCGAGACTCTTCTCCCAGAGCGCCGGCTCGTCCACATCGGACAGCCCCCGACCGAACGCCAGCTGCTCGCTGTACCAGAGCGCATAGGCGATCAGGCGCACACCGAGGCGCTCCTCGGTCTCCGAGGGATGCCGGGCGACGGTGAAACGCAGGTTCTCGTACACCCCGCGATCCAGATCGGTGAGATTCAGTTCCACCTTGTACGGCGTGGCTTGCAGGGCCATGAGCGGCCTCCGGTTGGAAAAAAAGGCGCGCAGTTTATCGCAAAGCCCGTAGAGGTCGCGCCGGTCCCGATAGTGAATGAAGGTTGAAGCTACCGGACAGATGGACTTTGACAATCATTCTCATTCTGTTTAGCATCGCACCATCCAACAGGCTCAACGGGTATTGCTCATGTACGTTTGCCTTTGCCAGGGTGTCACCGACGGTCAGCTTCGCGAAGCCATCTACGAAGGCTGCTGCAGCTACCGTGAAGTACGCGAGGCCACCGGCGTCGCCAGTCAGTGCGGCAAATGCGCCTGCGTGGCCAAGCAAGTCGTGCGCGAAACCCTCGGCGAGCTCCAGACCGCTCAAGCCGCCCTCGCCTATCCGGCCAGTTTCGCCCCCGCCTGAACGGCAACCAATCCTCCAAGCCGGGCCATTGCCCGGCTTTTTTATGCCCGCAAATCAAGACATTACTCACCCGATGCATGATGAAAGCATTCGCATTCAGGTTTAGCCTTTTGCATTCAATGGCTTAGGTTTGACAGCCCCCGGCATCGTGGCCAGACTGCCGCAACAACTCACCTTCTCAGGCAGGGCTAGAACATGAAAGGCGACAAGCTAGTCATCCAGCACCTCAACAAGCTTCTCGGCAACGAACTGGTCGCCATCAACCAGTACTTTCTGCATGCGCGCATGTACGAGGACTGGGGGCTGGAGAAACTCGGCAAGCACGAGTACGAAGAATCCATCGACGAGATGAAGCATGCCGACAAGCTGATCAAGCGCATCCTCTTCCTCGAAGGTCTGCCGAACCTGCAGGATCTGGGCAAGCTCCTGATCGGCGAAAACACCCGCGAGATGCTCGAATGCGATCTCAAGCTGGAACAGGGCGGCCTGCAGGACCTCAAGGAGGCCATCGCCTACTGCGAGAGCGTCGGCGACTACGGAAGCCGCGAACTGCTGGAAGACATCCTCGAATCAGAGGAAGAGCATATCGACTGGCTGGAAACCCAGCTGGGGCTGATCGACAAGGTGGGCCTGGAAAACTACCTGCAGTCGCAGATGGACGACTGATCCGACCGCACCGCAGTCGCAACAAAAAACGCCATGCCCCGACCGGGACATGGCGTTTTTCTTTATCGGTTCCCGAAAGCGGACACCTGCTGGAGATGCCCGTCTTTCAGCCGATCGCTCAGGCTTCGCTCTTGCCGACAGCCGACTTGATCAGCGTCTGCAGCTCGCCCTTCTCGAACATTTCCAGAATGATGTCGCTGCCACCGACCAGCTCACCGTTCACCCACAGCTGCGGGAAAGTCGGCCAGTTGGCGTACTTCGGCAGGTTGGCGCGGATTTCCGGGTTCTGCAGGATGTCGACGTAGGCGAACTTCTCGCCACAGCCCATCACCGCCTGGGTAGCGCGGGCAGAGAAGCCACACTGCGGAGCGTTGGGGGAGCCTTTCATGTACAGCAGCACCGGGTTGTTGGCGATCTGCTCTTTGATGGTTTCGATGATGTCCATGGGGTACCTCGGCTAGACGGTTGCCGGGCATTGTACCGGAACTGCATCGCGAAAGCCGAGTGGCGAACTCGGCTTTTAGCAGGCCGCTCCAGCAGGCCGAGCGGCACAGCGGCGGCGCTCCAGCCGCCTGGCGGCGAATTTGCGCCAGTCCGCGATTTGTGGATAAGATCGCGCCTTCCCCGTTTCGTCGCGTCACCGTGCGACTCCTGTCGTCGGTCCCCGTTTTCCCTGGAAAAAGCCACGGATCACGGTCTGCGACATGCAAGGTAGTTGATATGAGCGCACGGCACTTTCTCTCGTTGATGGACTGCACGCCCCAGGAGCTGAACAGCCTGGTACGCCGCGGCATCGAGCTGAAGGAACTGCGCGAACGCGGCGTGCTGTTCGAGCCATTGAAGAACCGCGTGCTGGGCATGATCTTCGAGAAGGCCTCGACCCGTACCCGGTTGTCGTTCGAGGCGGGCATGATCCAGCTCGGTGGCCAGGCGATTTTTCTCTCCCCGCGCGATACCCAGCTTGGCCGCGGAGAGCCGATCGGCGACTCGGCAATCGTCATGTCGCGCATGCTCGACGCCGTGATGATCCGCACCTTCGCTCACTCGACCCTGACCGATTTCGCCGCGCACTCGCGCGTCCCGGTCATCAACGGCCTGTCCGACGACCTGCATCCGTGCCAGCTGCTGGCCGACATGCAGACCTTCCACGAGCACCGCGGCAGCATCGCCGGCAAGACGGCAGCCTGGATCGGTGACGGCAACAACATGTGCAACACCTATATAGAGGCGGCGATCCAGTTCGATTTCCAGCTCAACATCGCCTGCCCGCAGGGTTACGAGCCGGATGCGGCGTTGCTTGCGCAGGCCGGCGAGCGTGTACGCATTACCCGCGACCCGCGCGAAGCGGCGGCCGGTGCGCATCTGATCAGCACCGACGTCTGGGCCTCGATGGGTCAGGAAGACGAGGCTGAGGCCCGCCTCGCCACCTTCCGCCCCTACCAGGTCGATCGCGCCCTGCTCGACTGCGCGGCGGCCGATGTGCTGTTCATGCACTGTCTGCCGGCACACCGTGGCGAGGAAATCAGCCAGGATCTACTCGACGATCCGCGCTCGGTCGCATGGGATCAGGCGGAGAACCGCCTGCACGCGCAGAAGGCCCTGCTCGAATTCCTCGTCGAACCGGCTTATCGCCACGCATGAGGCACGAGCCGCTATTGCTCCTGCGCGACCTGGCCTGCGGCTATGGTGCGCAGCGCGTCGTGCAGAACCTCAACCTGCACCTGAATCGCGGCGACATCGGCTGCCTGCTCGGCCCTTCCGGCTGTGGCAAGACCACCACCCTGCGTGCCATCGCCGGTTTCGAGCCGGTCCATCAGGGTGAGATCCGACTGGGCGAGACGGTCATCTCCCGCGCCGGCTTCACCCTCGCCCCGGAGAAGCGCCGGATCGGCATGGTCTTCCAGGACTATGCGCTGTTCCCGCACCTGACGGTCGCCGAGAACATCGCCTTTGGCATCCGCAAACACCCGGAACGCCAGCGTATCGTCGAGGAAATGCTCGAACTGGTGCACCTTTCCACGCTTGGCCGGCGCTATCCGCACGAACTCTCCGGCGGCCAGCAGCAGCGCGTCGCCCTGGCCCGCGCCCTGGCGCCGGAGCCTGAATTGCTGCTGCTTGACGAGCCGTTTTCCAACCTCGATGTCGAGTTGCGCCGACGCCTCAGCCACGAAGTGCGCGACATCCTCAAGGCACGTGGCACCAGCGCGATCCTCGTGACCCACGATCAGGAAGAAGCGTTCGCCGTCAGCGATCAGGTCGGCGTCTTCCATGATGGTCGGCTGGAACAGTGGGACACCCCCTTCAACCTCTACCACGAGCCGCTCACACCTTTCGTCGCCAGCTTCATCGGCCAGGGGTATTTCATTCGCGGTCAGCTGATCGACCCGGAAACGGTGCAAACCGAACTTGGCGTGATTCACGGTAACCGCGCCTATACCTGGCCAGCCGGCAGCTCGGTGGACGTACTGCTGCGTCCGGACGACATCGTCTACAGCCCGAACAGCCCGCTACGCGCGCTCATCATCGGTAAGACGTTCCTCGGCGCCTCGACGCTCTATCGCCTGCAGCTGCCGACCGGCAACCAGTTGGTGACCATCTTCGCCAGTCACGATGACTACCTCACCGGCCAGGAAGTCGGCATCGCCATCGCCGCCGACCACCTGGTGGTGTTTCCTGCCCAGGGCAGCATCGACGCCCGGGAGACCCTGCCCTTCGCCGCAGCGCCGCTCTAGGCCTACGGCTTACCGATACCGCGACGACTGAGGAATCGGCTCAGCGGTCCGCGCAACCACCGAGCATCACTTCTGCCGGCGCAGGCGAAAGAATTCGCGCAGCATTTCGCCGCATTCCTGCGCCAGCACGCCGCCCTCGACCAGCACCCGGTGGTTGAGAAATTCTTGCGCGAAGAACTGCCCGCGGCTAACCACCACGCCGGCCTTCGGCTCGGTGGCGCCGTACACCACGCGCTGAATGCGCGCGTGCACGATCAGCCCGGCGCACATGCTGCACGGCTCCAGCGTCACGTACAGCGTGCTGCCCGGCAGCCGGTAGTTCGCCACGGCCTGCGCGGCATCGCGGATGGCGACCATCTCAGCGTGGGCGCTGGGATCATGGCGGGAGATCGGGCAGTTGAAGCCACGCCCGACGATCTGTCCGTCCTGCACCAGCACGGCACCCACCGGCACCTCGCCCAGCGCCGCGCCCTGTTCTGCCAGCGCCAGCGCCTCGCGCATGAAATGCGCGTCCTGGCTGCGATCGATGATTGGCGTTTTCTTCATGAGGTGAGAACCGTGCGCTGGACTAGACCACTTCGATCGCGGCCATCAGCCCGGTTTCCATGTGGTCGATGACATGGCAGTGGAACATCCACACGCCCGGATTATCCGCCACCAACGCGATGCGAGCCGTTTCGTTGCGGCCGAGCAGGAACGTGTCGGTGAACCAGGGATCGATCTTCCGGCGATTCGAGGAAAGCACCTTGAAGGCCATCCCGTGCAGATGAATCGGATGCTGGTATTGGCTGAGGTTGCGCAGCTCGAAGATGTAGTGACCGTTGCGTTTGAGCGTCGCGATCGGCCGCTCGGCACAACTTTTGTCATTGATATCCCATGCCTGGCCATTGATCTGCCAGAACGTGTAGGCGCCGCCCTGCTCGGTATCGGCCGACAGGTTGCCGGCCCACTCGAAGTTGAAGCGCAGCGTCTCGGCCCGTTGCAACTCCGGCTCCGACAGCGGATTGGCCGGCAGCGCCGGCGGCCAGTCGACGCTCGCCTCGGCGTGGGCGACCGCGCGCAGCGTCGCCAGACGCAAGGGCCCGTTGCGTAGCGACAACTGCGTACCCGCCGCCGGCACGCGCAGCGCCAAGTCGATGCGCATGCCAGGGCCGAGCCAGTATTCCTTGCCCAGCGGCCGAGGCGTGATCGGATGGCCGTCCAGCGCATAGATGCGCGCCTCGCCGTTCGGCAGATTCAGTCGATAGGTCAGGGTATTGTCGAGGTTCAGCACGCGCAGTCGCACGACCTGCCCGGCCGGCAGATCGAGTACCGGGGCGTGCCGGCCGTTCACCGTCGACAGCACGCCGGGCGTACCACCGCGGGCCGCCTCGCGCGGCACGCTGAACTCGGTGAATGCGCCCTGCTTGTCGACGTGCCAGCTCTTCAGGCTCAGCGTGCGTTCGTGGCGAAAACCACTCGGCTCACGCTCCTCGACGATCAGCGGGCCGACCAGTCCACGCCCGAGTTGCTCGCTGCTGGTGGTGTGCGGGTGATACCAGAAGCTGCCGGCATCGTGCAGCTGGAAGCGATAGTCGAAGAACTCGCCGGGCAACACCGGCAGCTGCGACACGTAGGGCACGCCGTCCATCTCCAGCGGCAGGCGAATGCCGTGCCAGTGGATGGTGGTGGGCTGCGGCAGGCGATTGATGAAGCGCACCCGCAACCAGTCGCCCTGGCGGCCGCGCAGCTCCAGGCCCGGCGCCTGGCCGCCGTAGGCCCAGGCGGGCGTGGCATGCCCAGGCACCAGCTCGACATCCAGCGGCGCGGCGATCAGCTCGTAATCGTGCGTGGTGACATCGGCAGGCCGTCCGAGCCAATAACGCACGCCGCCAATACCGGCACCGGCGACGCCCAGTCCAACCAGGCCGGTGAGTACCTGTCTGCGGGTGAACAGCATGAGCCCGTATCCCTTGCGATGAAAACGGCATAGTTTCTCATTAACGCACGGGGTTGCGCGACCGCGGCAGCTGCGTCTTCGCCGTCGCCACACCGACCGGCAGGCACTCGTCACCGCCCCGGAGACAGCAATGGATGTCGCACCGCTTGCCGACTTCCCCCACCAGCGTGCTGGCCCCGCTTCCACGACAGGTTCCTGCGGCACAACGATATCTGACGCCCTGACCCCGGACAGCCAACCCCAGCGGTCGAATTGATTTGCCCGCGTCAGAAAACCGAAAGCCCGCAGTTACGCGGGCTTTCGGGCTTTGCTGTCAGTCAGTGCCGGTCGCTGCCGGGCGCCCGATCATTCCCACTCAATTATCAACGAGAAGGCCGTAAACCGCATAAATGCTGGGCCTCCAGCTCAAGCCCCTTGAGAACAGGCGTCATATTTACCGTCCATCGGGAAATGTGCTCGGCCCTGTCGCTTGAGAGGGCGACGTTTGCAATGGTCGCAGACACGCAACACCTTGGCCAGCGCTCGTAGACTGCGTGACCGTAAGCGGCTCGGGGGCGCGGTACTGCAGAATGGCAGAGGCAACCGACACGGTAAGCGCCAGGATGGCCAGCCAGACGGTCCAGATGTGGCGCGCCCGCTGCTCATTCTGCCGTGCCAGCTCGGCAGCCAAGTATGGGATGTTAACGACGTGCTTGTCCGTCCCGACCTTAAGCTCGAACAACGATGCAGCAACCAACGTCGAGTTGTTCGGGTCACGCACGCGCAGCCGGTGCGCCAGGTCGTAGTAAAGCCGACCGAACAGCATGTCGGCGTTCATACCCAAGGAAGACGCGACAGCGCGGACGTCGATAGGGATCATGGGTCTCCCGTCGCCTGCGTTGACCTTGGTTATGAAGTCCTCTTTGTACAGATCGTGGACCGCTTCGAGCACTTCGCGGTCGGTGTGAACGTGGCCTGTCATGCCCCAGCGCACACGGCGCTGCGCCCATTTGATCGCCCGCCATCCTTTCATGCCGCCCCCGGCTCCGTTGCGAAGCCGGGAGTTATAGCGCAATGGCGGTGCAATTACCTACGCCCCAGGGCGCCGAGTGGATCGTAGCCTCGGCGCTTGTCGCCGCGCGGCGTGCTCGCATACGGGTTGTACTCGCGGCGCTGGTCGTTCCGCTCCAGATGCTCCTGCCCCGGCACGGTCAGCGCCACCGGCACAGCGAAGGTGACGGCCAGGGCGTCCGCCGAGTCGGGCGAGGCCAAGCCGCGCGCCTTCATCGACTCCTTCTTCTCCAGCAGGATCGCGTCGGCGGCGTTGTAGCCGTATTCCACCGCGCACAGGTCCGTCGCCAGTCCCTCGTCGCGCGGGATCGCACCACCGGCCAGCCATTCGCGCATCAGGCCCCAAATCTCCGCGCGCCGGTTGGCCCAGCGGCGCGGGTCCAGCGCCCTCGATCCGAACTGCACCTCGTTCACGTCGAAGCCGACCGACCGCAGCCGGTCAATCACTCCGCCGCCCACGCCGCCGCCGTCCACGTTGATGATGACGCTATGTCCAGCACCGCGCAGAAAGTTCGCGTGCTCAGCCACTCGCGCGGCCAGGGTCATCGTGTCCACACCCTGCAGGCGGATCGGAGGAATGTCCCGCGCGTTCCTCCCCTGCCGGGTCCAGATGACCGAGGCGTCGCCGCCGAAGCGGGCCGGGTCAACGCCGAGAATGACGGGCTGGAAACGCTCGATCTCGACCTCCCGCACCTGGGCGTCGTTGACCAGCTCGCGCCCGATGAACTGCAGGCTGCTGGCGCTCGGGAACTGGCCGAGCACGCGGACCTTCACGAAGTCGGAGCCGATGCCGTAGTCGTCGATCCACTCCTGAATCTGGTTCTTGTTGGTGATCTGGCAACTGCGGCTGTCGATCTGCCGGCTGTGCCAGCGGTGCCGCTGGCCGTTGAACGCCTCGAAGAAGCGCCCGCTGTTCCGGGTCGGGTTGCCGAAGGCATAGACGTGCGGCTCGCCGTCGGTCAAACCGCCCTCCAGAACCTCCCAAATCGCAGCCGGGATAGCGGACGCCTCGTCGAGCACGTAGAAGGCCGTCGAGTCGGCGGCGTGCAGGCCGGCGAAGCTCTCGCTGTTCTCCTCCCGGCACGTCTGCGCATCGCAGCGCCAGGACTCAGCGAAGCCCTTGGCCGTCATCCGCATGGACCCCTTGCCGGTCGTCACGTCGAACCATGCGCAGAACACGCTGCGCTTCGTCCACTTGCCGATCTCCGCCCAGGTCTTCGATTCGAGCTGCGGGGCGGTGTTGGCAGTGACCACGCCGCGCGCGTTCGGACGGGTGGACATGATCCAGTTGACCAGCCAGGCGGTAATCGCAGACTTGCCGATACCGTGGCCGGAGCTGATGGCCTCGCGGATCGCGTCCACCGCGTTGCGCCCATCGAAGCCGCGAGCGCGCACCGAGTCGCCCAAGTGCTCCAGCAGCTCGCACGCCCACGCATCCGGCCCGTGCTCGCTGTCGTAGATCAGCCTCCACCGTTCGGGCAGCTCAACGACGGCCAGCGAGCGGTCGCGCGTCCAGTCATAGGCGAACAGCACAAACTCTAGCGGTTTGTCGTACAGGTAGCCTGCCATTGCCGGCAGTGCCGTGGCAGGGTCGATTGCCGGCGTCTGCTCCCCACGTGGGCGCCCTGGCAGCACGTAGCCAATGCGCAGCCAGCCGCGCGCAATGCGCCCGGTGGCGTTGTCGCCCTCGGCCAGTTCCTGCAGCTCGTCGCGGGTGTGCGTCGGCGCAGGGCCAACGGTACGGGCGTGCAGGATCTGCTGGCGCAGGTCGCCCGTGCCCGCCGATGCCTTCGCCGCCTCCAGGGTCGCCAGCCGGCGCTCGAATGCTTGCACGCTCATACCAGGCCCTCCGCGTCGTAGCGGTCGCCCAGCAGTGCCGCCACACCGGGGCGGGGCTTGCCTTCCTCGATGGCGCGCAAGCGCCGCTCGTGCTCGTCCAGCACCACGGCCTTTCCGTAGGTGTCCAGCATCCGCAGCAGCTTGTCGCCGGCCTCGGCGCTGATCTGCCCCCCAGCCACTGCGGCCAGGATGGCTGTCGCCTTCGCCTGCAGGGTCGGCGCATCGGCCAGCCCCGGCACGACTACCTTCTCGGCCTCGGGCCGTGGCGCTGGTGCCAGTCGCTCCAGGCACAGGCGCAGCGACTGCGGGTCGCCGGCCTTGGCCAGTTCGACGGCCTTCGCAATGATCTCGGCCTTGTGCGGCTCGATCAGCGCACGCACCTGCTCGGCAGCGCTGGGGCCTTGCCCCTTCGGCCTGCCGGGGCTGCGGGGCGCGTGCCCTGGGATAAATAGCCCGCCCTCGGCGCGCTGTACTTCACTGGTCAATGTGCTGCTCCTCATGCTGCTGCACCGGCACGCGACGCATGATCGTGCGCTGGGCCGGCACGTTGCGGCGGTCGCCGACGGCCCAATGCCGCGCGGTCCACTCGCTCACGCCCAAGGCCTCGCCGATGGCTCGATAGGTCAAGCCCTGGGCGCGCATCTCGCGCGCTCGGGCCGGTAGGGTGTCGTCGTGTTTCGCGTTGGGATGGCTGGCGCCGACGGGGTGCCCCGTCGCGTTGCAGGCAAGCGCAACAAGCCGGGTCGGAACGTAGCCGGTGCCGTTATTTCCTCGGCGCACGGGGCGCTCTCCAGCGCATTGGCGTCTGCGCGCGTATCTCGTACCGGCAAATCTTCGCTATCAGCGACTTGCTCACCGGAAACCAGTCCAAGAGCCGGTCGTAGGACGCGCCGTGCTCCTCGTGCAGTTCGCGGATCGAGTCCACGTCTCGGTTGCTCAGCTTCGCGTTGCAGTGATCCTCACCAATGCGCAGATTCAGCTCGTTCACCGCCACCATGCGCTTTGCCATTCGCTCACCTCACGCTGCGGCCTGTAGTGCCTGCTCCCGCTCGATGTACTCGTGCAGGATCGCCACCAGATAAGGGTTGTGATGCACTTGGAGCGCGAGCGCGTCGGCGCCCCAATGCTGCCGGCGCAGCCAGTCGATAACGACCGGCTGCTGTTGCTCGAAACGCTCGGCCAGGGTCATGCCTGCACCCCCTTCATCCGTCGCATGTCCAGCAGGTCGCCGAGGCACGCGGCCCGCTGCGATGCCGCGAAGGCGTCGAGCAGGGCCACGCGCACCTCTCGGCGCACGTGCACGTCGTGCGCGTCGAGGATGCCGGCCTTGATGGCCAGCCCCTCGCACTGCTCGACCAGCGCAATGGTCTTGTCGGTGGTCATGCCAGCACCTCCTCGACGATGGCGAGCAGGGCCAGCGCGGCGGTAAGCAGCTCAAAGGTCAGCGGGATCATTTCAGTTTCCCCTTCTGGCGAAGGCTGCGCGCCTGCTTGGCGAACTTGAGGATGGTCTGCGGGTCGTCGCCCAGGCCGGTCTGCTCGATGATCTGCGCCACGCGCGGATCGCGCATCACCAGCTTGCGAGCGTCGGCGAGTGCGCGATCTGCATCCTTGCCGAACTCGCGCACCAGCAGCTTCGACGCCTCGGCGCGGGCCTGGCCGACGTCGAGCGGGTTGGCCTCGATCTGGCGGATGCGGTTGTTCAGCTCGCTCACGTCGTTGTTGCCGAAGCCCAGGTCGGCGGTCATCCGGCGCAGCTCGTGGGCGACGGCGACGCGCTGCTCCTGGGGCATGTCCGGCACGCTGTCGAATGCGTTCTCGGAAATGGCCGTGATCTGCTTTTCAGGCGGGTACATGCGAAGCGCGGGGTCTTCGGCCCGTGCCTGCTCGCGCATGGCTTGTATATCTGCCGGCACCTCGACCAGCGGCGCAGCCGGGGCGGTCTTGGCCTCGGACTTCGCCTCCGCCATGCTCGGAAACATGTTGGCGAACGGGTCGTCGTTGTCGTCGCGCTCGGCCTTCACCGGTTGGTTCAGCAAGCCCAGCTCCTCGCGCACCTGGGTTTCGGTTGCCGAGTGCTCGGATTCCCATTTCTCGTACATGGCTCAGTTCTCCTCGCCGCTGGCGTCGGTGTCGGTCTCGGTGCCGGCGTCGGCTTCCGGTGCAGGGCAAAGCAGGGTCGGCTCGGCGTCGTGCAACGGCGCAGCGCCGGCCAGGATCATCAGGTCGTAAAGGTCGGTCATGGTCAGGCTCCGTAGGACTCGCCCAGCACCAGGGCGGCGGTGATGGTGTAGGTCGGGGCGTCGCCGCTCAGCGTGTAGCTCAGGCGGGCGAACTTGCGCATCGGGAGGCCTTCGAGCGGCAGGCCGAACACTCGGCGCGCTGCCGGCTTGTTCACCGTCACCACGTCGGCGAAGGTCACGCCGTCGGCGCTGTCCTGCAGAGTCACGGCCAGGCTCGGGGCGGTGTCGCCGACTTCGAGCACGGTGTCGGTTTCCTCGATGACGGTAACGTGCAGCGCGAGGCTTTCGCCTGCCGGTGCGGCTTGGGGCGCCTCGATGGTGTTGGTGCTGGTGCCGCTGGCAATGAGCTGCTGGCGGTCGGAGAAGGTCAGTCCGTGGTCAAGGATCATCGAGTCATACTCCGCGCAGTTGGGCGTCAAGGTGTGCCAGCAGCTTGTCCTGGCGATAGTTCAGGCATTCAGCAAGAGGTTTCGCCTCAGCGCGCTTGAACATCCCCAAGGGGTCCGGTCGGCCCTCTGCCAAGGCGTCGCCGACATGCGCTGCGACCAGGGCCACTCCGAGAGAGTGATCTATGCCCGCGCGCGCCAGCGAAGCGGTCTGGTGCAGCTTCTGCAGGCGGAAGCGGTCATCCTTGTCAGTGATCGACTTGGTGCAGTCGTGCGCGGCGCGGCTGATCTGCGCGGACAGGTCATTGAACTCGGCCAGTTGCTTGCCCAGCACTGCGATGGTTTTGTCGATTTGGCCCGCAACCGCTTCGCGCTTGACGCACAAGCCTTTGGCCCGCTCGCGGGCCTCGACTGCGAAACTAAGACGCGCCGCTTCGGCGTCCTGGGCGTCCTTCACGTGGGCGCCACTGATAGCCGCCTCGAACAGCGCCAGGCGCTTCTGCAGGGCCTCAATACGGGCGACCGATGCCTCGACGGCCTCGATCAGATCCGGGTCGGTGGGGTCCGCGACGAGCTGCAGGGCGCGCTGGGCGTGGTCGATCCTTTGCTTGTCCAGCTCGGCCAGCAGCTCGCGCTGCTGTTGTCTGATTTGTTGAACGTGTGCGGTCATGTCTATCGCTCTCTGCTGGGACTGGTTACTGGTTGTCGGGTTGCTGTACCGGGCGCGAGTTAAGCCAGGCCTCGACGTCCTTCTCGCGGAACGCGATCCGGCGCGGAGAAAGGATCAAAGGCGCCGCGAACTCGCCGCGCTGGACCAGCCGGCGCACCGTCGATTCGTGCAGTCCGACCGCTTCGGCGGCTTCGGAGAAGGTAAGGAGCTTGATGGTTGCCATTCGCTAGTTCCTGAGTGCTAGTAATCACCCGTACAGGCTAAAGGCTGCTCAAGGAGTCACGTGCACCGCTGGAGGCCGCGCCATTCGGGGCTTCCAGAAAAGCGCACCAAGAAATGCGCCAGGGCGGGTCAGTGAATTACCGGCGCGCCGGGGCGGCGGACTTGACGGTAAAGAATCCAGCCGGATCGCTGAATGTCGCGCCGCTGCTGGGCGCACCGAGTCCGGTTAATGATTGGTAAGCAATGATTCGGATAGGCAGCGATAGGAAATGAGCGATTGGCGGGAGCCGTTACGCTGGCGGCATCCTCACGCTACCGGCAGCCGCGTGCGGCGAAGCAATTGGTTATTTTTTGACCAACTGCGTTTTCCGCAGAAATGTGCAGACTGCCCGTTGCGACGCGCTTCGCTTTCGCGCGGTGCTGGCGGCGCTCGAACCTGAGATTTTCTGCAATCCGCCCTGTTCCGGTGGTTGCGGTTACAGCGGTTACGCTGGTTACGCTGATTCCATAAAGCCCAGCTAAAAGAAAAAAGAGAATTTCTTTCCAGGCTCCGATATAAAACCAGCGTAACCGCTGTAACCACTGTAACCGCACGCCATCCGCACACAGCAAAAGGCCGCCATCCCTGGCGGCCCCGATGCCCTCTGCAAACTGCCGACGCCCTTACGCCTTGTCGGCCACCAGATCCAGTAGGTAGTCCCGCGCGCAGTGCATATCGAGGGGGTCCAACTCGACCTTGGCCAACTCCCCCCGGATTGCTGCCGGGTCCGCCTCGGCCTTCCACCGCCCTTTGTTCCGCACCGCCGACACGCGCACGGCCTTGCCGTTGACCTTCACCGGCTTGGGTAGCGCCTCGATGCCGAACTGCTCCAGGGTCCGGCGATGCGCGGACGAGACCGAGCCGTCCGACTGGCCCGTCAACACCTCGAACAGTTGCGCCGCAGTGATGACGTCGGCGGGCCAGTGGTCAATTAGCATCTGGCACGCCTCGGCCATCGGCGACTGGCTGGCTTTCGTCGCGGCTTTCTTCGCCTCGGTGTTCGCGGCGTGCGCGCCGGGGTTGAAGCGGCTCAGGTCACGACTGCCAAGGAACGCAGCCACGGCGGCGATGAACTGCGGCGACTTCAAAGCGGCGTACAGCTTGGCGTAGTAGTCCGCGCCCCTCGGTGCGGCTTCGGTCGCCACGACCTCGACGCGCCGGTCGCCACTCTCCAGCGGGATCGCCGACAGGTGATTCGAGAACATCAGCCAGCGGCAAGCGTTGAACTCAACGGACTGGCGCCCGAACTTCGGGTTGATGACGCGGGTTTCCTCAGTGATGGTGCTTTTCAGCTTCTCGCTGTGCTCCCACTGCGAATCCCGCCCGCCCTCGCGAATCTCGTCGACCACCGCCAGCACCTTGCGCGACAGGCGCCCGTTGAAACCGGTGCGCAGCATGCCGACCAGATCCAGGTTGACGGCCACGGCGCCGGCCCACACGCGAGCCAGTACCGACGACAGCCAGTTGCGGCCCATGCCGAAGTTCTTGGCGATGTGCAGCCATCCGGTGTGTGGTAGCTCGCCTGGGCGCTGCTCGATGTGGGCAAGCCAGTCGAGGAAGCGGTCAGCATCGGCGCCGAACAGGAAGTTGACGTGCTCGACGAACAGGTCCACGCCAGCCACCTGCAGGTCATCCACTGCCAGGCTACGGTCGAACGGGCGCCAAGTGTTGAGCGCCATGCGCCCCTCCGGGTCGGGCAGCACCAGCGCACCGCCAGCCTTGAACGTCCGGCACACGGCGGTCTTGCGCCGGGGTGATGCGCGCCACAACTCGCTCACCGCGACAATCTTGTCGGGCATTTTCTTGGTCTTGCCGTTGGCCAGTTCCTTGTCGGGCTGCGGGAAAGTCTCGACCGATGCGGCATGCGCTGCGGCCCAGTCGGCGAAGGCCAGGTCATAGTGCGGGTTGAACACGTCGGCCACGCGCGAGCCATCGGCCAGGAACACGAAGCGGTTGATCGCCGCCTCCAGCGTGACCAGCTCGGCCACGGGGATCTTGTGCTCGCCCTCGCCGATCTTCTCGTTCTCCCGCTTCTGGTACTCCCGCCGTTCGGCTTCCAGGGCGTCACGGCCACCCTCGAATCGGGCACGCTCGACAGCAGCCTCTGCGATGCGCTCGGCGCGCTCCGCATTGCGCTGGCGGATTGCCTCCTGCTCGGCCTTCTCCTCCTCGCTCGGCTCGGGCAGATCGTCGAAGTCGTCGCCCAGGTAGCCGATCGCATGCAGGAAGTCGCCGTCGGTGCGCCCCGCGCAGTGGTCGTGCTTGCAGACGAAATGCCCGCGCTCGAAGCTGCCCGTGCCTTTCAGGAAGTAGGTCGTTGAGGAAGGCCCCGTGTCGCTGGTGTGCTCAGCGTCGAAGGGGCAGCGGATGTGCAGTCCGGTACCGTCCGGGGTTTCGCCGCGCACCTCCCACTTCCCCAGCAGGTACTCGGCCAGGTCGTCGTGCTCGCCGGTACGCTCCAGCGGGTTGCGCCGCTTGCGTTGCGCACGCTCAGCAGCCGCCGCGAGGATCGCCGGCTCAATGTCCAGCTCTACCGAGTCGCTGCACAGGCCATGCACGAAGCCGCTGCGCACGGGCACCGGGTCGGAGACGCCGACTTGGAACACGGGGGCGCTGGTGTAGTGGACTTGGATTGAGTCGAATACCGACGTGTCAGCGGGAAGACCGACAGCCCCGGCCCACTCTTTCAGCTCGGCAGACGTGCGCGGCTCCGACAGCCAGAACCAAATATGTACCTTGAGCTTGCCGACATTCTTGCGCCAGCCAGCGCTGTTCGATAGCTGCCAGTGGTAGCTGGCGCAAAGGAACGGGTCGGGCAGGCTGCTCTGGATGAACTCCTCGACCGCCAGCGCCGGCTCGAGGATCGGATCGGCGGTGGTCGGCTCGAAGTCGTCTACCTCGATCAGCACCGAGTGCAGCGGCTGGTCGTCGAAATGCGTTTTCCGTCGCAGCACCTTGCCGCGCCTGTAGTCCTCCGGCGCGGTGCGTTCCTTCGCCAGCTCGTCGCCTACGTAGCGCCCGCGTATGACGCACGCATGCTTGTCGCGCTCCAGGCGCTGCAGCAATTCAGACAGCCCGAAAATGTCGCCCACCTCGACCGGCTCCAGGCTGAACTGCTTTCCGTCGCCGTAGGCGCTGATCTCGCCGTCGGCCAGCCAGGTTTTCGCCAGGTGCAGGTTGGAATGACGAAGAACCGCAAGGGTGTCGGACGTGCTCGCAGCTGGGCGGTTGCTCATTTCTTGTACAGCCGCCATACTGTCGACGCTTGTTCTCTCACCAAGCTGCTCTGCTGTATCGACGCCCGACGTGCTGGTCACACGTTGGGCGTTTTCATTTCCGGCGCTCATTCCTCACCCCCTTGCACCAGAGCAACCTGCACGGCAGGGAACAGCAGGCGGCGGCTGGCGAGTTTGCGGGGGCGAACGCCGTGATATGAGCCGGTCCGGCAAATGCGCTCGCGGACGGTTTCGGGCTTGACGCGGTTCAGCGCGGCGAACTCCGCGCAGGTCAGGCGGTATTCTTCGATGCCGCTGGTGATGTGCTCGATTTCCATTGTGTGACCTCGGGTCCGAAGTCACTGCGCGCAGAAATGAAAAAGGCGCAGTGACTTCTCACTGCGCCATCTGCCGGATGCACCCGGTATTCGCTGCGCCGGCCAGCCTCCCGTCGGATGGCGATCACGGCGGCGCAACTGGTGGCGATCCGGGACTTGAGCCACCCGGCCGGCTTTCTGCTGGGGCCATTTAACCAACCGCCAAAAGCAACGTCAAACATCTAGCCGGTTGTACGGATCAACGAAAAGGCCCGCGCGATGGCGGGCCTTCAGGGTGGATCGGCTGGACTATTTGTTCTGCAGCTTGCCGGCGGATTCTAGGGCCTGTTGCAGCAGATCCTGGGCAGCCCACATCGCGTTAAGCACTTCGTATTGGGCCAGGGTGCCCTCGGCCGCCCGGCACGCGCTGAGGACGGCCTGCGCTTGAAGCAAGCGGGCTACGAGGGCGTCCATTGCTTGCAGGTTCATGCCCGCACCTCCAGGGCCACACGCCCACGGCTGGACTTGCGCAGCGCCACGTCCGGCGCCGGGGTGGACTTGGCCGGCGCAGCCATACGCTCGTCGAGCCAAGCGTCGACCTCTGCTTCGAACCAGACGGCGCAGCGCGGCGTCAGCATGAAGTGCTGGGGGAACTCGCCGCGCTTCTCCAGGTTGTAGATGGTGGTGGCCGAAAGGCCGGTTTTCGCCAGGACTTCCGGGCGGCGGATCGTTCGCTTGATTGGTTGCATCGTGTCGTTCTCCGGTGCGGATAGGAATGGAACGACACGGATAGTTAGGCACAGGGCGATACAAAGTCGTCCGTGTGATTTGTTGCGCGTTCTGCAGGGGGCAAGAAAAAGGCCCGTACGCGGCGGGCCTACTCCTTCGGTTGCTTCCTTCGCTTCTGGCGAATGTGCTCGATCTTTCGCTTGAGCTGGTGCGGCTTAGCCTTGCCGACGTCCACCACCAAGTCGGCGATCTCGGCCAGCTCCGAGGCTGTTGCGCCGTCGCCGGCAAACTCCACCCAATCGGCCAGCTCCCGGTTGGTGTCGATCCGGCCTTCGAGGCCCAGCGCCATGCGGGCCTTTTCCGCGCGCCGATTCGCCGGAAGGTCCGACGGCAGCACCTTAGCCACAACCTGCACGGCCACTTCACGCGCCCAGGCGAGCGTCGTCGCGTCGTCCGCCCTGCCCTCGGCGATGGCTTGCCACAGCTCGGCCGCAGCCGTGGCGTCGCCTCGCATGGCCTCGCGTAGCAGCTCGGCGGGCGAGCGCATCACAGATCCCCGTCGATACCGTCGGCGGCTTCCATCGCCGCGATTCGGGCCTCGCTGATGATCGTCTTCGCGCTCTCGCCGCGCACCCACGCGTCGACCATATCGGCCCAGGCTTGCAGCATGACGCGGCGCTGGCCGGCGAACTGCGCCTTGTTGTAGATCGCCCGCACAGACTTCTGCTCGTGCGCCAGGCACTTCTCGATCCAGTCGGAATTGAAGCCCGCCTCGTGCAGCAGCGTCGAGCCGGTGCGCCGCAGGTCGTGGACGGTAAACGGCGGCATCGGGTCGCCGTCCTTCTCCAGCTTCTTGAGGGTCAGGGTAATGACTCGGTTCAGCGTGGCGTCGCTGATCGGCTGGTCCGTCTCATACCGACCGGGCAGCACGTAGGGGCTGCTCCCTGCCCACGCCTTGAGCGCGACCAGAAGGTCGATCATCTGCCGGCTCAGGTAGATGCGGTGCGCCCTGCCGGCCTTCATCCGCGCCGCTGGGATGGTCCAAACCGCGCCGGCGAAGTCGACCTCGTTCCACTTCGCATGGATGATCTCGCCCTTGCGGCACATCGTCAGCAGGATCGCGCGCAGCGCCAGCTTGAACATGGGCATAGTGCCGCCCAAGCCATCCAGCGCCACCAAGAAGCGGCGGATCTCGTCCGGCGCCAGTGCACGCTCGCGCGGCTTGAAGGTGGCGATGCTGGACGACTTGACCGCCTCGGCGGGGTTCTCTAGGTCCAGGCCGCGCCCGCTGGCGTGACGGTAAATCTGCTGGATGATTTCGCGGGCGTGCACCGCCGTGGCCGGCGCCCCTCGCCCCTTGATCTTGTCGCACAGGGCGATGACGTGCGACGGCTTGATCTCGTCCATTCGGCGCTTGCCCAGCTCGGCCAGCACGTCCCGGTCGAGGATGCTCTTGCGCATAGCTGCGGTGCTCTCGGCCAGGTCGGCGTCGCGCAGCCAGATACCGGCATGCGCCTCGAACGTGTCGATATCGCTGGTGGCCTTCTTCCCCTCGGCCTTCTGCTGGGCTGGAGAAATACCGTCATGCACCAGCTTGCGCGCCAGGGTCAGCTCCTCGCGCGCCTCGGCGAGCGACATAGCGTCCGCCCCGTAGCGCCCAATGGTCAGCGTCTCGCGCCGTCCGGCGATCCGGTAGTCGTACCGGAAGGTCACGGTGCCCTTGGGCGACACGACCACGTAAAGCCCTTCGCGGTCCGCCACCTTGTAAGCCTTCTCCCGGCCCTTAAGGCTCTTGAGTTTCGTATCCGTCAGCACGTTCGCGCCCTCTACCGTCACCGTTTACCGTCACTGGGGGCTGGCGGTAAAAATCCGGTCGGTGAGGTGTCGGCAGAAACCGCCGCCAGATCGACCGTCGCCAGCAAGTGTTTCCCGATGATAGTTAGTGAACGGCAGAAACACAAAGGCCCCTGTGTTTACAGGGGCCTCGGCGGGTTTTGCAAATGACGTTGAACGGTAAAAAACGCTACTGGATCATTCCCACTCGATAGTCGCCGGTGGCTTGCTCGACACGTCGTAGGTGACACGGGAGATGCCTTCGATCTCGTTGATGATGCGGTTGGAGACCTTCTCCAGCAGCTCGTAAGGCAGGTGCGCCCAGCGTGCGGTCATGAAGTCGATGGTTTCCACGGCGCGCAGCGCGACGACCCAGGCATAGCGGCGACCGTCGCCGACCACGCCGACCGATTTCACTGGTTGGAACACCACGAAGGCCTGGCTGGTCTTGTGGTACCAGTCGAAGTTGCGCAGCTCCTCGATGAAGATGTGGTCGGCGCGACGCAGCAGGTCGGCGTATTCCTTCTTCACCTCGCCGAGAATGCGCACACCCAGGCCCGGGCCCGGGAAGGGGTGACGGTAGACCATATCGTACGGCAGGCCGAGTTCGAGGCCGATCTTGCGCACCTCGTCCTTGAACAGCTCGCGCAGCGGCTCGACCAGCTTGAGGTTCATCTCTTCCGGCAGACCGCCGACGTTGTGGTGCGACTTGATCACATGGGCCTTGCCACTCTTGGCGCCGGCCGACTCGATCACGTCCGGGTAGATGGTACCCTGGGCGAGGAACTGGATGTTGTCCAGCTTGCTGGCCTCGGCATCGAACACGTCAATGAAGGTGCGGCCGATGATCTTGCGCTTCTTCTCCGGGTCCGCCTCGCCTTCGAGGTTGGCCAGGAACTGCGCTTCGGCATCGGCACGGATCACCTTGACGCCCATGTTCTCGGCGAACATGGCCATCACCTGATCGCCCTCGTGCAGGCGCAGCAGGCCGTTGTCGACGAACACGCAGGTCAGCTGGTCGCCGATGGCCCGATGCAGCAGCGCGGCGACCACCGAGGAATCGACGCCACCGGACAGGCCCAGCAGCACGTTGGCATTGCCGACCTGGGCACGCACCTGGGCGATGGCGTCCTCGACGATGTTGGACGGCGTCCACAGCGCTTCGCAGCCGCAGATTTCCAGGATGAAGCGCGACAGGATGCGACCGCCCTGGCGGGTGTGGGTCACTTCCGGATGGAACTGCACGCCGTAGTAGTGGCGGATTTCGTCACCGATGGCAGCGATCGGGCAGCTCGGCGTGCTGGCGATGATATGGAAACCGGCCGGAATCTCGGTGACCTTGTCACCGTGGCTCATCCACACGTCGAGGCCGAACACGCCATCGTCATCCATGTGGTCTTCGATGCCGTCGAACAGCTGCGACTTGCCGACCAGATCGACACGCGCGTAGCCAAACTCGCGCACATCCGAGCCCTGCACCTTGCCGCCCAGCTGCTCGGACATGGTCTGCATGCCGTAGCAGATGCCGAACAGCGGTACGCCGAGATCGAACACCGCTTGCGGCGCGCGGGGGCTGCCTTCTTCATGAACCGACTCAGGGCCACCGGCGAGGATGATGCCGCGCGGCGCGAAGGCGCGGATGTCGTCTTCGCTCATGTCCCACGGGTGCAGTTCGCAGTAGACGCCGATCTCGCGCACGCGGCGGGCGATCAGCTGGGTGTACTGGGAGCCGAAGTCGAGGATGAGAATGCGGTGGGCGTGGATATCAGGTTGAGCCATTTTCTTCACCTGGAGAAATGGCTGAAGGCTGAAGGCCGCAGGCCGAACGCAATCCGTTCAACCTGCAGCCGCCAGCCTCCAGCGAAGAGTTCGATTAACCGACGCGGTAGTTCGGCGCTTCCTTGGTGATCTGCACATCATGCACGTGCGACTCGGCCATGCCGGCACCGGTGATGCGGACGAACTGCGGCTTGCTGCGCATGTCGTCGATGGTGGCGCTGCCGGTGTAGCCCATGGAGGCGCGCAGGCCACCCATCAGCTGATGGATGATCGCAGCCAGAGCACCCTTGTACGGCACACGGCCTTCGATGCCTTCGGGCACGAGCTTTTCGGCCCCGGCGGAGGAGTCCTGGAAGTAACGATCCGAGGAACCCTGCGCCTGCGCCATGGCGCCCAGCGAGCCCATGCCGCGGTAGGCCTTGTAGGAGCGACCCTGGAACAGCTCGACCTCGCCCGGCGCCTCTTCGGTACCGGCAAACATCGAGCCCATCATCACCGCGTTGGCGCCGGCAACGATGGCCTTGGACAGGTCACCGGAGAAACGGATGCCGCCGTCGGCGATCATCGGCACGCCGGTGCCTTCCAGCGCGGCGGAGACATTGGCGATGGCGGAAATCTGCGGCACGCCGACGCCGGCGACGATGCGCGTGGTGCAGATCGAGCCCGGGCCGATACCGACCTTGACCGCGTCCGCACCAGCCTTGACCAGGTCCAGAGCCGCTTCGGCGGTGGCGATGTTGCCGCCGATCACCTGCACCTGCGGGAAGTTGTCCTTCACCCAACGCACGCGATCGAGCACGCCCTTGGAGTGTCCGTGGGCGGTATCCACCACCACCACGTCGACGCCAGCGGCGGCCAGCGCTTCGACGCGCTCGGCAGTGTCGGCGCCGGTGCCGACCGCTGCGCCAACGCGCAGACGGCCCTGGCCGTCCTTGGACGCCAGCGGATAGGTCTTGGCCTTCTCGATGTCACGGAAGGTCACCAGGCCACGCAGATTGAAGTTGCCGTCGACCACCAGCATCTTCTCGATGCGGTGCTCGTAGAGCTTGGTCTTGATCACTTCCAGACCGGTGCCTTCGAGCACGGTGACCAGCTTGTCCTTGGGAGTCATGATCGCCGCGACGGAATCACCGGCGTTCGGCGTGAAGCGCAGGTCGCGCCCGGTGACGATGCCTACCAGCTCCTTACCCGACACCACTGGGAAACCGGAGAAGCCCAGCTCATGCGCCTTGCGTTGCAGCTCGCTGATCTTGGTTTCCGGCGTCACGGTGACCGGGTCATGCACGATGGCCGTCTCGTGGCGCTTGACCTTGCGCACCTCGGCAGCCTGCTGCTCGATGCTCATGTTCTTGTGGATGATGCCGATGCCGCCTTCCTGCGCCATCGCGATGGCCAGGCGGGCCTCGGTGACGGTATCCATCGCTGCGGAAACCAGCGGAATGTTCAGCTCGATTTCGCGGGTCAGACGGGTCTTCAGGCTGACATCCTTCGGCAGAACCTCGGAATATCCCGGGATCAGGAGAACATCATCGAAAGTCAGGGCTTCTTGGCTGATACGCAGCATGGCGGGGGCTCCCAGGCGGGAAAAAGGAAGCGCGGCATTATACCCACGCACCCTCTCGCGCTCAACGTGGTTGTGCGGTCTGCTGCGCACGTTCCGGCGCGCCGCATCGACGAAGTGACCGAACGGTCACACCTGATCGATGACCAGCGCTACCTTGAACCCTAGCCGCTCGCCGAACTCTTCGAGGAATTCCTGACGAAACCCTGCCTCGCCCCAGCCGTTGAAGATGAATCCCAGGTTGGAGAACGCACACGCCGGAATGAACAGGAAACCGTTGATGTCGTCCTCGAAGCCACATTCGGGACAGGTGAAATTGTCGGTCTGCCCGGGCATCCACTCATCCAGACTCTCGAACAGCGCCTCGCCGATCTCCCGACGGCATTCCGGGCAGCCGGCTTCCTCGGCGAAATCGCGGGTCGGCGTGTAGATACAGCGCTTGGTCACCACCTCCAGGCCATTGACGGCCTCACCGAACGGCAGCCGCTCCGGGTACCGCACGACGCGGCGTGCGCCCGGCGCGATCGCATAGGCCATCCCACGGGCACCGCGACCGCAGGTGGTCGGCAGCGCCTCGACGATGCGCCGCTCGGCCAACCAGCGCAGGATCATCCGCGCACGGCCCTCATGCGCGGGAAAGCTGGAAATGCGCGGCACGACGATGGCTTGGCTATGACTCATGGAAGGCTCGGTCAGAAGGCGATGGGCGGCCGGGCAGCTTAATGCGCGGATCGCTCAGGTCAATCGCAGCCGGTCGCAGGGCGGCTGCTCCGGGCGTTTTCCCGTATCATCACCGCCATGCTCAAAGATCCCTTCGAACGCCTCAATCTCGATCGCGAAGTCCTCACCGTCAGCCAGCTCAACGGCCGAGCCCGGCTGCTGCTGGAGGACGTGTTCGCCCAGGTCTGGGTCGAAGGCGAGATATCCAACCTCGCCCGCCCGGCTTCCGGCCACATCTATTTCACCCTCAAGGACAAGAACGCCCAGGTGCGTTGCGCGCTGTTCCGCCAGAACGCCGCGCGGGTGCGCCAGGCCTTGCGTGACGGCCTGGCGGTGCGCGTGCGAGGCAAGGTGTCGCTGTTCGAAGGGCGCGGCGACTATCAGCTGATTCTCGACACGCTGGAGCCGGCCGGCGATGGCGCACTGCGTCTGGCCTTCGAGGCACTGAAGGAAAAGCTCGCCGGCGAAGGCTTGTTCGCTACCGAGCGCAAGGCCGCCCTGCCCGCCCATCCGCGGCGCATCGGCATCGTCAGCTCGCCGACCGGCGCGGTGATCCGCGACATCATCTCGGTGTTCAAACGCCGCGCACCGCAGGTCGAACTGACGCTGATTCCGACCGCCGTGCAGGGCCGCGAAGCCACCGGACAGATCGTTCGGGCGCTGCAACTGGCCGATGCGCAAGGTTTCGACGCGCTGATCCTGGCGCGTGGCGGCGGCTCGCTGGAAGACCTCTGGTGCTTCAACGAAGAAGCCGTGGCGCGCGCGGTGGACGCCTGCGTTACGCCAATCGTCAGCGCCGTGGGACATGAAACCGACGTATCGATCGCCGACTTCGTCGCTGACGTACGCGCCCCCACGCCTTCGGCAGCGGCCGAGCTGCTGGCGCCGAGCAGCGCCGACCTACAGCAGCGCCTGAGCGGTCTGCATCAGCGACTGCTGCTGCGCATGCGCGACCGCCTGCACCGTGACGCCATGCGCCTGGAGAGTCTGACTCGGCGCCTGCGCCATCCGGGCGAACGCCTGCAGCAGCAGGCCCAGCGCATCGACGACCTCGAACAACGCCTGCTGCGCGCCGTCGACCGTCGCCTGTGCGGCGGTCAGGAGCGCCTGGCGCGCCTGGAAACCCGCCTCGCCGCGCAGCATCCCGGGCGCACGCTGCACCTGCTGCGCCAGCGTCTCGAACACCTCTCCGACCGCCTGCCGCGCGCCATGCAGTCGGGCATGAAGGCCCGGCGCCAGCAGCTGCAGGGCTTGGCGCAGACACTGCAGATCGTCAGCCCGCTGGCCACCCTCGGCCGCGGCTACAGCATCCTGCTCGACGAGCGCGGTCAGGCGATTCGCAGCGCCAGCCAGACCCACGCCGGCCAGCGCCTGAAGGCGAAACTGGGCGAAGGCGAACTGGCGGTACGCGTGGAAGACAACCATCTGGAACCGGTGACGCTGCCGCTGCTCTGAACGCGCCAGCCGACCCAAGCCCGCGCCGCCTGAAACGAAAAAGCCAGCCTTGCGGCTGGCTCTGATCGAAGCTTCGGGGCGGTTTATGCCCCTGTGCGCTTTTCTGCTGCTCAGTCTTCGCGATAGCGACGCAGCTTGAGCTGCTTGCCACCCACGCGGGTGTCCTTGAGCTTGCCGAGCAGGCGCTCGAGACCTTCTTCCGGCAGTTCGACCAGGCTGAAGCTGTCGCGCACCTGGATGCGACCGATGGCTTCGCGGGCCAGGCCGCCCTCGTTGAGGATCGCACCGAGCAGGTTGCGCGCAGCGATGCCGTCACGCGCACCCAGCGGCGTGCGGCAACGCGCGCGGCCTTCGGCCAGCGGCATTGGCGCGCGACGCTCGCGATCACCACTACGCTCAGGACGGTCGGGGCGCTCGGAACGCTCACGCGGGCCACTACCCGGCACCAGCGGCTGCTCTTTTTCCACTTCGGCCAGCGTCAGCGCCTGGCCATTGGTGGCCTTGCGCAGCAGCGCAGCGGCGAGGGCACGCGGGCTGCAGCCTATATCGGCGACCAGCTTGTCGAGCAGTTCGCCATGCGTGGCTTCTGCATCGGCGACCAGCGGCGCGAGGCTGTTGGTGAGCTTCTTGATGCGCGCGTCCAACACCTGCTGGGCGTTGGGCAGACGAGCCTCGGCGACCTTCTGGTTGGTTACGCGCTCGATAACCTGCAGCATGCGGCGCTCACGCGGAGTGACCAGCAGCAGCGCGCGGCCTTCGCGACCGGCACGGCCGGTACGACCGATGCGGTGCACGTAGGATTCCGGATCGTAGGGCATGTCCACGTTGAACACATGGGTGATGCGCGCCACATCCAGGCCACGGGCGGCGACGTCGGTAGCCACGACGATGTCCAGACGGCCATCCTTGAGCGATTCGATAACGCGCTCACGCTGGTTCTGGGCGATGTCCCCATTCAGCGCGGCGGCCTTGTAGCCCTTGGCTTCCAGCGCGGCGGCCAGATCCAGAGTGGCCTGCTTGGTGCGCACGAAAGCGATCAGCGCGTCGAAATCCTCGACTTCCAGCAGGCGCAGCACGGCCTGGATCTTCTGGTCGGCGTGGACCATCAGGTGCGCCTGCTCGATGCGGGCGACGGTCTGGGTCTTGGCGGCGATCTTGATGTGCTGCGGCTCGCGCAGGTGCTTCTCGGCGATGGCGCGGATGGAATGCGGCAGCGTGGCGGAGAACAGCACGCTCTGGCGGCTTTCCGGCATGGCTTCGAAGATCACTTCCAGATCGTCCATGAAGCCGAGCTTGAGCATCTCGTCGGCTTCGTCGAGGACCAGGAAGCGGATGGTCGACAGCAGCTCGCTGTTACGGCTCAGGTGGTCGACCAGGCGGCCTGGAGTGGCGACGATGACCTGCGCGCCCTGGCGGATGGCCTTGAGCTGCGGGCCCATCGGGGCACCACCGTAGACGGCGACGACGCCAACACCGGGCATCTGCTTGGAATAGGTCTCGAACGCGGTGGCGACCTGCAGCGCCAGTTCGCGGGTCGGCGCGAGGATCAGCGCCTGCGGCTCGCGCTTGGCCGGATCGATCTTCGACAGGATCGGCAGCGCAAAGGCCGCGGTCTTGCCGGTGCCGGTCTGCGCCTGGCCGATCATGTCGTGGCCACCGAGGATCACCGGGATCGCCTGGGCCTGAATGGGGGAAGGTTCTTCGTAGCCGACTGCGCTGATGGCAGCCAGAACAGCGGAATGAATACCGAGTGCGGCAAAGCCGCCGATTTCCTGGGTCATGGGTCTTGTCTCTGATGCTCCGCAAGACCCATGTTCCGAAGCTGCGCATGCCGTGCAAAACCCGAAGGTCACCCTGGCAGCCTGGTCGGCGGGGTTGCGAAAACGTATGAATGATGAATCGTCAAGGATAGTCCGCTCGAAGCGGACAGCAGCCGAAGCAGCGCTTCGTGTGTTGCGGTACCTGAACGCAGGCTGGGTTTCAGCCGGCGCGTACTATACCGGAATTAGCTGAACCTGTGCGCGTATTTTGCATAGGTATCCACGATGGGCGATTGCAGGGCGAGCGTTGGGCACGGCGACGTCAGCCAGCCATGCCCCGGATTCGCTCGCGGCGCGTGACTCAGGCCGCCTCACTGTTGGCGGCGCTGACGCGGAAACGCCCGACCAGCTGATGCAACTTGCCGGCGGTCTGGCGCACGCGCGCCGCGCTGTCCTGCAGCACGCCGAAGGTCAGACCCATTTCGCTGGAGGCCTGGTCGACGCCGCGGATGGTCTGACCGTAATGCAGGCTGCGCTCGTTGAGCCCCTTGATGATCTCGAACATGCGCTCGACGGTCTGGTGCAGGTGCACATTCTCGGAGGTGGCCTGCTCGGTCAGACGCAGACTGCTGTCGACGTCCTGCACGCCGTCCTCCATGAAGGCAACCGCCTGGCGAGTCTCCTGTTGCAGGCTTTCCACCTGCGCGCGGATGTCTTGCGCAGCCCTGGCGGTACGCTGCGCCAGCGAGCGCACCTCACCGGCCACCACGGCGAAGCCCCGGCCGTGCTCGCCGGCGCGCGCCGCCTCGATGGCCGCATTCAGCGCCAGCAGGTTGGTCTGCGTGGTGATGTCACTGATCAAAGAAACGATCGCGTCGATCTCCCCCATGCGGCTGTCGAGCAGCTGCACACTCTGCGCGGAACGCTGCACCACGTCGCGGATCGATTCGGTGCCGAAGCGTACCCGCTCGAAACGCTCGCGGGCACGGCTGACTACCTCGTCCATAGCCGTCTTCATCTGCTCGGCCGTCATGGAGGCCTGCTGGATCTCGCCCAGCTGCTCTTCCACCAACAGCAACAGCTGATGGACGGACTCGGCGACACCGCTGGTCGTCTGCCCCGCCTCACTGCTGCGCGCCAGCATCAGCTCGTTGTCATGGCGCACATGCATGGATACCTGAATGACCTGGCCGACCACGCCATCCAGGCTGTCGATGAAGCTGTTGATCCAGCGCGCCATGTCGCCGCTTTCATCACGTGGCATCTGCGCCGTGTCGATGCGCTGGCGCAGGTTGCCTTCGCCCTCGGCCAGGGTACGGATCACATCGGTCATCTGCTGCATCCGCGCAGCCAGTCGACGCGGGCCGAACGCGGCGAATATCCAGGCGCCGAGCAACAGCAACAGACCGTTGAGCAGATAGAGCGCACTGGGCGACAGGCCGCTGAATGCCTGCAGCAAGCCGCCGACGGCGAACAGCGTGGTCACGGTGGACAGGTAGGTCTTCATCAGCCCGAAACTCAGCGAGCGGCGGCGGTAGACCTCTTCCAGATCGGCTTCGCACATCATGCCCCAGCGATCCGGCGAGCCCTGCAACTGGAAGGTCATGCCTTTGCCGATCACCGGTACATGGCGGTAATCGGCGTACCCCGGATAGGTGACAAACAGGTTGGCGCCCTTGGCGATGGTTTCCCGCACGCCTGGATGCAGCTGGCCGGTGGCCGGGTCGGTGAAGCGCAGCTCCAGCTCGGTGTGCGAGCGTACCTGCACCGTGCCCCAGGCGGTACGGATGCCGCCCTTGAGGTTATCGCCATGACTGAAGGTGGCATCCTCGAAGCGCGAGCGCGACAACGCCGTGCCGGGCTGGATGCGCCCATCGAAGCGCGACTGGACCATGAACAGGTAGTTGTCGCCGGACTCCGGGTAAATGTGCCCGGCTTCGCGCTGGATCAGATCGCCCAGTACATCGTTGGGAACACGCGCGCACAGACTGCCAACGGTTTTTCCGGCAACCGTCAGCGGCTGATAGAACATCAGCGTCACGGCATCGTGGAAGCGTGAACTGGTCGGGCCAAGGCGCAGCGTCAGCGCGTCCGTGTATGGCCCATGCAGAAACGGCTGGCGCAGCCCCTCGGCGACGGCGCGACTGTCCAGGTCCTGCTGACCGACGTGAGCACCGCAGGTCGAGGCAACCACCCGGCCCTGCAGATCGATCACGAACAACTCGGAGAGATCGACCATCTGCACGCGCTTGGCTTCGAGCAATGCGGTATCGGCGCGCAGCGCATCCGCACCGAGTGCGCCGGCCGCATCGCTCAACTGATCCCAGAGCGTCGCCACCCAGCTCTGCAACACCCGCGCCCGCGACTGGGCGATGCCCTCGAACACCTCTTCCACTGTCGCGACGCTGTGGCGATTGAGCCAGCATGACCAGCCCATGGCCAGCTTGCCCGTGCCGCCCAGCCAGGGCAGCCAACGGCGTTCGCGGGCGGACAATTGCATCAGAGGACTTTGAAGGTTGCTCACGGCTGGCTCCTTGCTGGCAGATATGCACTGGCAAAGTGCAATTACCGGACCAGCTCAAGCACGCGGGTTTCAGCCGTGAAACGGATAGTCGCGCACACAAAGAAAGCATGCACAACGCAAACGCCGCGACCGACGCACCACCAGGGAGCACTCAGCTTGCCGGGCGCAACGCCGCGATGAGGGAGTCGAGCGAGTAGCCCAGGCGCGGCTCGAGCGCGGCGGCACGCTCGCGCAAACCGGCGAAATCCAGTGTCTGCTCCAGATCGGCCGGCACCAGCAGAACCACGTTGCCCTCCTTTACCGAGCACTCCCAGTAGTGCCGATGAAACAGACCGCGCAGCAGCGCCGCACCCAGCGGTTTACCCTCATCGGTGCCCCACTGGTTGATGATCAGCCAACCGCCGGGGGCGAGCTTATGCTGGCACTGGCGCAGAAAATTCCACGCCAGGTGCGCCGCCGCCGGGCCGACATCGGTATACAGGTCGACGAAGATCAGATCGGCACTTTCCGCCGTTTCCAGCAGCTCGACCGCATCGCCGACGCGAATGTACAGCCGCGAATCGTTGCGCAGGCCGAGATAACGCATCGCCAGCTCCGGCACCGCCGGGCGCAGCTCGATGGCCTCGACATCCTCCAGCGGCAGGAACTCCAGGCAGGCCTGGGTCAGCGTTCCGGCGCCCAGACCGAGAAACAGCGCGGTTTCCGGCGCCGGATGACACAACGCGCCGATCAGCATGGCACGCGTGTAGTCGTACTCCAGCCAGCTGGGATCGGGGGTGAATACGCAGCTCTGCTCGACCGCCGCGCCGAACTCGAGGAAGCGGTAGTCGCCGACCTCGTATACCCGGATCAGGCCGAAATCATCCTGCACCTCGGCCAGCAGCCGTTCTTCGTCTTGCATTGCGCTCTCCCGCGGAAGGCGCGCATCTTAGCAGCCGATTGATGGTCGCTATCAGTCATCGGCCAGCGCTTGCGGTAACATCGCCGCACTTTTTCGCGAATGGATATCCACCCATGACCACCGCCTGGAGCCCGTCGAGCTGGCGTAGCAAACCGATTCAGCAACAACCCGATTACCCCGATGCCGATCACCTCGCCCGCGTCGAGCGCACCCTCGCCGGCCTGCCGCCGCTGGTGTTCGCCGGCGAGGCGCGCGAACTGCGACGCCAGTTCACCGAAGTCACCCAGGGTCGTGCGTTCCTTCTACAGGGCGGCGATTGTGCCGAGAGCTTCGCCGAGTTCTCCGCCACCAAGATCCGCGACACCTTCAAGGTGCTGCTGCAGATGGCCATCGTCATGACCTTCGCTGCCGGTTGCCCGGTGGTGAAAGTCGGCCGCATGGCCGGGCAGTTCGCCAAGCCGCGCTCGGCCGGCGACGAAACCATCGACGGCGTGACGCTGCCGGCCTATCGCGGCGATATCGTCAACGGCATCGGCTTCGACGAGAAGAGCCGCGTGCCGGACCCGGAGCGCCTGCTGCAGGCCTACCACCAATCCACCGCCAGCCTCAACCTGCTGCGCGCCTTCGCTCAGGGTGGCTTCGCCGATCTGCATCAGGTGCACCAGTGGAATCTGGACTTCATCGCCAACTCGCTGCTGGCCGAGAAGTATCACCAGCTCGGTGCGCGCATCGATGAAACGCTGCGCTTCATGCGTGCCTGCGGCCTGAGCGACGCCCCGCAACTGCGCGAAACCAGCTTCTTCACTGCTCACGAGGCGCTGCTGCTGAACTACGAGGAAGCCTTCGTGCGTCAGGACAGCCTCACCGGCGGCTGGTACGACTGCTCGGCGCACATGCTGTGGATCGGTGACCGCACCCGCCAGCTCGACGGCGCGCATGTGGAGTTCCTGCGCGGTGTTGGCAACCCGATCGGGGTCAAGGTCGGCCCGAGCATGGACAGCGAAGATCTGATCCGCCTGATCGATATCCTCAACCCGCAGAACGACCCCGGCCGCCTCAATCTCATCGTGCGCATGGGCGCCGACAAGGTCGAAGCCGGCCTGCCGCGCCTGATCCGCGCAGTGCAGCAAGAGGGACGACAGGTGCTGTGGAGCTGCGACCCCATGCACGGCAACACCATGAAGGCCTCAAGCGGCTACAAGACCCGCGATTTCGAGCGGGTACTGGCAGAGGTTCGGCAGTTCTTCGACGTGCATCGCGCCGAGGGCAGCTACCCGGGCGGCATCCACATCGAGATGACCGGACAGAACGTCACCGAGTGCCTCGGCGGCTCGCGCGCGATCACCGAAGCCGGGCTCAGCGACCGTTACCACACCCACTGCGATCCGCGACTGAATGCCGACCAGTCGCTGGAGATGGCGTTCATGATTGCCGAGACGCTGAAACAGCTGCGTCCGCACTGACCGCGCGAACCCAATCGGTGCTCCGGCCCGACAGACCGCAGAAACGACAAAGCCCGGCACTTGGCCGGGCTTTTCGTTGCGAGTCCGCGAGGAGGCGATCAGGCCTTGACGCGGGACTTGTACTCGCCGGTGCGGGTATCGATCTCGATCGAGTCGCCGATTTCGCAGAAAGCGGAAACCTGCAGCTCGGCACCGTTCTTCAGACGGGCAGTCTTCATCACCTTGCCGGAGGTATCGCCACGAACCGACGGCTCGGTGTAGACGATTTCACGAACGATGGTGGTCGGCAGTTCGACCGAGATCACCTTGTCGTTGTAGAACACGGCTTCGCAGACGTCGGTCATGCCGTCTTCGATGAAGGTCATGACGCCTTCGAGGTCGGCCTTCTCGATCTCGTACTGGTTGAACTCGTCGTCCATGAAGACATACAGCGGATCGGCGAAGTAGGAGTAGGTCACTTCCTTGCGCTCGAGAATTACCGGCTCCAGCTTGTCATCGGCCTTGTATACGGTCTCGGTCGCCGAACCGTTGAGCAGGTTCTTCAGCTTCATCTTGACCACGGCACTGTTGCGGCCGGACTTGTTGAACTCGGCTTTCTGGATGACCCAGGGTGCGCCGTTGATGATGGCCACCTGGCCGGCACGGAACTCTTGTGCGGTTTTCATACGAACATCCGATAGGAATTAGAGACAAAAAACAGGCGGCGTATCATAGCCAATCTGTGTAAAAAAACACCAGCTTTCCAGCCAGATCGCCATTCGCCACCTGTTTGTGCAGCCAGGCCTCGGCATGCGCCAGCAGCGCCGGATACTCATCCAGCAGCGCGCTCCAGGCGGGTCCGGCGCCCTCCCCGGCGTTCCATGCCCGCCAGAAGTCCTGTAGCGCGCCGCGCGCGGTGGGCGCCAGATCGTGGCTGTACAGATCGAGGAAGGCATGTAGTTTGTCCCAGTGCGCATCGTCTTCCTGCGGATAGATGTGCCACACCAGCGGACGCCCCGCCCACTGCGCGCGAATGAACGACTCCTCGCCGCGCACCGCGTTGAAATCGCAGCTCCACAGCAGCAGGTCGTACTCGTCCTGAGTCATGAAGGGCACCACGGCGATCTGCAGCGCGCCACGCTGATGGCGCTCGCCCGGCCGCAGCGACGGTACGCCGAGCCATGCCGCGACATCCGCCAGCACGCGACCTTCGGGCACCAGCAGCTGGTTCGGCCGCGAATCGGCCGTCAGCGCATCGAGCCAGCCAGCTACGGCGGCATTCTCGTAGGCAAACAACGACAGCAGCCGCGCGCCGGGTTGCAACACCACACCCAGACTGGCAAGGAAATCCTCGCGGCGCGCCGGATCGGCCTGGAACGCTTCGCGGCGCGAAACGAGGTCCGCCTCGCGGATCAGCCCGCCGGTCCTCGCCTCGAAACCGGGGAAGAAAAAGTACTTCTGCAGCCCACTGGACTGCAGCGACGGCAATGCGTGGCAGCCGACGATCCAATCCTCGGCGCTGAGGTATTCCAGGTTCAGCCAAAGAATGCGCCGGCTGCTCGCGGCCATTGCATTTATATAGGCGCGTGGCAGCTCGCAGGCGAACGCCTCGATGACCACATCGGCCGGCTCGGCGCCGCCCCACTCGCGCGGCCAATGGCGCACATCGACACCCTCGTGCCACTGCTGCGCCGCGCTCACGCTGGTGCCAGGACACAGGCGGGCGAAGGTCTCCAGATCGTCGACCCAGAGCCGCACCCGCTGGCCATGCTCGGCGGCCAGCTGGCGCGCCAGGCGCCAGGTCACGCCGATATCGCCGTAGTTGTCCACCACGACACAGAAGATGTCCCAGGCAACTTTCACAGACAAACCGAACTCCTTCGAACGCAGGCTCGCCACCGTGCATGGCGCCCATTGCAAACCAATCGAGGCAGGATACGGATCATTGTCGGCCCTGCAAATCGGTCGCTGTTCTACCGCCGAGGCTAACGCCACGCACGCGGATGTCCGACACAACGGCCGTAATCAGACAGGAAGGTAAAGGAGGAAACTGCGAGAAGGCGTCATGGAGGTGAGCCCTGCCAGCCACACCCCGGCACACAATGTCACCGCTGCGGCTGCTCCCTTCCGGGCCTGACCGGGTTCACGGCTGATCGTTGCGGGAAGGCCTGAAAGCCTCGCCACTCCTGACTTCTAGCGTTTTCTGCTCGTCGCACGACTATCAATCGGAGACCACATTCTATAGCGCTGGCATGAGCCTTTGGGAGCGCTTTGGATCACCGTTTCGGATCACTTCTGGATCCCTTTTGGATCACTAGGCCACACCCCACCGGCCATTTTTTGCAAAAAATGCGAGCCCCTATCCATCGAGCCGTCCCACTCGATTCCCCCCGGTACCCACCCCTCCTCGCCTGAATAAACAGGGCACCCCCTCCCCATCAAACACGATGCTCAGGCTTCCCTGTCGACAGCTAGGGTGAGCCGGGGCACGACGACAACCCACGGGCCTCGATCTCACTTCCATGTGAACGAGTACCGCGCTCTGGCCAGAGGTCTCGATGGAAGGACAGATCAGCCCGCACGACCGCGAGATGGGTTCCCGTGCGTACTAAGGGGGTGGATCAGAAGGTGTACCTTCCGAGCCAGCTTAAGCCAAACGAAGCGCTGCGGCCTTCGACTGGATCAGAATTGTTGATTTTTTCCGATCCACGCAATAACATCTTGAGCCAGCCTTATGATCCACCTAGCGCTCAAGGAGCTATCAGCCATGACCGCCACCATCGCCTACGTCCGAGTCAGCACCGACGACCAAACAACCGAGGCCCAGCGCCACGCCATCAGCCAACGCTTCAATGTGAGCGAGTGGTTCTCCGATGAGGCAACCAGCGGTGCTACCAAGGCACTGCAACGGGAGGGCTTCAAGGCACTCCACGCCTATGCCAGGAAGGGAGACACGGTTGTCGTGGCAGCCATCGACCGCCTGGGCAGGGATACCATCGATGTGCTGGAGACAGTGGAAGCCCTGAAAGCCAAGGGCGTAACTGTGGTCTCGATGCGCGAAGGCTTCGACCTATCCAGCCCAGTCGGCAAGGCCATGCTCACTATGTTGGCTGCGGTAGCAGAGCTGGAGCGAGCCAATATCAAGGCCCGCCAGATGGCTGGGATCGAGCGAGCCAGGGCGCATGGCAAGAAGCTGGGCGCTCCGAAGGTGATCGATGATCAGGCCGTGGCTATCTGGAGGAAAGAGAACGAGGCCAGCATTGCAGATACCGCCAAGCACTGGGGGATCTCGACGGCTGCCGTGAAGCGGGCTTGCAGGGTGCTGCGAGTGCCACAAGCGGCAGCCGTGTAGACGAGGTTGTGGGTTTTGGGGTGCATTATTTTTTGCTCCCCCAAAACACCGTTACCGCATGGCCGAGTACACGCTCTCACCAGCCCCGTAGTAGCTCGTGAAGATGTGGTGGAAGGCCAGCTCGCACTTCTCGTTGTAGATCCCCTCGTCGTAGCTCTCAGGCAAGCCCCGGTCGAAGACGATCTCCAGAGTGCGCCGCACATCACTCCTGGCCCTGTCTTTCTTGCGCCAGTCGAGCACCAGCTTCTCTGCTTTCAGGGTCTCCAGAAGCTCCTTGCAGACCTTCTTCACCTGCGCCCTTTCCTTGTCTGCAAGTTCAGGCACTGGCTTGGTCAGGATGTCGAACAGAGCCAGCTCTTCCTCGGAGAGGTTCTCGCGGATAGCTCGTTGATCCTCGACCTGCAGATCAGCAGTGAGATCCACCAGCCCCTTGAAGAACACCTCGATGTTCAGGCTGCCAGAGTTGTAGGCGTCGATCAGCTTCTGGAACTTCTCCATGAAGTCCTTGCGAGTGGGGTTCTCGGTCAGCATGGTTTCCAGCTTCATGCTCAGCAAGGCCCGGAGCTTCTCGGCCTCGGTGCGCTTACGTCCCTGATTGAACCTCTCCTTGAGTTTCTCGAAGTCGATCTGGCTGAGGTCATGCAGTGGCTGATCATCGTCTTCCTTGATGATGTAAGGCACCGGAGCGATGGAGCGATCCAGCAATTCCTCGACCTGCTGCATTACATCGAAGATGTCGACAGGAGGAGCCAGTGCCTTGATCTTCTGGGCAATCACGGAGATCAGCACAGCGTCAGGAGCAAGCTCATTGGCATCAGGGTCGGGAAGAATCGCTCTGTAGACCCGAGACACAATCCGGGCCTGACTCATGAAGCTGTTCTTGATTTCCTCATTGGCAATGAGTTGCTCAACCGCATCATCCAGCTTGGCCACCTTCTCGAAGCCTTGAGCATCCTTGATGACCTGGGCGTTCACTCCATGCTCGGACAAGAACGAGATCCCCCTGGCAAGCAGGTGCTTCAAGTACTCGACCAGCTCGGCCTTGTTCTTGATTGGCTCACCTTCACCATCTTCGCCAGAAGAAGCCCCACCGTAGATTGCCAAGGCTTCCTGCAGCTTACGGAAGACCCCAACATAGTCGACGATCAGCCCCGCCTCCTTGCCTGGATACTTCCGGTTGGCACGAGCGATGGTCTGCATCAGTGTGTGGTTCTTCATCGGCTTGTCGAGGTAGATGGTCGAGCAAGACGGCACATCAAAGCCGGTGATCCACATGGCGCACACGAAGACCAACCGCAGCGGATCCTTGGAGTCTTTGAACTTCTCGCCCAGGTTCTCTTCATTCATGCGCTTACGGTGCGGGATGATGTCCAGCCCTTTGTCGGCTAGCTCCTTCACCTCGTTCTGACCTTGGGAGACGACCACCGCCATATCGGTCGATGTCATCACCTGGATCTTGTGCTGCAGCTCTTCCTGCTGCTCCTTGGGAGCCTTTGCAAGTTGAGCCTTCAGTTCAGCCAGATACGTCTTCCAGTGATCCTGAACCTTGTTGTACATGCGAACGGCGGTGGCCTTGTCGATGCACACCAGCATGGCCTTGCCCTGGTAACCACGACCAACGAAGTGGCTCACCAGATCCTTGGCGATTGCCTCCAGTCGATCCTCTCGGGTGATCAGGTGGTACTCACGGGCGAAGACCTGCTCGACTTTGCGCTCCTGCTCCTCGTCCAGCTCGGCCTCTTCGAGTAGCGCCGCCATGTCCTCGTTGAGGTTGTCATTGATGAGCTGCATCTCGGGAATGCGGTTCTCGTAGTACAGCGGAACCGTGGCACCGTCAGCGATGGATTGGCCGAAGTCATAGACGGAGATGTAGTCACCAAAGACCTCTTTGGTCTTCTCCTCGCCAGCCATCAGTGGCGTCCCGGTGAAGCCCAGGAAGGCGGCATTGGGGAGTGCCGTCCTCATGTTCATGGCCAGCGTGTCGTACTGGGAACGGTGAGCTTCGTCGGTGATGACGATGATGTCCTGGCGGTCAGAGAGCTGCGGGTAGACCTCGCCTTTTTTCGTGCCGAACTTCTGGATCAGCGTGAAGACGTAGCGGTGATCTTCGCTGAGCAACTGCTTGAGGTGAGCACCGCTGGTGGCATGGGCTTCGACTTCCCCCACAGCACCTGTAGCGGCGAAGGTCTTGTAGATTTGCTCGTCCAGTTCGTTGCGGTCGGTGACGATCACGAACGTCCAGTTACCTGGGATCTTGCGCAGGATCTTCTGAGCGAAGAAGACCATCGACAGAGACTTGCCTGAGCCTTGGGTGTGCCAGAAGACGCCAAGCCGCCCGGCCTGATCCTTGGGGCGATCCTTGGTTCGCCAGACCTCAGCGATGGCCTTATTGACCCCCAAGTACTGGTGGTTCTTGGCGATCTTCTTGATCACACCACCAGCCACATCCTCGAAGACGGTGAAGTTCTCGACGATGTCCAGCAGCCTGGAAGGCTCACCGATGCCCCTGATGGCTGTTTCCAGGGAGACGACACCCTTCTCACCTTCATCGTTGATTCGCTTCCACTCGAACAAATGCTCCCACGGCGAGAAGGTACTACCCACCACCGTCTGAGAACCGTTAGACAGCATCAGTGCGCCGTTATAGGTGAAGAGCTGCGGGATGACAGTCCGGTAGTCGGTGAGGTTGTCGTCGTAGGCGGCCTTGAGCGTCTTGTGCGTTGCCTTCAGCTCAACGAACAACAGCGGAATACCGTTCACGAAACCCAGCAGATCGGTGCGCCGGGTGTGGTAATCCCCTTTCACCCAGAACTGGGAGGCGAGGAAGAAGTCGTTCTCCTCGACATTGCCCCAGTCGATGACCTTGGCCACCTTGAGCGTGTTGTGTCCGTGCTCATCGGTGACCGGGACAGGCACCCCATCCTTCAGCAGCCGATAGACCTCCTGATTGGCGTTGACCGGCAGCAGCTTGGAACGATCTCGGGCCAATTCCTCGACCACCAGATTGATGGCATCGCTGGGCAAGTCAGGGTTGAGCTTGCTCAGCGCAGCCCGCAGACGCCCCTCCAGCACCACATCCTGCTGAGTCTGGCGACCTTCGCTGGAGGAACTACCTGTCCACTCTGCGTAGAGGTTCCCAGTTTCCCAGCCGAGAGACTCGAACAGCACGATGGCTGGCTGCTCGACCAACGTGTCCTCGGAATAGTCGTGCGAATGCGGTGCTGCTGGACTCATGCGCCTGAACTCCTTTTAGGTCGGCATGGGGATATCGGATACGTCGATCTCACCGGATATTAGCTTGGGGAGTAGCAGGTCTCTCTGCTGGCGAAGGTTCGCGTTCTTATTTGCAAGCACCCTGATTTCCTTGAAACAAGGCTGAGCAAAAGCATGATACTTGGCAACGAGCTCGTTTTCAGGCTGCGCTATGGGATAACCCAAAAGGCTCTCTACTCGGACACGTTGGCGACCTGTGGCTCCCGACATGCTCTTCATGGCCACTTCGCGAAACCTATCACTTCGCGAAAGACAATAAACCATCTCCGGGCACAGTGAGCGAGAGCGTAGGACTATGAACTCCGTTGATCCGCACGCAGTAGGCTGGTTGGCGGGCAAGAAATCAACAAAGCCAGTTTTCCCGTTCTCAAGACAGGGAGAGATACGAGCAACCAAGGTATCCCCATTTTGGAACTTAGCACCGCTATTCCCCGATTTAATTTCCCAACCAGAAATTACCATCCCCGTTTCAGATAACGCCCCCATAGGGACGAAGACTTTCTCGCCATCACGCTCTACTTTGGTCTTTGGGTTTATTTCAACGGCCGTTTCTAGGGCAACCACTTTCCAGCCTTCAGGAATCAGCCCAAGCTCACTCTCCTTGAACTCCACCCCCTCATGCCCCGGAAAGCGGAACTGAACGAACCACTCCTCGTACAACCGCCGCGCCATTTCTTCGAGAATCTCGATGCGGCGCGTGTTGTTTTCGATTAGGTCGTCGTAGTTTCGAAGTATTGATGCAATCGTCTGCTGGATCTGAATCGGAGGAAGACGAATGCGAAGGTTTTTGGCAGCACCAACATTGAAGTGCTGTTGAGCAACCCCAACCAGATTGCCAGCAACCATGTTTTTACCCCACACGGAGTTAAAGAGGCATGATAAAAACCATGAATCAATTTCTTCACCTGGGCGGATTATGACCAAGTCAGAACAATTTGAAACCATCAGGGCCCTAGGAATAACCGCAGCAGTTCCGGGATACCCAGTTCGAACAACCGCAACGTCCCCCGGCCTCAGCGCAGACTTCTTTAGCTTTTCATTGAACTCCGAGGTTATGTACTTAACATCGCGCAAATCGACCTTGAAAGGAGTAATGTTCTGCGAGCGAAGAAAAGGGATACCTTCACTTACATACTCATTCGCCATCGAGCCAACATGCCCGACAGTGATACGCTCACAAACATCTTCAAGCCTAACCTCACGCCAATCGTTGAGCGCCCCCATAAGCATCAGCTCGCACTCTCAAGTAAAAATCCCAAACTGGATGATATGGCTGACTCTAACTCTCTAGCCTCGCCATTTAGAACTTCAAACTCTTCGGTCAACTCCTCCAGACGTTCTACGAAGTCTACATCCTCGCTTTCCCTTGCTGCTGCTCCAACATAACGTCCAGGGTTCAGCGACCAACCCTGCGCTTCAATTTCACCCCGACTAGTAACCTTGCATAGCCCCGGCACATTCACGTAGCCATCGCCCAGTCCTCTCTCGGCGAGCAACTCAGCACTTCCCTGGTCTAGCTCTGGAGCCTCACCTCGATACAGCCGCACGATATTGGCAATGAACTCGATCTGTTCAGGCAGCCAGTCGCGGTGAGCCCGGTCGATTTGCCGGTAGATGTGGCGAGCATCGATAAAGAGAACCTTGTCTGCTCGCTCCGCATCACGTTCTTTCGCCCTGTCGAAGAACCACAGCGTGCACGGCAAGGTCACGGTATAGAAGAAGTTCGAGCCGACCGAAACGACCACATCGACTGCGCCGCTCTCGATGAGCTTCTGCCGGATGACCTGTTCACTGCCTCGGGCATCACCCGCCGAGTTCGCCATAACGAAACCAGCACGACCGTTCTTGTTCAGCGATGCGTAAAAGAGCTGGATCCAGAGGTAGTTCGCGTTGTCTGTCTTCGGAACACCGAACGGGAAACGCAGATCGCCCTCAAGACGCTCCTTGTCGACCCCCGATACGTTGAACGGTGGATTGGCCATAACGAAGTCGAAGCGCCCACCATCACGAGTAACCGCCTCATGCGGGTCTTCGTAGTAGGTGTTGGCAATACGCACATCACCGGACAGGCCATGCACAGCCAGGTTCATCTTGTTCAGATTGACCGTGACCTGCTCTTTCTCGGTGCCGAAGATGGAGATTTCTTCCATCGCCGTCTTGTGGTGGCGTTTAACGAAGTCAGCCGACTGGGCGAACATGCCACCCGATCCACAAGCCGGGTCGAAGATCCGCCCATGGAACGGCTCGATGATCTCGACGATCAGCTTCACGATGGACTCGGGGGTGTAGAAGACCCCGCCTTTCTGGCCTTCCTTCAGCGCGAAGTTGCCCAGGAAGTACTCATAGACCTTACCGAAAGCGTCCCCGCTGAGATCCACAGGCCCGAGCAGCTTGATCAGTTCCAGCAGCACCTTGTTGCCAAGCTGGACGTAGTTGCGAGGCAGAGCGCCTTTGAGGTCGACGTTCTCTTCTTCAACGGCCTTCATGGCTTCGTTAATCGCCAGACCGATGACATCGCCCTCGGTGAGGGTCTGCAGATAGGAGAAGCGGGCCTTCTCTGGAAGGAAGATCACGCCCTCGGCCAGATAGTCATCTTTGCTGACCTTGCGGCGACCACCAGAGCCAATCGGCCCCAGCTTCTCTTCGGCAGCGGCGTACATCTTCTCGGCATATCGCAGGAAGATCAGCCCCAGGACAGGCACCGAGAACTCCCCCGGCCTCAACCCCGTGTTGGCCCATAGTTGGTCAGCTACAGCCCACAAACGCTTCTCTACATCTCCAGTGACCAAGGCACATCTCCACGCAGTAATACACAAATGCCGATGAGCTTACTACACACGTGAACCGATCAAGCGCGTGGCTGATTGGCCCCCAGTGCCATCACATGCCCTGCCACCGAAGAGAAGCAGCCAGCTTTCCGTCAGCGCCACTCCAGCAAGATCGCATCACGTTCGACGAAGATCGATTACCACACAGGTATGGAGGAAAGAACGCGCAATCCCGTGCGTTCGATCCTCGACCATGACGCTCGGTCGTCTGTTCTGACATGCCACCAAGGACGACTGATCGAGCCTGGGAAAGGCAACAGCCCAGCGAGGCAACCGCCGAGTACCTACTGCTACTTTGAGCTTCAGGCGTACAGCCCCTCTCACTGCTCCGACCAACAGGTCAGCAGTCACGGGTGATGACGAACCTGACATAGCTGGCTAGGGGGTGATGGCACCTAGTCGAGGCTGGCTACCTGCGATGACTCGCGGGGTGTAGCGGTGGATGGCGAAGCCACTCTATGAGTGTCTTTGAGTTGTCCTTCATCCATGGTCATTACCATCAATCCATCAATGAAGAACGAAGCAATGAGACAGCATCAAGTCTGTCTTGCGGGGGACACTGACAGGTGCTCTTCAAGCAGCACCGCAAGTTGCTCTTGATGCCTCCCCAACACTGCTGACACAGGATCGATGATCACCGATGACGATGTTGTCAGTGATCATCCCCGTCAGGTGGTTGTCAGGAAGCCCAAGCCTCTCTGCCAGCCCACCTCCTGCTCATCTTCATGTACCTCCAGATGACTCCGCCCAGGAGTTTCCCCATTCGCCTCTGTCATCCATCAGCCTTGGCCTCAGCACAGTAGCGACCTAGGCAACCACTGCTGCCCAGGCTTTGGCCCATGGATGGCTTCCAGGCATCGGGGAACTCCTGGGCAAGTCACCAAGCATCAACCCTGCATCCCTTGCAGATTCCCCTCAAACCCAGCCCGTTTTGTCCAGCCGTCCGAGCCGTCCGTGTTTCCCTTGTAGATGGGAGCTGGTGGCATGGATGGAAGGGACTCTGACGGCTGAACAAAAAGGAACATCTACGCCATGAAAAGCAAACGCACTGGCAAGACCTTCAACTACACCCCGGCTGACTGTCCGAAGCACGTCATGCAGACTCTTGGCTTCACCGACGAACAGGCCGAGAGGATGATCCGGGTTCGCCGGATACTGCCCTTTGTCGAGAGCAGAACAGAGCCGTGTATTGATGCCCGCAAGTTGTGGGAGAACATCGGCAAGCCCGAGGGGAAGTTCGCAAACTGGGTAACTCGCGGAGCTTCAGCCATATTTCACAGATTCGGGAAAAATGGGGAAGTCCTAGAGCACCAGACTCCGACAGGCAAGCGCCCTCGCACTGACTACACCCTCAGCCGCGACTGTGCTGCACATCTAGCGATGACGGCAAACACTAACGAGGGTTTCTTCGTGCGCGACTACTTCCTCGATATGGAGGAACTCGGAAACAAGCTCCTGAGGTACACGCCGATCCGTGGCTCCATGATCACCACCATCGACAACCAAGTGGCCCATCAGGCATTCGTGGTTGCTGGTAACAAGGCCAAGGCTGGTGAGCTACCGAAGAGCCTGGTCAAGCAGGAAGCCTTCAATACCCAGAAGACACTCATGTCGCTGGTGTGCAGGGTGATGACTGGTCTCTCTGCAGGTGAATGGAGGGCCAAGGTAGGCAAAGGCATCCGTGATGTACTCTGCCCAGAAGACCTAAACCAGTACGCCCGAGCCTACGACTCCGCCCTGACCATGTTGGCTGGCGGCCTCACGCTGTCGCAGATCGAGGCAGTACTGAACCTGCCTTACGGAAACAGCGTCGACCCGAGCGACTACATCAAGACCCCAGCGGAGGTGGCCTGATGCGTCTACCTGAACTGATCTTCCTGGGCGCCCTGCTTCTCTGGCCTTTGGTTCCACTGGTGTACCTGCTGTGCATCGTCTGGCAAACCGACTTCAAACTGGTAGCTCGATCCAAGCAGAGAATCACAGAAGGGTCTCGCTTATGAAGAGCATCGCCAGCGAAGTGAGGAAGGCCAGGAGTCGGAGCAATTCGAGCTTGGCTGCAACTACCGGAGGCACCTTCCAGCATCCGCTGCTGAGCGAGATCCTGGCCGCAGACAAGCGCAGATGGAAAGCAGCCCAGCAGATGAACCTTCCGGTGCTCCGGCTGGCGCCTACAATCAGCGACTAACAGAACCCCCATCACCCTTCGCCTGGACAGCCAGGAGGCCGATCTATCGGCTTGGTGCTGGGGGTTATTTTTTACCGTGCCGCCTTCGAGAACGACGACAGTCGAACCGGGTTCATCACCGCCTCGGTCAGGGAGACGGCCAGTTGCTGCCCCTTCTCGGTCAACTGCACGATCTTCCTGCGGCGTTCCATCGGATCTGGCGATGCCACTATCAATCCGAGTCCTGGTTTTTCGAGACGATGCCATTCCGACAAGGCCGAGACGTTCCTTGAGCAGGACGATTGGGTCATCCCGAGGTTCTTCTGCAGATCCGCCATCGTGCAGCCTGGGTAGATCGCCGAGTAGAGGAACAATGCCACGCCTTGTGCTGGCATCTCTGGGTCAACGCCACGGAACTCCTCAATCGCTTTGAAAAGCTGGACAAGTGCATACCGATCATAAGCCAGGGCGTGTTTGCTTAATGTGGTTTCCATGTGCATCACGCTCCATCCTTACCGAAATAGAAACCAGTGCCATTCCAGGCCAGCTCAAAGCACCTCGGCACTCGGACGTACACGTCACCGATGAATAAGCAAAGACGTGCTTTGCCAATAGAGACGCTGAAGCCAAATTGATTGCCGATCATTGGCTGAATCCTCCGATTCATTTGTCAGATTCGCTACAGATAGCAAACCGTGTTGGAGCGCTTCAACGTTCCCACTTCCGAGTTATTTGCAGTGCAGAATTAAATGCGCAACTCAATAGTTGGCAGCGCCAGTCCGGACAAGGACAGCAGCGGCATGGAGCCCCAACCGGCCAGCCCAACTAACCGCACACGCATAGTTCGCCTCTCGGCCTTACCTCCCGACGAGAGGCCCGCATGATCCAGCTCAACAAGATCCTCAAGTCCTTCCAGAAGACCATCGACCAGCTCGAACAACTGACCGCCGCCAACAACGTGGAGGTCAGCCGCAACACCGAGCAGATCGACCGACTGCAGGAGAAGAACCTGCTCCTGATCGCGGAAGCCCAGGCGGCTAAAGAGACCGCCGAGAACCTCAAGGCATTGATCGGCCCAGGCCACTGACTTTTTCCACGATCACGGAAAAACCCTCACTACCAGCGAATACCCATAGCCCGCCTCTGAGCGGGCTTCGTCTTTTCTGGAGGACAGAACATGACAAACGCACTGATCAACAAGCCGGTAACCATGAGCAGCCGCGAGATCGCAGAGCTGACTGGGAAGGAACACAAGCATGTTATCCGCGACATCCGCGTGATGTTGGCCGAACTCGGAGATGGTCCAAATCTGGACCATGTGCGTGAGGAGCGAGATGCCCGAGGTTATACCGCTGCCATCCACCTACCGCGCCGCGAGGTCGAGATCCTGCTAACCGGCTACAGCATCCCGCTCCGCGCCAAGGTCATCGACCGTCTGCATGAGCTGGAGGAACAAGCCAAGGGCGCAGCCTTCCGTGTCCCGCAGTCACTACCCGAGGCGCTGCGACTGGCTGCCGAGCTGGCAGAGAAGAACGAGCAGCTCGCCCTAGAGAACAAGGAGATGGCACCGAAGGCTGTCGTCTTCGACAACTGCGTGGCGCTGCGTCAGGAGTCCCTGGCCACCTTCGTGCGTACCCTGGAAGGCGTCAACACGATGGCCATCATCACCAATCACCGCAGCCACTCAGCAGCATCAAAATCCACTGCCTCAATCACCGGGGCCAGCACCTCCGGCCTAAAGTCCTTCCCGTATCGACTGAAGGTGATCCCGCCGCTTTGGTGGCCAAGAATGCCGCCAACCAGCGATTCGACTATTCCCTTCTGCTTCAGGTGATCAGCAAGCGTGTGGCGGAAGCTGTGGAAGTCCTTGCGCTCTGCCCCATCACGGAAGCCCAACTGATCACGAACCCGAGTGAACCACTTGGAGGGAGCGGCAGCGTAGCCATGCGCCTTGTGCAAGGTCAGCTCCGCGAAAAGACGTTGATGGCCAGCCTCCCGCTGCGCCTGGACGAACTCAAGGAACCCGAGCGTTTTCAACTGCGAGTGGATCGGCACGAGCCTTTCCGAAGTGACGGTTTTCAGCTTCTGATCGGGCCTGGTCGCTCGGATGTGGAGGCAGTCGATACCATTGATGCTGACCACGTCATCCAGATAGAGCTGGCATAACTCGTTGAGCCTCGCTCCGGTATACAGGCCGAGCAACGGCAGCCAGTACTTATGCGGCTGAGCCGAGTTGGCTGATGCGTAAACCTGCTTCGAAAACAGACGGCGCAGGTCGTCCTCAGTGAAGACGCTGCGCTCCTCGCTGACCTTGCCTCGCTGCCTGACTCGAAGCCCATCGAACGGGTTGCGCTCGCAGTAGCCCTCACGGATGGCATAGGAGAAGAAGGTTGTCAGGTTCTTCACATAGTTGTTGAACGTGGTGAGGCTGATCGTGGTGGTGGCAGTCTCGATGATCTGCTCCAGCGATTGCCCCTCGGGAAGCTGGTTCATCCTCGGCGGCAGCTTGAGAGCTACCTCGCGGAACTTGCGGGCATCCTGGCGGGTGATGAGATCGACAGGCAAATCACCCACGATCCGAGTCATCAGCTCAGCCACGGAACGCTTGTCGGATAGCGTCTTCGCAGCCACGCCTTCATGAGACTGCTGCTCCAGGCACTCCTGAACCACCTTAGAGAAGCGTGGAGCGTTGCTTGGCGCATCCGCTACCAGCCTATCTGGCTGCCCCTGCTTGGCTCTTGAAGGGGCACTGCCGGGCTTCTGCAGCCCTCTCACCTTGCCTCCCCGCCCCTGATCCAAAGGCTTCTGCGCAAGCGCAACCAACTGCTGCTGACGGAGCCACGCAGCCCAACTAGCAACTCGCTTACCGCCCGCCTCCCAGGCACCACGCAGGGAGTCGAGGGATGGCCGAATGCCCTGGAATGCCTGGGTGTAGAGCTGCTGAACCTGCAGGAGCAATTCGCGCCCACGGATCAGCGCTTCGCGCTTGCAGCGTGTCTGCAGTGAACGGCGGATCTCGGAACAAGGGAAAAGCGGACGGAGCACTCCAGGCACCACGATTCTGAAATAGAAGATCGAGTGACGGGACAACCAGAGGTAAGAAGGGACGGAAGACACGGTGGATCACCCTTTGGATCACTGGCGTGATCAGAGCGAAAAACCGTTAGAAATCAAGGAGATACGTCATGGAGGTGAGCCCTGCCAGCCACACCCCGGCACACAATGTCACCGCTGCGGCTGCTCCCTTCCGGGCCTGACCGGGTTCACGGCTGATCGTTGCGGGGGGACCGACAGAGCCCACCATGACGAACCCGCCTGGCGGCGAGCGGCGCCATTGTACCGGCTTATCGACAAGTTACAACCGCTGTCTAGCTGCGGTGCCAGGGCAGAAGATCGCATCTGGGGCGAACGCCAGCCGCTACCGTCGGTCAGTCAAGGGATCAGGCGCGCCATCCGTTAGCCGCATGGTACGAATTGCCCCTAGCCAAAGCCGGGCGTCTGTTCGAGGATGAAAGTGCGCGGCTGGAGTAAAACACCTGTCACGCAAACATGCTGCGCCGCCGGCACCCTTCGTAGCGGCGCGGCGGATGGCAACAGCAATGAGGTAATCATGAGCAAGGCTCCCATCGCCATCATCGGTACCGGTATCGCCGGGCTGTCCGCGGCTCAGGCATTGCACGCGGCGGGTCAGGACGTCCGGCTGTTCGACAAGAGCCGCCGCTGCGGCGGGCGCACCGCCAGCAAGCAGATCGAGAGCGGCTCGCTCGATCTCGGCGCCCAATATTTCACCGCGCGCGACCGGCGTTTTCGCGAGGCGCTGCAGCACTGGCAGGACGAAGGCTGGGCCGCCCCCTGGTCGCCCAACCTCTACCTTTCCCGTGCCGGCCAGCTGGAACCGTCGACCAACGAACAGCTGCGCTGGGTCGGCACGCCGCAAATGGCGTCGATCGCCCGCGCGTTGCTCGGCGATCTGCCGGCAACGTTCAGCTGCCGCATCACCGAAGCGTTTCGCGGTGAGGAACTCTGGACCCTGGTGGATGCCGACGGCGCCAGCCACGGCCCCTTCAGCCACGTAATCGTCGCCACCCCGGCACCTCAAGCCAGTGCGCTGCTGGCCGCCGCACCGAAGCTCGCGGCCGTCGCCGCCAGCGTCGCGATGGAACCGACCTGGGCCGTCGCCCTGGGCTTCGCCACGCCGCTGCCCACTCAGATGGAGGGCTGCTTCGTGCAGGACGACGCCCTCGACTGGATGGCACGCGAGCGCAGCAAGCCCGGGCGCAACGGACGCCTGGACACCTGGGTGCTGCATGCCACCAACAGCTGGAGTCGTCAGCACCTCGATCTGTCCAAGGAGGCCGTCAGCGAGCAGCTGCTCGGTGCATTCGCCGAGCTGATCGACTGTGTCGTGCCCGCTCCCGAGTTCACCCTGGCGCATCGCTGGCTGTACGCGCGCCCGGCGCAGCCCCATGAATGGGGCGCGCTCGCCGATGCGGGGCTGGGTTTGTACGCCTGTGGCGACTGGTGCCTCTCCGGGCGGGTCGAAGGCGCCTGGCTCAGTGGCCAGGAAGCGGCCCGGCGTTTGCTCGAACATCTATAGCGGCGACTGCGCGAGCCGGCATGCGGCTCGCTAAAGTTGCGCCGGAAACGGCCGAATCTCCCGGTTGAATGCCGCGCTTGGTCGGCATGTCCTTGCCTCTCGGGAGTTTCGATGAACCCCTCAACCCTGATCGGTATCGTCGCGAGCGTCGCACTGCTTGCGGTGGTCATGCTGTTCGCCGCGCACGATCCCGCGCTGTATCTCGACCTGCCCAGTCTGGGCATCGTGCTGGTGGGTACGCTGGCCGCGACCTTCATCAGCTACCCGCTGCGCGAGGTCATGCGCGTGTTCGGCCTGATCGGCACGGTGCTGCGCAACGAACGGCTGTACACCCGCCAGGACCTGGAAGAATTGGTCCAGATTTCCCGGCTGTGGATCGCTGGCGAGCTGCCGGCCGTGGAACGGGCCGTCGAGCAGGTGAAGAACCCGTTCCTGCGCACCGGCGTACAGCTGGTGATCGACAACACACCGGAAGAAGACATCACCGACCTGCTGCAGTGGCGCATCGCCCGGCTGCGCGCGCGCGAGAACGCCGAGGCGCAACTGTTCCGCACGATGGCCAGCTACGCGCCGGCATTCGGCATGATCGGCACGCTGGTCGGCCTGATCAACCTGATGTTCCTGCTCGGCAGCGGCGACATGCAGCAGATCGGCCGCAGCCTGGCGGTCGCACTGATGACCACTTTCTATGGCGTGCTACTGGCTAACCTGCTGCTCAAACCGGTCGCGGTGAAGCTGGAGCGGCGCACCGAGCAGCGCGTCGCGCTGATGAATCTGGTGATGCAGGGCATCGCGATGATGTGCAACAAGCGCAGCCCGGCCTACATGCGCGAGACCCTGAAGTCTTTCCTCGCCCATCACGACGACGAGATTCGCGACGGCAACCCGCGCAAGCCACGCGCCGCGCAGCCGGACGTCTGAAATGAACGGTTCGGCACGACGCAACGACCGCTTCGCCAGGTGGCACGTCGAGCCTCGCGGCGAAGAAGAACAGGAGGGCTGGCTGCTCACCTACCTGGACATGATCACCCTGCTGCTGGTGATGCTGGTGGTGATGCTCGCCTTCGCCGGCCAGGGCGACGGCGCAACACGGCAATCCGGCGCAGCACGGGCTCCCGAGGGGCAGGCACCGCTCGTTATCGGCACGCCACAGCCATCCGATGAAGTGCAGGCGATTGCCGCGCTTGCCCCCGCGCCGCCACTGCCGGAGCAGGCGCGCGAACCGGCACCGGTGCTGCCGGACCTGGGCGAGGACATCGAGGTGATCGTCAACGAGGGCAGCATCAGCTTTCGCATCAGCAGCGAAATCCTGTTCGGCTCCGGCCAGGCCGAACTCGAAGAGTCCGGGTTTGCCGTGCTCGACCGGCTGATCCCGACACTCGCCGCCACCTCGCACCGGATCATCGTCGAGGGCCACACCGACGACCTGCCGATCCAGACGCCGCGCTTTCCGTCCAACTGGGAACTGTCAGCCAGCCGCGCCAGCAGCGTGGTGCGCTACCTGCAGGTCAGCGGCATCGCCGCCGCCCGGATGAGCGCGACCGGCTACGCTGAAACCCGCCCGCTACGCGACAACGCCAGCGACCAGGGCCGCGCCGGCAACCGACGAGTCGAACTGGTGATGCAGACCCAGCCGCCCGCACCCTGAGCGCGGCGCTCAGCCGAGCGCCGTGTCGAGGAACATCATCACTGCGAAGCCGATCATCAGGCCGATGGTCGCCGGCGTCTGGTGGCCGTTACGGTGTGTTTCGGGAATCACCTCGTGGGACACCACGAAGATCATCGCGCCGGCCGCCAGCCCCATGCTGACCGGATAGGCGATGGCGAAACCGCTGGACATGCCCAGACCGACCAGCGCACCGAGCGGCTCCATCAGACCGGAAGCCGCGGCGACCAGCGCCGAGGCCAGCGCGGACAGGCCGGTGGTACGCAACGCCAGCGCCACTGCCAGGCCCTCGGGAATATCCTGGATAGAGATCGCCGTGGTCAGCGGCACGCCCACGCCGAGGTCGCCATTGGCGAAACTCACGCCGATCGCCATGCCTTCGGGAATGTTGTGCAGGGCGATGGCCAGCACGAACAGCCAGACGCGATTCAACCGCTCACAATCCGGCCCGCAAGGCCCTGTGCTTTCATGTTCGTGCGGCGTGAAGTAATCGAGCCCGAGCATCAGCAGCGCCCCCAAACCGAGCCCGACGACCACCATCAACGCCGCCGCCGTACCACTGTCGAAAATCTCCCGGCCGGCGGCAAGCCCCGGCAGGATCAGCGAGAACGAAGCGGCCGCAAGCATCATGCCGGCCGCGAAGCCGAGCATGCTGTCCTGGGTGCGGGTAGAAATCTCACGCAAGCCGATAGCCAGCAGGGCACCGAACGCCGTGGCAGCGAACCCTGCACTGCCGCCCAGCATGGCGAGGCGCAGGTTGTTCTGATCGCCGTTGTGCAGCGCGCTGTAGCCGCTCGCCAGCAGCAGCACCAGCACCGCCAGCAAGGCAGTGCCAAGCCCGGTCGCAATCCAGGGATTGGCCTGCGCCTGGGCGATCCAGGCGGAGCGAAGTGTCGCAGCGGAGCTTTGCGTAGTATCCATGTCATCGGATCCTTGGAGCGGGGCTTCATTGTAGCGCCGCGCCTTCTGGCGGTTCCTGCTATGACCGCGATAGACGGGTGTCGGCACCGCGCGAGGATGGCTCGACGAATGGATTGGCCGTAAGCTTCGGCGACATACTCTGGGGAGTGCTCAAACGTGCTCGCAATGCCTTATCGCCGCTCGCTCGTGGTGATCCTGCCGGTGGCCCTGGTCGTCGGCTGGCTGCTCTGGCAGCACTGGCAAGGGCCGGAGCTGCCGGGCTATCGCCTGGAGCCGCGCCCGCTGGTGCAGCGGGTGGTTGCCAGCGGCGAGGTGGACAACCAGTCGGTCGCCCAGATCGGCAGCGAGATCACCGGCGTGGTCGCCGCCCGCCACGTGCGTGAAGGCGATCCGGTGAAAGCGGGCGACCTGCTGTTGGAGCTGCGTGACGACGAACAACTGGCGCGCCTGCGCGAGGCCGAGGCCGCCCTGCGCCAGCTGATCGACAGCAGCCGGCCGCAAGCTCAGGCCACGCTGCGCGATGCGCAGAGCAACCTGCAGCAACTGGTACGCGAGCGTGAGCGGCGCGAAACCCTGTTCGAACGCAAGCTGCTGGCCTCCGAGCCGCTGGAGCAGGCCCGTCGCGCTGAGCTGGCGGCGCGGGTGATACGTGATCGCGCCCGCCTCGCTGCCGCCGCGCAGGCGCCCGGCGGCAGCGAGGAACAGGTGCTGCGCCAGCGTCTGGAGGCCGCCCGCGCCAACCTCGCCAAGACGCGCATCCACGCCCAGGTCGATGGCATCGTGCAGACCCGCGCCGTCGAGCCGGGCGACTTGGTCCAGCCGGGGCGCATGCTGCTGGAAATCGCCCGCGCCGGCCGACGCGAAATCATCCTGCCGCTGGACGAGAAGAACCTCGCGCCCGTGGCGATCGGCCAGGCCGCGCAGGTGATCGCCGATGCTTATCCGACGCGTGCGTTCGCCGCCCGCGTGAGCTTCATCGCGCCCAGCGTCGACACCGCACGCGGCACTATCGATGTGCACCTGGACCTGAAAGAGCCGGCCGAACTGCTGCGCCAGGGCATGACGGTATCGGTGAACATCGAGACCGGACGCCGCGAGCAGGCGTTGGTACTGCCCAACGACGCGCTGCGCAGCCGCGACGGCGAGCGTGCGCGGGTGCTGCGGGTGCGTGACGGCAAGGTCGAACAGGTGGATGTGCGTCTCGGCCTGCTCGGCACCGCCTTGAGCGAGATACTCGATGGCCTGCAGGCCGGCGACCGCGTTCTCGCCGCCGAAGCCGAGGAAGGCCGGCGGGTGCGCCTGCGCGAGCGCCCGATTCCCACCGGCGTGCAGGACTGATCACCGATGCGCCTGCTCGACTCGCTGTGGACCGAGTGGAAAATCGCCTTGCGCTTTCTGCTCGATAACCGCCTGCAGACGCTGCTGATCGTTTTCGGCATCGCCGTGGGCTCGGCGGTGATCGTCTTCATAACCGCGTTGATCACCGGCCTGCAGGCCAACGTGATCGAGCGCACGCTCGGCACCCAGTCGCACATTCGCATCCTGCCGCCGGACGAGGTCAATCGCGTGCTGCCGGCAGCCGATGGCACGCTGACGCTGCTGCTGGAAAGCCCGCGCGCCCAGCGCCTGCGTTCGATCAGCAATTGGCAGGATGTGCGCGACGTGCTCGATCAGGACGCCCAGGTGCTCGCCGTATCGCCGGTGATCAGCGGTCCGGCGCTGGCGCGCCGCGGCGTCGCGCGGGCTTCGGTGGCGCTGGTCGGCATCGATCCACAGCGCTACCAGCGCATCATCCCGCTGGCCGAGGAACTGGTTGCGGGCGAACTGCGCGTCGGTGCCGGCGACGCGGTGATCGGCACCGAACTGGCGCGCGACCTGGGCCTTGGCGTCGGCGACAAGCTGCGCCTGGACGCCGGCGAGGGGCGCGAGGCGGTCGTCGATATCGCCGGAATCTTCGAGCTGGGCGTGCGCGAGCTGGACGAGCGCTACGTCTATCTGGATCTCAAGCAGGCGCAGACCCTGCTCGACCTGCCGGGCGGCGTGACGGTGATCGACACCACCGTGGCGCAGATTTTCGAGGCCGACCGGATCGCCCGCCGCCTCGCCCGCTTGACCGGCCTGCGCGCCGAAAGCTGGATGGATACCAACGGCCAGCTGCTCAACGCGCTTAGCTCCCAGAGCATGACCACCGAGATGATTCGCGTGTTCGTCGGCATCTCGGTGGCCTTCGGCATCGCCAGCGTGCTTGCCGTCAGTGTCGTCCAACGCACCCGGGAGATCGGCATCCTGCGCGCGATGGGCAGCCCACGCCAGCAGATCCTGCGGGTATTTCTGATCCAGGGCGGCCTGCTCGGCCTGCTCGGTTCGGCCTGCGGCGGCGGCGTCGGCTGGGGATTGGTGCAGGTGTTCAACCTGCTGGGGCCACGGCTGTTCTTCATTCCGGTCGACCCGACGCTGGTGCCGCTGGCCATGCTCGTGGCAACCGTGACCGGCGTGCTGGCTGCCGCCCTGCCCGCCCGCCGCGCGGCACACTACGACCCGGCGGTGGCCATTCGCTATGTCTGATCCGACCCTGCCTCCACGCGAAGTACTGCGCCTGGAAGGCGTGCGCAAGAGTTTCAACCTCGGCACGCCACTGGAAAGCGAGGTGCTGCACGGCATCGACCTGCGCCTGTGCGCCGGCGAGCTGACCGCGCTTATCGGTCCGTCCGGCTCGGGCAAGAGCACGCTGCTGAACGTCATTGGCCTGCTCGACCCGCCGAGTGCCGGCGAGCTGTACCTGCTCGGCCGGCCGACGCGGACGGTCGATGACGAGACACGCACGCGCCTGCGCAACGAAGCGATCGGCTTCGTCTTCCAGTTCCATCACCTGATCTCAGCATTCAGCGTGCTGGATAACGTGCTGATGCCGCTGATGATCCGGCACGGTAAACCGTCGGCGACGGAGATCGATCTGGCGCGCAGCCTGCTCGACGAGGTCGGCCTCGCCGCGTACGCCGACAAGAAGCCCACGCAGATTTCCGGTGGCCAACAGCAGCGGGTCGCCATCGCCCGTGCGCTGGTGACCCGCCCACCGCTGCTGCTGGCCGACGAGCCGACCGGAAACCTCGACACACGCACCGCGCAGAGCGTGTTCGAGCTGTTCCACCGCATCAATGCACAGTTCGGCTGCGCGGTGCTGGTGGTAACCCACGACCCGCGCCTGGCGGCCAACTGCGCGCGCACCGTGCAGCTCGTCGACGGACAGATCGTCAGCGACGCGTTGAATTCGCCTCTCGATGTGCAGTCGCCACCGTCGAAATAGTCGTCGGCCCAACGAAACGCAACCACGAAAAACGCGCTACTATCGACAGGCTTGCATACTCCATAGGGTATTAATACGTTGAAAGGAGTTGCGACATGAGCGCCCGGATTGAAGCCTTCTTCGACCCCGCCACCTTCACCTACAGCTACGTTGTCAGCGATCCGCAGACGCGCCAGTGCGCGGTGATCGACTCCGTGCTCGACTATGACGCCGCCTCCGGACGTACATCGCATCAGGCCGCCGATCGCATCATCGACTACATCCGCACGCACGATCTGCAAGTCAAATGGCTGCTGGAAACCCATGTGCATGCCGATCACCTGAGCGCCGCTCACTATCTCAAGCAGCACCTGGGCGGCCGGCTCGCCATTGGCGAGCGCATCACCGAAGTGCAACGTACCTTTGCCGAACTGTTCAACGCCGGCGCCGGATTCGCCACCGATGGACGGCAGTTCGATCAGCTGTTCCGTGACGGCGAACGGTTCCAAATCGGCAGCCTCGATGCACAGGCACTGCATACGCCAGGCCACACGCCCGCCTGCCTCACCTACCTGATCGGCGACGCCGCCTTCGTCGGCGATACGCTGTTCATGCCCGACTACGGCACCGCCCGCTGCGACTTTCCCGGCGGCGACGCGCGCACGCTGTACCGCTCGATCCAGAAACTGTTCGCCCTGCCCGACAGCACCCGCGTGTTCCTCTGCCATGACTACAAGGCGTCAGGCCGCGAGACGTTCTTCCACGAAACCAGTATCGGCGCCGAGCGCGCGCACAACATTCATATCCACGCCGGCATCGACGAGGAGGAGTTCGTGACCATGCGTACCGCGAGCGATGCCACGCTCGGGCTGCCGGCACTGATCCTGCCTTCGGTTCAGGTCAACATGCGCGGCGGCGAACTGCCCCCAGCGGAGAGCAACGGCACGCGCTACCTGAAGATACCCCTGGACAGGCTCTGACCGCCCAGATCACGAACCTTTGACTCACGGGAGACCGCCACATGAAAACCGCCCATGACCTCGTCGTCGAGGCCCGGACCCGCATCCGGGAAGTTCCGATTGCCGATGCCGAAGCGGCGATTCGCGAAGCGGACGTACTGATCGACGTGCGCGAAGGCGACGAGTACCACGTCGCGCACATTCCCGGTGCCGTGAACATTCCGCGTGGCGTGCTGGAGTTCAAGCTCAGCGGCATGCCCGAGTTCGATTCGCGCGATCTGGCGATCGTGCTCTACTGCAAGACCGGAGGGCGCGCAGCGCTCGCTGCCGCAGCGCTGCGGGAGATGGGCTATCTGCAGGTCCGGTCCGTCGAAGGCGGCTTCGATGCCTGGTGCGCCGCCGGCCTGCCGCAAACGACTCCGAGCCTGCCCGACTTCAGTTGAATTCGTGTTCAAACGACAGACAAACCATCAGGTGGCGTTGCGCGATCACGCTAGACTTCTGCACGCAACGCGGCGGTCGCAATGGCCGCCACGCAATGACCGCGGAGATGAAGACGATGAAGCGAGGGATATGGGCGCTGCTGCTGGGCATTGGCATCGGCACGATCCAGTTGGCGCAGGCTCAGGAGCTGAAGATCACCCTGGCGGGCGTCGAGCATGACCGGGGCAATGTGCGAGTCGGGTTGTACGCCGATCCGAAGACCTTCCGCAAGGAGGCCAAGGCATTCGCCACCAAGCAGGCCCCCGCGGCAACCGGCGACGTGACGCTGACTTTCGGTGATGTTCCGCCGGGACGTTATGCGGTCATGGCCTACCATGACGAGAATGGCAACGGCGAACTCGACCGCCGCTTCGGCATGTTTCCAGCCGAAGGCTACGGTCTGTCCAATAACCCCAAGGTGATGGGCCCGCCGGCCTTCGAAGACAGCGCTTTCGACGTCGTCCCCGAGCAGAGCACGACCATCATTATCGACATGCGCTACTGAGCGCATGTGATGGCCGCCGCCGGTCGATTGCCGACCAGCGGCGGGTGTGCCGTTAATGGCGCAGCTTGCAGGTCTTGATGCCCAGCAGACCGTATGCGGGGCAGAAACGGAAGATGCCCGTCGCAAGCGGGAGCAGGCCGATCCAGCCCCACATGCCGATCACGCCGCCCAGCGTCAGACCGATCAGCAACAGCCCGACCACTATCCGCACCGTACGATCGATTGTTCCCACATTGGCTTTCATGATGACCTCCAGGTCAGTGCGCGCGCCGGTTCTCCAGCGCAGTGAAGAGCAACATTCCGCCGAGCATCGCCACGACGAACAGTACGACCTGCCAGCGCCCGGACAGCAGCGTGGCCAGCGCCGGACCTGGACAGATGCCGGCGATACCCCAGCCCACACCGAACAGCAGGCTGCCGCCAATCAGGCGCCGATCCAGCTCACGCTTCTCCGGCAAGCGCATCGGTGCCTCGAGCAGCGAGACATGGCGACGCCGCGCCCAGCCGAACGGCAGCAGCGCCACTGCGATGGCACCGGCCATCACCAGGGCCAGTGACGGGTCCCAGGCACCCGCCAGGTCGAGAAAACCGATCACCTTGGCCGGATTGGCCATGCCCGAAAGCAGCAGGCCGATACCGAACAGCAGACCCGCGGCAAATGCAGTCAGCTTGCGCATGTTCAAGCTCCGACAAGATGGCGAATGACGAAAACGGTCGCGAATCCTGCGGCCATGAAGGTCAGGGTCGCGACGATAGAACGCGCCGAGAGGCGTGATATACCGCAAACGCCGTGTCCGCTGGTGCAGCCAGCGCCATAGCGCGTCCCTACACCGACCAGCACGCCGGCGATCAGCAGGCCAAGCCAATTGGTCTGGAATTCCATCCGCGGCCATTCGCCGGCCATCAGCCACAGCAAGGGCGCCAGCAGGATGCCAAGCAGGAACAGCGCCTTCTCGCCCCGCCCCTCCGCCTTGCGCTCCAGCAGGCTGGCGAGCAGGCCGCTGATACCGGCAATGCGGCCATTCAGCATGATGAACAGAGCAGCTGCCAGGCCGATCAACGCGCCGCCGGCTAATGCCGACCAAGGGGTGAAATTGACCCAATCGATAGTCATTGCTCGCTCCCGCAGAAAAGTTGATAGAGCGTGGCGATGACCGCCAGCGCCTCGGGGCTGGCGATGCGATAGAAGATCTGCTTGCCGTCGCGACGGGTCTCCACCAGGCCCTCACGCCGCAGCACGGCCAGCTGTTGCGACAGCGTCGGCTGCTGGATGCCCAGCAACTGCTCCATGTCGCTGACATTGCGCTCGCCCTGGCTCAACTGGCATAGCAGGAGTAGCCGGTCCGGATTCGCGAGCGCGCGCAGGAGCTGACCTGCAGCCGCCGCGCTTTCGCGCAGGCGTTGTATATCCAATTCAGCAGAAGCAAGCGTCACAACCAACACCTTCAAGAAAAACAATATATTTATATGTATATTGTTTGCCGACCCGCTTGTCAACACAACGGTAGTCAACGCTCGATGCCGTCGCTAGGATGCCCCTACCGGTATATGACCAACCCACGCAACGTACTCGCGCCGGGCGCTCTGTTCGTTTCTTCCCGCCGAGGTGATTGATGGAAGACCAGGCAATAACGTCGATCGACATGCAGGACCAGCAGCAGGCCATGCTCAAGCGGCTGGCCCGGGTCGAAGGCCAGATTCGCGGCATCCAGGCGATGATCAAGCGTGGCGAGGAATGCGAGGCCATTGCTCAGCAGTTCTCGGCCGCCCGCAGCGCACTGGATAAGGCCTATAGGCTGATGCTGACCTGTCTGCTCGAGGAGGCGCTACACGATCAGGACCAGGACACGGCTGCTGCACTGGAGCGTGTGCGCAGTATCTTCACCAAGTACACCTGAGTGATCGACGCGGCTGCCGCCTAGCGATGCCCGTGAAGAGAATGAGTGACGTGAGGAATTGCGGACATAAAAAAAGCGACCCTTAGGTCGCTTTTTAGCTCCAGATGCCTGATCGGCATGTGAAGGGAATTTGGAGCGGGAAACGAGACTCGAACTCGCGACCCCGACCTTGGCAAGGTCGTGCTCTACCAACTGAGCTATTCCCGCAAACTTGGCGTCCCCTAGGGGACTCGAACCCCTGTTACCGCCGTGAAAGGGCGGTGTCCTAGGCCACTAGACGAAGGGGACACACCCCGGAAACTACAGCCTGATTCCGGCTTGCTGCGCTTCGTTTGGTGCTTCACGCTGCAAGTGGCGCGCATTTTATGGAGGCACCGATAGCCCGTCAACCCTGCAAACAAAAAAAATCGACATCGCCTTCGGAGCTATCAGCTTGCCACCCCAACCACTACACTCAGGCGCAAACTCAGCCGCACGGAGTGCCTGATGTGTCTCCTTTAATGATCACCGGCCTGGTCGTTGCCGGCGTGGTTCTGCTGGTCGCTATCGGCTATATCAACCAACTCGTCGAGCGAAAGAACCTGGAGAAAGCCAGGCTACGCGCAGACCTGAACGATCGCCGACGCCGCTGCAGCAATCTCAGCGAAGCGCTGCCCGGGCAGATGATGACGCCGGCCCTGAAGCAGGTGCTCGCCCGCCTCGAGCTGAACCTCAGCGAACGGCTGCTGCCGCTCGAGCGCGGCAACGATCAGCTGGCCGGCCGAATCCAGAGCCTGCGCAGCGAGATCGCCGAAGGCGATGCTATCCCGGTTCGCAATCCGCCACGGCAGATCGTCAGCGAAGCCCAGGCCAAGGAGGTGCGCTTCATGCTCGAAGATCTCCATGCACAGATTGTTCGAGCAGCCAAGGAGCGTCAGCTCGGCCAGGACGAAGGTCGCCGCTGGGTTCAGGAAATCCAGCGCCTGCTAGCCGTCCTGCACATTGAATACTTTGCCGGTCTCGGCCGTCAGGCGCTGCAACAGAACCTGCCACAACGCGCGCGCCTGGCCTTCGAGCGCGCGATCCAGCACATTCGCAAACAGCCGTCTACAGTCGAGTACTCGGCGCAACTCAAGCAATTGCAGAATCTTCTCGATCACGCCAATGCATTGGTAGCGAATCAGGCGCGTCCCGCCGCAGATGAGCCGAGCGAACTGGCCGAAGGCATGAAGGCATTCGACGACGAGGATCTGTGGAAGAAGAACAACGTCTACTAGGCCCTACAGAGAGAACAACAATGACACTGACGGTTTACGGAGCCCCGCTTTCGCCGTTCGTACGCAAGGTCAGGCTCTGCCTGCTGGAAAAAGCGCTCGACCATCAGCTGGAAATGGTGATGCCGTTCAATCCGCCGGACTGGTATCTACAGCTCAACCCCCTCGGCCGTATTCCCGCGCTGCGCGACGGCGACATTACGATGGCCGACTCGAGCGTGATCTGTCAGTACCTCGAAGACGCTTATGCCGATGCGCACCGCCTGTACGGCGATGACGCGGCAAGCCGGGCAAGGATTCGATGGCTGGAGAAATACGCCGACTACGAACTCGCGCCGCTGACAACTTTCTGCATTTTTGCCAATCGCATACTCAAACCGAGCTCGGGGCATAGCTGCGACGAGCAAGCCGTACAGTCAGCACTGCACGAGAAACTGCCGCCACACCTCGATTACCTCGAGCAGCAACTGGGGCAGCAGGACTATTTCGTTGGCGGACGCCTGTCGCTGGCCGATCTCGCCATCGCCAGCCAGTTGGTCAATATGGCCCACGGCGGTGAATCGCTGGACACCGCTCGCTGGCCCGCACTGGGCGCTCATTACGCCCGCATGCTTGCCCTGCCTTCGCTTGCCAGCCTGCTGCCCAGCGAGCAACGCATGAACGACAAGCTCAAGGAAATGGCCAAAGCGGCGGCACGCTGAGCCCGCCCACTCGACCATAAGCGTACGCAGCGCCCGACCGAGGTGCTGCAATTCTTCAATCGCGGCGCTCAAGCAAACGCTGGCCGACCCACTGGCGAGCATATTGGTATGCGCAGCGTCCGTTGCGGTTACCGCGTCCGGTTGCCCAGCGAATCGCATCTTTCTCCAGCGCCTCGTTCCAGCCCCAGTCCAGCCCGGCTTGATCTGCCAGCGAGCCGATCCAGTGGCGAACGACACGCAGATAGTGCTCCTGACTGAACGGGTAGAACGACAGCCACAGGCCGAATCGGTCGGACAAGGCAATCTTGTCCTCCACCGCCTCGTTGGGATGCAACTCTCCATCGACCATCTGCCAGTGCTCGTTATCGCTCTGCCGCTCCGGCACGAGATGGCGGCGGTTGGAGGTGGCGTACAGCAGCACGTTATCCGGCGCACGTTCCAGCGACCCGTCGAGCACACTCTTGAGCACCCGGTAATCCCCCTCACCGGCCTCAAAGGAAAGGTCGTCGCAGAACACCACGAACGCCCGCCGCTCGCCGGCAAGCGCCTCCACCAGACGTGGCAGATCGGCCAGGTGGTCGCGCTCGATCTCGATCAGACGTAGCCCGGCTGCGGCATATTCAGCCAACAGCGCGCGGATCAGCGACGACTTGCCGGTGCCGCGCGCGCCCCACAGCAGCGCATGGTTGGCCGGCATTCCGGAAACGAACTGGCGGGTATTGACCGCCAGCAGATCACGCTGGCGGTCGATGCCGATCAGGTCGTCCAGTGACAGATCGAGACTCACGCGCAACGGCGCCAGCCAGCCCCCACGCTCCTCTCGCTGCCAGCGCGCGGCAATGGTCACACCCCAGTCGATGGCCTCATGGGGTGTCGGCAACAACGGCTCGACACGCGTCAGCAGCGCCTCGGCACGCCGCAGAAATGCTTTCAGCTCGACATCCATCGAACGACTCCAGATGTGATTCATAGAATTGAGCGACGCTCGCGCCACACCCACTACCCCATCGACGTAGCGGGCGGCTGCAATCGTCTTCGCGGCCGAAAAAATCAGGCCTCGCGCGGCTCCAGCTCAAGAGACGCGGAGTTGATGCAATAGCGCAAGCCGGTTGGTCGCGGTCCATCGGGGAACACGTGGCCGAGGTGCGCATCGCAGCGCGCGCAACGCACCTCGATGCGATGCATACCGTGACTGAAATCATCCAGACTGGCGATCGCCGTGTCGCTGACCGGCTGGAAGTAACTGGGCCAGCCGCAACCTGAATCGAACTTGGCAGCCGAATCGAACAGCGGCGCACCGCAACAGACGCAACGGTAGATACCGGGGGTCTTGCTGTCGTTGTACTTGCCGCTGAACGGGCGCTCGGTGGCACCGAGGCGGCAGATCTGGAACTGCTCGTCGGAAAGCTCTTCGCGCCAGACTTCGAGCGGTTTTTCCAGCTTATCCATCGGTACACCTCCACAGCTTAAAAAAGGCCGATCTGTACCTTTTCCGGTGATCGGGCCGCACGTATCATGCGTGGCTCTTCGACGCCTAGTCTGGCAGCGGGGTTTCCGACTGCCAAGGCGCCCGGGTTCATGCCAAGCGAGGCCAGCCACTCCGGAGCTGGCGCGTTTTCACTTCGGGACACTCAGGATCATGCAGGTCAGCAAATCGAACAAGCTCGCCAATGTCTGCTACGACATTCGCGGGCCGGTGCTACGGCACGCCAAACGCCTGGAAGAGGAAGGCCATCGCATCCTCAAGCTGAACATCGGCAACCCGGCGCCGTTCGGTTTCGAGGCCCCGGAGGAAATCCTCCAGGACGTGATCCGCAATCTGCCCACCGCCCAGGGCTACAGCGATTCCAAAGGCCTGTTCAGCGCCCGCAAGGCGATCATGCAGTACTACCAGCAGAAGCAGGTCGAAGGCGTCGGCATCGAGGACATCTACCTCGGCAACGGCGTGTCCGAGCTGATCGTCATGTCCATGCAGGCGCTGCTGAACAACGGCGACGAGGTGTTGATCCCGGCGCCGGACTACCCGCTGTGGACTGCTGCCGTCAGCCTGGCCGGTGGCAAGCCGGTGCATTACCTGTGCGATGAGCAGGCCAACTGGTGGCCGGACCTGGCCGATATCAAGGCCAAGATCACGCCGAACACCAAGGCGTTGGTATTGATCAACCCGAACAACCCGACCGGCGCGGTCTATCCCAAAGAAGTGCTGGAGGGCATGGTGGAGCTGGCACGCCAGCACAAGCTGGTACTGTTCTCCGACGAGATCTACGACAAGATTCTCTACGACGACGCCGTGCACATTTCCACCGCCTCGCTGGCACCGGACGTGCTCTGCCTAACCTTCAATGGCCTGTCCAAATCCTATCGGGTGGCAGGCTTCCGCTCGGGATGGGTCGCGATTTCCGGCCCCAAGCAGAAAGCGCAGAGCTACATCGAAGGCCTGGATATTCTGGCCAACATGCGCCTATGCGCCAACGTGCCGGCCCAGCATGCGATCCAGACAGCACTGGGCGGCTACCAGAGCATCAACGACCTGATATTGCCGCCAGGCCGCCTGATCGAGCAGCGCAACCGCACCTGGGAACTGCTCAACGACATCCCAGGCATCAGCTGCGTCAAGCCGATGGGCGCACTCTACGCCTTCCCGCGGATCGACCCGAAGGTTTGTCCGATTCACAACGATGAGAAGTTCGTGCTCGATCTGCTGTTGGCCGAGAAGCTGCTGATCGTCCAGGGCACGGCGTTCAACTGGCCATGGCCGGATCATTTCCGCGTGGTCACGCTGCCGCGCGTCGACGATCTGGAACAGGCGATCGGTCGCATAGGCAACTTCCTCAAGACCTATCACCAGTAGCGGCATGGATCTGCACATCGACGATTTCTACCGGGACGCGGCGGCAGGCCTGCTGATGCTCTATCAGGCCTTTCCGCGCAAGGCCGCGCTGTACATCGAGGACCTGATCGGCCGTGAGGAGCCGGACGAATTCGGCCTGCCGAGTAAGCGCCACCAGGGCTGCCTTGGGACGCTGCTATGGCTGGCCGAAGAGGACTATCTGCGCTTCGACAGCACCATTCAGTATCAGGCTCTGGATCAGGCCGTACTCACCGAAAAGGCGTTCCTGCGCCTGACTCGCAGCGTTCCCGATTTGCCCGCCGCAACGGAAACCTTGCCTTCGAGCGTGCAACGCGTTCATGCCAGCCTCGCCCATCAGCTACGCGAAGCGCTGAAAAGCGGAAACAGCGAGCGTCTCGCCCGATTGGCCCGACTACTCTTTGAAAGCGGCCCGCTTCCAGCACGACGCGACATAGCTTGAAATAGTCGCCCGGTTGAATAGGCCAGGGGCGCACCTTATATAGCCTACGTTCCTTCTCGTACTCCCGGAGTCAGTCGCAACCATGATGCGCATTTTTCTGTTCGTGGCCACCAACCTCGCGGTACTGCTGATCGCCAGCATCACGCTCAAGGTGCTCGGAGTCGACCGTTACACTGGCCAGAACTATGGCAGCCTGCTGGCCTTCTGCGCGGTCTTCGGCTTTGCCGGCTCGCTGGTTTCGCTGTTCATCTCCAAGTGGATGGCGAAGATGAGCACCCGCACCGAGATCATCAGCCAGCCTCGTACGCGCCATGAGCAGTGGCTGCTGCAGACTGTCGAACAACTGTCGCGCGAAGCCGGCATCAAGATGCCGGAAGTCGGTATCTTCCCGGCCTACGAGGCCAACGCCTTCGCCACCGGCTGGAACAAGAACGATGCCCTAGTGGCCGTCAGCCAGGGTCTTCTGGAGCGTTTCTCGCCGGACGAGGTCAAAGCCGTACTGGCCCATGAGATTGGTCACGTGGCCAACGGCGACATGGTCACGCTCGCGCTGGTCCAGGGCGTGGTGAACACCTTCGTGATGTTCTTCGCGCGGATCTTCGGCAACTTCGTCGACAAAGCGATCCTCAAGAACGAGGAAGGCCAAGGCATTGGCTACTTCGTCGCGACCATTTTCGCGGAACTGGTGTTGGGTCTGCTGGCCAGCATCATCGTCATGTGGTTCTCGCGCAAACGCGAATACCGCGCCGATGAAGCCGGCGCACAGCTCGCCGGCACCCAGGCCATGATCGGCGCGCTGCGCCGTCTGCAGGCCGAACAAGGCGTGCCGGTTCAGATGCCGGATACGCTCAAGGCGTTCGGCATCAACGGCGCGCTGAAGCATGGCATGGCCGGGCTGTTCATGACCCACCCGTCGCTGGACGATCGCATCGAGGCGCTGCGTCAGCGCGGCTGAGCACGTTCGGATGACAAAGGGCGACGCAAGTCGCCCTTTTTGTTTGTCTATCTTCTTTCCCCCGCGCACAAAGGAACCCTCATGCGCCGACTCTTACTCACCTGCTGCGTCATGCTCACGCTCAGCGGCTGCCAGAGCGCCTATTACTCCGCGATGGAAAAGGCAGGCGTCCATAAACGCGACATCCTGGTCGATCGCGTCGAGGATGCCCGCGACTCGCAGCAGGACGCCAAGCAGCAGTTCAAGGATGCGCTAGAACGCTACCGCAGCGTCGTCAAAGTTAATGGCGGCGATCTGGAACAGCGCTACGAGGCACTGAACCGGGAATACGAGGCCAGTGTCGCCGCAGCCAACGACGTGCGCGCACGAATCGAGGCTGTCGAAGACGTCGCGGAGGCACTGTTCGACGAATGGGAAGACGAATTGCAGCAGTACAGCAACGCCAGCCTGAAGAACGCCAGCGCGCGTGAGCTGAGCCGCACGCGCAGCGAATACCGCACATTACTGCAGCGCATGAAAGCTGCCGAGAAGCGCATCGCGCCGGTACTTGCGGTGCTGCACGATCAGGTGCTGTTTCTCAAGCACAATCTAAACGCACGCGCCATTGGCGCACTGCAGGGCGAATACCGGACGCTGCAGAGCAACGTCGACCAGCTGATGGCGGATATGCAGCGAGCCATCGACGAGGCGGATAGCTTCATCCGCCGCCTGCAGGCGGCAAGCTGAGCGCACCACCCGGCCGACGAGGCGGCATGACAAGCGTGCCAGGATGCTTCAGACCGGGCGCCGCAGGTGATAGAAACTCTCCTCCAGGCGCCCCAGACCGCACTCACGCATACGCGGATTGCGTTCCAGAACTTCCTTCGACTCGAGCAGTTCGACGCGCCAGCCGGCCGCATAAAGCGCAGTAACCTCGGTGGCATCGACGGCAAAGGGCGGCCCATCCATCTGCGACTGCTCGTAATCGAGGGTAATCAGCAATTGCTGACAGACATTCGGCAGGATTGCCGAAAGGTGTGCCGCGTAACGCTGGCGCATAGACGGCGGCAAGGCAATCAGCGCAGCACGGTCGTATAGAGCCTGGCAATCGGCGACATCCAGCGCGGCGAGCGCGAAAATATCACCGCAGCGAATCTCCAGCGCGCCCGCGCGGAAAATCTTGAACGGCCCGGCTCGGGAGACTTCGGCGTCGAGCTGCTGTTCCGCGAAGAACGCTTCGACTGCCTTCTCGCTCAGCTCGACGCCCAGCACCCGATATCCCTGTTCGGCCAGCCAGGCAAGATCCACGCTCTTGCCGCACAGCGGCACCAGCACCTGTGCACCCGGCGCAAGGCCAAGCCGCGGCCAATGACGCCGCAGTCCGGGATGCACCATGCCGAGGTGAAAACCGATTTCATTGCGCGCCCAGCGCTGCAGCCAGAAGTCTTCGTGCATCCGCGAACCTCCTTTCACTGAAGACGGCAGCTTAGCAGAGAGCCTTACAGGCGAAGCCGATCATTCGGCGTAGAGCGCAGCCTCGACATCGAATCCGGCATCACGCATCTGCGCCAGCTTGTAGCGCAGGGTACGCGGGCTGATACCGAGGCGATCCGCCGCTTCCTTGCGGCGCCCGCGTTCGCTGCGCAAGGTTTCGATGATCAGCTGGAATTCGTGCTGCCGCAGATCCTCTCCCAGCGCCGCGGGAGGTTTCGCCGCGACATCGCTTGCCGCTGGCGCCTGGCTTGGGACGGACGCGAGCATCAGCTCAACGCCGTCGAGGCAGAGGTCGGCCGGCTCGATCACGCCGCCGCGCTGAAGAATCAGCGCGCGCTGAATAGCGTTGTCCAGCTCGCGGACGTTCCCTGGCCAGGCGTGGGCCTGCAGGCAGCGCCGCGCGGCCTCGGACAACCGTGCCGGTGCCTGTCGCATTTTCTGCCCATGCTTGGCCAATAACCGCTCGGCCAGCGGCACGATATCCGCAGCCCGTTCACGCAGTGGCGCCCACGCCAAGGGAAAGACCGACAGCCGATAGTACAGATCCTCACGAAAACGCCCCGCCGCCACTTCGCCCCGCAGATTACGGTTGGTTGTGGCGAGCACGCGGATATCGAGCGTGACCGGCCTGCGCGCGCCGATCCGCTCCACTTCGCGCTCCTGCAGCACCCGCAGCAGCTTGGCCTGCAACGGCAAAGGCATCTCGGATATCTCGTCGAGCAGCAGCGTACCGCCGTCGGCCAGCTCGAACTTGCCCGGCTGCGCAGCGACCGCTCCGGTAAAGGCGCCCTTCTCATGGCCGAACAATGTGGCCTCGAGCATGTTGTCGGGAATGGCCGCACAGTTGATTGCAATGAACGGCCCACTCGCCCGTGGCGACCGATGATGGATGTAACGCGCCAGCACTTCCTTGCCAGTCCCCGACTCGCCGGAGATCAGCACTGTGGAATCGCTCTGTGCCACCCGTGCGGCCAGCTCGAGTAGCTGCCGGCTGGCCGGCGCATGAGCGACCGGCCCCGGCTCATCATCACCCAAGCGGCCGCAGACGTGCTGCGCGATCAGGCTCAGCAGCGCTTTCGGCTCGAATGGCTTGAGCAGGTAATCCACCGCCCCCTGACGCATGGCCTGCACCGCGCGGTCGATGGCGCCGAAAGCGGTCATTAGCAGCACCGGTACCTGCGGATAACGCTGGCGAATCACGCTCAACAGCTCGTGGCCATCCATGCCCGGCATATTGACGTCACTGACTACCAGGCCGAACGCCTCTTCGCGCAGCGCCTCCAGTGCCGCCTCGGCGCTCACCACGGCACGATAGGCATAACCGCCGACCTCAAGGGTATCGCCCAGCGCTTCACGCAACGCGTGGTCGTCTTCAACCAGAAGTATCCTGCCGGTCATTCGCAAATCTCCTGCGGGCCTGCTAGAAGCAGGGGAATCACCAGCCGCGCGCAGGTGCCTCGTCCAGGGCGGGAAAGCAGCTGCAGCTCGCCGTGATGGGCGCGCGCAACAGCCTTGACCACCGCCAACCCGAGTCCGGTACCGGTCGCCTTGGTGGTGAGAAAAGGCTCGCCCAGCCGCGCCAGCAGCGCCGGCTCGATGCCCGGCCCGTTGTCGCTGACGCACAGGCGCAACCGGTCGCCGCGTGCGTAGAGATGAATCTTCAGCCGCACACCGGCGCCTGCAGCCTGCACGGCATTTTCGATCAGATTGAGCAATGCGCCGACCAGCGTGTCACGGTTGCACAGCAGCAGCCCTTGCGACGCATCGCACTGCCAGCGCAGGTGGGTATTCTGCAAGCGCGGCTCGGCCGCCGCGCGTAGCGCACCGAACAGCTCGGCCGGAGTAATGCGATCCTGCAGAGGCAGATCGCCGCGGGCGAACACCAGCATGTCGCGAACCTGATGCTCCAGTTCGTGCAGCCGGCTCTTCAGGCGCCCTGCAAAACGCGTCTGCTGTTCCGTGCTCAGCCCACCCTCTTCCAGGTGGCTGGCGTAGAGCAAGGCAGAGCTCAGCGGCGTGCGAATCTGATGCGCCAGTGAGGCGACCATACGCCCGAGTGAGGACAGGCGCTGATGACGCGCCAACTGATCCTGCAGCCGGCGGGTCTCGGTCATGTCGGTGAGCAGTACCAGCTGCCCCGGCTCGCCGCTCAGCGAGCGTGTGGCAAGCGCAACCCGCCGCCCGTTGGCGAGCGATATTTCATGGCCGTCGTCGTGTCGCGGGGCGAAGCAGCGTGCGATAACGTTGCGCCACAGCTGGTTTTCCAGCGGCTCGCCCAAGAGCTCGACGGCAACCGGATTGGCTTCGCGCACTACGCCATGTCCGTCGAGCACCACCACGCCACCGGGAAGCAGATCGAGCAGGCTGCGCAGTCGCTGGGCCAGCCGCTCCTTTTCATCCAGCTCGCGCAGACGTAGCGCGCTGGCGGCGTCCAACTGACCTTCGAGCGATGCCACGCGTGCAGCCATCCGCTGCTGGGTGGCGTCCAGCTGGCTTTGCAGCTGGGCAAGCCCATCGAGCGATGGCGCGCAGGGACGTTCGGCGGGGGATGGGCTAGAGGCTGCGCTCACTGTTCCACTCGTGACTGTCAAAAAAAAGACCTGTCACTGGCGGGAGCAAGGTTCGTGCCCGAGATACGGTGGGCGTGGAAAGGGCAGAGATGGACGAGCCGTACCGGCAACAACCGATACGGCCATTCCCGCCAGGCGATCAGTCTTCGGTTGACGCCAACTCGCCGTTGTCGTCGTCGCGGCGGTTCATGCCGTACTTGCGCATTTTCTCCACCAACGTCGTGCGGCGGATGCGCAGACGCTCCGCGGCCCGTGCCACAACGCCGCCGGCATCTTCCAGCGCTTGATGGATCAGGCCCTGTTCGAGGTTGCCCAGGTATTCCTTGAGATCCAGCCCCTCGATCGGCAGCATGGCATGCGCTTCGGGAACCGCCATCGGCGCGCTGATCGCGGCCCGCTCTTCCATCTCATCATGCAGGCTGACGGCATACTGCTCGTCGTCGTCATCGACATGGCGAAACTTCTTCGGCAGCTCCATGACGCCGATTACCCCATACGGATGCATGATGGCCATTCGCTCGACGAGATTAGCCAGCTCGCGAATGTTGCCCGGCCAATCGTGCCGGCAAAGCGACATGATGGCCGCCGAGTTGAAGCGGATCGAACCGCGCTTCTCGTGCTCCATACGCGAGATCAGTTCGTTCATCAGCAGCGGTATGTCTTCAACGCGCTCGCGCAGCGGCGCCATCTCGATCGGGAAGACATTCAGGCGGTAATAGAGATCTTCGCGGAATGTGCCCGCCTCGATCATCTTCTCCAGATCCTTGTGCGTGGCGGCGATGATGCGCACATCGGCCACCTGCGTGCGGTTGCTGCCCACGCGCTCGAAGGTGCGTTCCTGCAACACGCGCAGCAGCTTGACCTGCATCGGCAGCGGCATGTCGCCGATCTCGTCGAGGAACAGGGTGCCGCCCTCGGCGAGCTCGAAACGCCCGGCGCGTGCCGTGATCGCACCGGTGAAGGCGCCTTTCTCGTGACCAAACAGCTCGCTCTCCAGCAGTTCCGCCGGAATCGCGCCGCAGTTCACCGGCACGAACGGTGCCTGGCGTCGCTTGGAGTGGTAGTGCAGGTTGCGCGCGACAACTTCCTTGCCAGTCCCGGATTCGCCGAGTATCAACACGCTGGCCTCGGTGTCGGCGACCTGCTGCATCATTTCGCGAACGTGCTGCACGGCGCGGCTGGTACCGACCAGGCTACGAAACAGATTCGGCTCGCGCTGACGCCCGCGGCCCTTGGCCTGATCGTACATTTCCCGGTAAATCTGCGCGCGGTGCAGCGAATCGAGCAGCTTGTTGTAGCTGGGAGGCATCTCGAGGCTGGTGAGCACGCGGCGGCGCAGCTCTTCCGGCCAATCCGTCGGCACCGGTTCGCCAATCAGGATTACCGGCACGTTCTCGTCCCACTGACTCATCTGCTTGAACAGCTCGACCGCCCCGCCCTTGCTAGTGACCTCGCCCAGCAGGACGCCAATCACGCTCCGCGACTCCAAGCCCCCCACGGCGTCGCGCCAATCGTGGCTGGAACACGCCAGATGATCCTCGCTGAGGAAATTCAGGATCACAGTCAAGTCACGACAACGGTCACGATCATCGTCTATTAACAAAATCTTGGTATCACGCCACATCTTGTTTATAGGGCTCTTGGCTTGCGGGAAGAAGCGCCGGAGTTTTCGCATCCATGGAGAAACGCGGCCACACCAGAGGCAATTGGCCGGTAGTTAATTAAAAAAAATGAACGGAGTCAAATTTATGACGTGAATTGTCGACCAAAGGCGGTGCTGAAAATGCCGTTAATCGGAGCCAACACACACTTCCGCTGTCACCGGTTAGGAATATGAAAGGAGTAAAGGCGTAACGTCCGCAGAGTCAAAAATCTATCAATCGTCTATTTTGATAGCTAATTGACAGCACCAGAAGGAAGATGTCGGATTTTCCGGCAAGTGGGTCGGAGCGGTAATACGATCGCCTTGGCGACCGACGCCTCAAAGGCGACACAGTCAGCTGTGGCAGATTGACGCTATGTTGCACCAGCAAGACTGCGACTATCCAAACAGCTGGTAGACCTTGGCGCTCTCGCGCGCCTGGTTGAATTGACGCAACTCGCCGGCGATACGCTGGCGCTCCGTCTGGCATGCGCTGACCAGCTCTCCGTAGAGGTTCAGCAACTGCAGCATGCCCTGGCGCACCTGAACTTCGTCGCGCTCAGACTCGCCCATGGCTTCATCGACTGCTTGCCGGCACTGACGATCGAGCACACCGATAGCCGCCCAGTCCTGTTGCGCCAGTGCATTGCGCAAGGCGCTGCCGGTTTCTTCGAGACGTTTGACGGACATATTCATGGATCGACTCCGAGCAGGCTCATCATGCAGCCGCTAGCTGCTTCCTGCTTATCGGCACCCCGCCAGCGGGCTTTAGCAGAGTCTACGAAAAGACTCGCCGGACAAGCCGATCTCGATCAGTAGCGGTTGCGCAGTCCTGGCGGAACGCTAGGTGGCGCCACTGGATCCCACGGGCCATCGGGGCGCCCGGAGCAGTACCAATCGCCATCCCAGCGGTAGTAAAGACGTTCGCGGTAGAACAGCTCGGTGCCTTCCACCACATAAACGCCCAACCGATTATCCCAATGCGCCGCCGCATGCGGCGGCGGCGCATAGCGCGGATGGCTGCGCTGCACCGATGGCGCTCGCGGCGCCGGTGGGGCTTGGATCGGCGGCGGAGCGATGACCGGACCGCGTGGAGCCGGTGCCTGCGGCACAGGCTTGGCGGGCGGCACCGGCCGTTCGGCCTCGTAGGGCGTACCCGCACACGCTGCCAGAAGCAGCGTCGCGCCCAGCGCTGCGATCCGCTGCGCGTGCCGCACCAACCAAATATCGCCTACGCGCACCATCTTCATCACTCCGCTCCCTGCCGGCGCGTCAAGGAGCGTCGGGCTTGTCGATCATCAGGCGAATCGTTTTGTCGCCACCTGCGGTTTTCAACGCTTCGCTCTGACCCGCCCACTCACCTTTGGTTGCATTACCCTCGCGCGAAATGCGCGCCACCAACTTCACCTCAGGGTAATTGGACATCTTCAGCTGCGGCATCATCGCATCCGCGTCGCCCAGGCTGATGTTGGCCGGCAGATCGGCAACGCGCAGGCGCTTGGCCGCCAACGGGATCGCCGGCCCCGATACGGCACGGGCGAACACGAATACGCTGTCATCCGGACGCACATCGTCCTGCAGCGACGGGTCCAAGGTAACCTCGATCTGAAGCCGAACCGCCGCCGATTCTCCGGCTGCCGCCGGCGCAGCTGCTGTCTCGCCAATCTGCTCACGCGCGCGGGCAATACCGCCCTTGATCGCCTCACGGGACGGGTCCTCTTCCGGCAGCGTGGCCACCAGACGCTCCCAGAAGCCAATCGCATCCTGAAAGCGGCCTTCCTCGTACGCCGCGATCCCCAGCAGACCAAGACTGGTCACCTCCTGCGGATCGGCGCGCAAGGCTTCGTCAGTCAGCGCCTGCAGTTCCTTCGTCCACTGCCGATTGCCGGCGAAATACTGCGCCTGTGCCCACTGCCCAAGCAGCTCTGGCTGCCGGCCGGCCAACTCGATCACGCGGGCGAACGCCTTGGCGGCGTCAGCCGGACGCTCCTGGTTCATATATGTCCGCCCGAGGAAGTACCAGCCCTCGGCGGAATCGGGCTGCGCTTCGACAGCCCGCTCCAGGCGCAACGTCATTTCCTCGAGAGAGCGCGGCTGCTCGCCGAACTGGCGGGCCAGCTCGACCTTATCGCTGGCGCCCCAGTGCAAGTACAGACCGTAGCCGAGCAGAGGCACCAGCAGCGCCGCCAGCAGCGGCACCGCACGTCCCAACCGCGCGCTGCGCGTGGCGTCGCTGCCCTCGGTATCGTCCAGCAGCTCGCGTGCGGCATCGGCGCGCCCGGCTTCTAGTTGCTCCTCGGTAAGGGTGCCGGCGGCCCGCTGGGCAGCAAGCTCAGCGAGACGCTCCTGATACAGGGCGACATTTAGTGCGGTGCGGTCTTCTTCCGCCTGGGCCTTGCGCCCGCGCAGGATCGGTAGCAGCAGAAAGGCCAGAGCCACCAGCAGCAATACGCCGGCAGCAATCCAGAAATCGATCATGAGTCTTTTTTATCCAGCAACGTGGCGAGGCGTTTGCGCTCGGCATCGGAAAGGGTTCTTGCCGCAGGTGCGGCATCCGCGCGGCGACGGCGGACCAGGATCACCGTCAGGACACCGAAACCAAGAATCAGCAGGCCCGCCGGGCCGTACCAGAGCAGCAGTGTGGTGGTGTTTACCGGCGGGTTGTAGCGCACGAAATCGCCATAGCGATCGACCAGGTAGGCGACGATCTCGTCGTTGCTCTTGCCTTCTTCCAGCATGCGGAAAATCTCTTCGCGCAGGTCCATTGCAATCGGCGCGTTGGAGTCGGCGATGTTCTGGTTCTGGCACTTCGGACAGCGCAGCTCTTCGGTGAGCGTGCGGTAACGCTCGCGCTCGGCTTCGTTCTTGAAGTCATAGGTGTCGATGGCAGCATGTGCGGTAGCGCTGACGAGCAAACCGAACAGCAGCGTGCGGATCATCGATTTCATTCGTCCACCAGCTCCTGGTAAAGCGCCGCCAGCTGCTCGCGCCAGACTCGCTCGTCGATCGCCCCAACGTACTTGTGGCGAATGATGCCGTTCTTGTCGATCAGGAAGGTTTCCGGCGCACCATAGACGCCCAGGTCCAAGCCCAGCTTGCCATCCGGATCACTGATGTTCAGCTGGTAGGGATCGAGGAAATCCTTGAGCCACTGCTGTGCCTTGGCGTTTTCATCCTTGTAGTTGATGCCGTGAATCACGACGCCCTGCTCCGCCAGGCGGTTGAGCATGGTGTGCTCGGCCTTGCAGGTCGGACACCAGGTCGCCCAGACGTTCACCAGCGCCGGCTTGCCCAGCAAGTCCTCGCGGCGCACCTGCCGGTCACCTTCCACCGCTGGCAGCTCGAACGCTGGAAACGGCTTGCCGATCAGTGCCGAAGGCAACTCGGTCGGATCGAGGAACAGCCCGCGATACAGAAATACCGCCACTACCAGAAAGATCGCCAGCGGCAGCAACATCAACACTCGTTTCACATCAGGCTCCTTGTCCAGCCAGCCCCAGCGCTTCACGCACGCGGGTTTTCACCTTGACCCGATACCGCCGGTCACTTGCCGCCAGCATGCCGCCAAAGGCCATCATCAACCCACCGAGCCAGATCCAGCGCACGAAGGGTTTGATATGCACGCGTACGGCCCAGGCGCCATCGCCCAGCGGCTCGCCCAGCGCCACGTAGAGGTCACGGGTAAAGCCTGCGTCGATGCCTGCCTCGGTCATCGGCATCTGCTGCACGGTATAGAGGCGTTTCTCGGGGTGCAGAACGGCGATCTGGCGATCACCGTCGAGTACGCGAATGGTGGCGCGATCGGAGGTGTAGTTCGGCCCTTCGTGATGCTGCGCGCCTTCGAAGACGAACTGATAGCCACCCAGCTCTAGCGACTCGCCCGGCGCCAGGCGAAGGTCGCGCTCGGCACTCTGTTGGCTGGTGAGGACGACGCCCAGCGCACACATCACCAGGCCGATATGCGCCAGATGCATGCCCCAGTAGCTTGGCGCCAGGCTGCGCATTCCGTTCAGCAGCCCTTTGTGCCGGGTCTTGTCGAGCAGGTCACGCACGCTCGCCAGGACTACCCAGGCCGCCAGGAAGCTGACAGCCAGTACCGCCCAGTGGAAGTCTCCGAACGCGAGCGCGCCCAACCCGCCGAGCACTGCACTGGCGATCAGCACTGGTGTCAGCATGCCCAGCAGCCAGCGCAATGGCGTGTCCTTCCAGCGCACCAGAATGCCGACCGCAAGGGCCAGTAACAGCGCTGCCATCAGCGGTACGAACATGGCGTTGAAATAAGGTGGTCCCACCGACAGTTTGGCTCCCGATAGCGCATCGAGTAGCAGCGGATACAGCGTGCCGAGCAGGATCATCGCCGTGGCGACCACCAGCAGCAGGTTGTTGATCAGCAGCAGCGTTTCACGTGACCACAGGCCGAAGCCGACCTGGCTCTTGACCACTGGCGCACGCAGGGCGAACAGCGTCAGCGAACCGCCCACCACCAACAGCAGGAAGACCAGGATGAACACGCCGCGCTCAGGATCCGTTGCAAACGCGTGCACGGAGGTCAGCACGCCGGAACGCACCAGGAAGGTGCCCAGCAGGCTGAGCGAGAACGCGGCGATCGCCAGCAGTACCGTCCAGCTCTTGAACACACCGCGTTTCTCGGTGACGGCCAGCGAATGGATCAGCGCCGTGCCGACCAGCCAGGGCATGAACGAGGCGTTTTCCACCGGATCCCAGAACCACCAGCCACCCCAGCCCAGTTCGTAATAGGCCCACCAGGAGCCCAGCGCGATACCGATGCCAAGAAATGCCCAGGCCACCAGCGTCCAGGGGCGCGACCAGCGCGCCCAGGCCGCGTCCAGGCGCCCGCCGAGCAATGCCGCGATAGCGAAGGCGAAGGCCACAGAGAAGCCGACGTAACCCATGTAAAGCATCGGCGGGTGCACCACCAGACCGAAGTCCTGCAACAACGGGTTGAGATCACGGCCATCCGTCGGCGACTGCGGCAGCAGGCGGTCGAACGGGTTGGAGGTGACAATGAGGAACAACAGAAAGCCGATGCTGATCAGCCCCATTACCCCCAGCACGCGCGCCAGCATTTCTTCCGGCAGTTGCCGCGAGAACACCGAGACGGCAAAGGTCCAGGCCGACAGGATGAAAGCCCAGAGCAGCAGCGAGCCCTCGTGAGCGCCCCATACCGCGCTGAACTTGTAGTACCAGGGCAACGCGCTGTTGGAGTTCTGCGCCACGTAGGAAACGGAGAAGTCGTCGACCATGAACGCATAGGTCAGACAGACGAACGCGAAGGCGAGGAACGCGAACTGCCCCCAGGCCGCCGGCTGCGCCAGACTCATCCATTGCCGATCACCACGCCAGGCGCCGATCAGCGGCAATGTGCCCTGCACACAGGCCAGGCACAGCGCGAGGATCATCGCCAGATGGCCAAGTTCAGGAATCATTTCGCGTACTCCTGCTTGCCGCCCTCGTAGTGCTTCATCATGCCGCTCTTCTCGAGCGCCTGCGATACCTCCGGCGGCATGTAGTTTTCATCGTGCTTGGCCAGCACTTCGTCAGCGACCAGCACGCCATCGGCGTTCACCCGCCCCAGCGCGACGATGCCCTGCCCTTCGCGAAACAAATCCGGCAGGATGCCCTGATAGTTGATCGTCACCGTCTCCACACCGTCGGTCACGCGGAAGGACACGCTCAGCGAATCGCTGGAACGCTGCACCGAGCCGGTTTCCACCAGCCCGCCGGCGCGAATTCGCGTGCCCTCGGGCGCTTCACCATTGGCGATCTGCGTCGGCGTGTAGAACAGGTTGATGTTCTGCTGCAGCGCCGACAGGGCCAAGGCGACGGCGATACCGACGCCAGCCAGGATCGCCAGCACGATGAACAGGCGTTTCTTGCGCACCGGATTCACTTCACTTCCTCCCGGCGCAAACGGCGCGCCTCGTCTTGCAGGTAACGGCGACGCGCCAGCATCGGCAGCGCCGCGTTCAGGATCAGTACCGCCAGGCTGATGCCATAGGAGGTCCAGACGTACAGGCCGTGGTTGCCCATGGCGATGAAATCGGCGAAGGATGAAAAATTCACGACATTTTCCCCACCAAAGCGGTGACTTCGGTTTTCGCCCAGCTGCTACGCGACTCGCGGCGCAGTACTTCCAGGCGCATGCGCATCAGCAGCACGGCGGCGAAGAAACAGTAGAAGCCCAGCACCATGACCAGCAGAGGCAGCCACATCTCGACGGGCATCGCCGGTTTCTCGGTGACCTTGAAGGTGGCCGGCTGGTGCAGGGTATTCCACCATTCGACCGAGTATTTGATGATCGGAATGTTCACCACGCCGACGATCGCCAGCACCGCACAGGCCTTGGCGGCGCTGTCACGATTGCTGATCGCCTGACCGAGCGCGATCACGCCGAAATAGAGGAACAGCAGGATCAGCATCGAGGTCAGGCGTGCATCCCACACCCACCAGGCGCCCCAGGTGGGCTTGCCCCAGACCGCGCCGGTTAGCAGTGCGATGAAGGTCATCCAGGCCCCGATGGGCGCGGCCTGCTGCAACGCCACGTCGGCGAGCTTCATCTTCCAGACCAGACCGACCACACCCGCCACGGCCAGCATCACGTAAACCGACTGGGCGAGGAACGCCGCCGGAACGTGGATGTAGATGATGCGAAAGCTGTTGCCCTGCTGGTAATCCTCGGGGGCGAACGCCAGCGCCCAGATCGTTCCCACGACGATGAGGATAGCCGCGCTCCAGCCCAGCCACGGCAGCCAGCGGCCGCTGATCTCGTAGAACCACTTGGGCGAACCCAGCTTGTGAAACCATGTCCAGTTCATCGAATGACTCATCGTGGTAAGAGACCGAAAACCCGGCCTCGACAATCCATTTCAGCGGCCGCATGAGCTTAGCGACTCCGGCCGGCGTTATGTACCGCTACTCGCCGACGCTGATCTTCAGCCCGGCGGCAATCGCAAAGGGGGTCAGAGTAACCGCCAGGGCGGTCAGGCTGGCCAGCCATAACAGATGGCCGGCGGCGGGCAGTCCCTGCAAGGCCGCCTGCAGAGCCCCGCTGCCAAGAATCAGCACCGGGATGTACAAGGGCAGAATCAACAGCGCGAGCAACAGGCCACCACGCTTGAGGCCAACGGTCAGCGCCGCGCCGACCGCGCCGAGCAGACTGAGGATCGGCGTCCCCAGCAGCAGCGACAGCAGCAACACCGGCATCGCGCTCATCGGCAGGCCGAGCATCAGCCCGAGCAAGGGAGCCAGCAAGACCAACGCCAGCCCCGAGAACATCCAGTGTGCCAGCACCTTGGCGAGCACCAGAAGCGCCAGCGGGTGCGGCGAAACGACCCACTGCTCGAGTGAACCGTCCTCAAAATCGCTGCGAAACAGCCCGTCCAGCGAGAGCAGCACGGCCAACAGCGCCGCGACCCATACCAGCCCTGGCGAAATCGTCTGCAACAATTGCGACTCTGGGCCGACCGCCAGCGGAAACAGCGCAATGACGATGGCAAAGAACACCAGCGGGTTGGCCAGCTCGGCCGGGCGGCGAAACAGCAGGCGCGCCTCGCGAGCCAACAGAAGAGTGAAGACGCTGCTCATGCGGCCCGCTGCCCCAGATCCAGTTCACGGTAGCCGGCCGGTTTTTCCGTCAGCGTGTGATGCGTGGTAAGTACCACCAGGCCGCCCTGCTCGCAGTGGCGCGCCAGATGGCCTTCCAGCTGGGCCACGCCGTGCTTGTCGAGCGCGGTGAACGGTTCGTCGAGAATCCACAGCGGCGGCGGCGCCAGATACAGCCGCGCCAGAGCGACGCGGCGCTGCTGTCCGGCAGAAAGCGTGTGACAGGGTACATCCTCGAAACCGCGCAGACCGACCTGCGCCAGCGCCTGCCAGATCGCCTCGCGGTCGGCCGGCTGGTGCAAGGCGCAGAGCCAGGCGAGATTCTCCTCCGGCGTGAGCAGCCCCTTGATGCCGGCGGCATGGCCGATCCACAGCAGGTTGCGCGCCAGTTCGCTACGCTGAGACTCAAGAGGCCGGCCCCGGATCAGGATTTGCCCGGCGGTCGGCTGCATCAGCCCGCAGAGCAGACGCAGCAGGCTGGTCTTGCCGCTGCCGTTGGGGCCGGATATCTGCAGCATCTGGCCTTTCTCCAGGCGCAATTCAAGCTGCTCGAACAGCAGGCGCCAATCCCGCTCACAGGCGAGCGCCACAGCTTCGAGAAAGGGATTTGACACGCCGGCGATACCTCAAGATGAAAAGAGCGTGGCCGCTATAATTCAGGCGGCCACCCGAGGGCGGTCGGAATTATACATGGCAACCCCTTGCACCAAAGGCTGCGGAAGCGAAAGGTTGTAAGAGCATTTGAGGAAAAATGACCGAGATCAAGAGCGCTTCTCCCGTCCCGCCGCCCACCACCCCGCGCGCCAGTACTGCCGCGCTCGATGTGGCGCTCAGGTTGCTGCAGCCGATGCAGGGCCTGCTGGGGGCTGGCGAGAGCGCGCAGGCCGAAGTCGTTTCCGTCAAGGAAACCGCACAGAGCTTCCAGCTGGTGTTGCGCCTGACGCTGGAGAACGGTCGCCAGGCCACCGTCGAAGCCCAAAGTGCACGCCCGGTGCCGCCCGGCGCCAGCTACGCAGTGGCGGCACTGTCGGACAGCCGCCTGCTGGCGCAGCCGCAACCGGGACGCAACCAACCACTGCAGAGCATCGACCTGGCACTGCTGCCGGCCGGCAGCATCCTGCAAGGTAGGGTGATCGCCACCGGCCAGCAGAACGGCGGCGATGGCCGCCCCACATTCCAAGTCGTGCTCAGCCTGCTCAACTCCCCGCTGGCCGGGCAGAAACTGCAGCTCGAGACCAGCACCCCGCTGGCACTCGGCAGCCTGCTGACGGCCCAGGTCCAGGGCAGCCAGGCATTGAGCTTCGTGCCGTTGAGCGGCCTGTTCGACCGGCTGCTGCTCGGCCAGCAGCTGGCTGCCCAGCACGGTCGGCAGGCACCGCTGAGTGGTGTTTTCCAAGCCTTGGCGGCGCTCGGCAATACGCTGCCCGACGGCCTGCGCGACGCCGCCGGAAAGCTCCTCGGCCTGCTACCCGGCGTCCAGCAACTAAGCGATCCTCAAGGGGTGGCCCGGGCCTTCGCCGCCAGCGGAGCGTTTCTCGAGGCACATTTGCTGAGCGGGCACACCGCCGGGGTCGCCGGCGATCTCAAGGCCGCACTGCTGAGGCTGATGGCGCAGCTGCCCAACCTGCCGGGCAGCACTCCGCAGGCCGCGGCACAGCTGGGCGCGGCAACCGGCCAGGCGTTGCCGGCATTTGCCCGTAGCGCGCTGGGGGCTCTCGGCCAGAACAATGCACGCCAGCTGGCGTTGGGCTTTCCCCTCGGCGGCAGTCCGCTGGGCGGCAAGCTGCCGGATGGTCAGGACGAACAGGCTGATCTGGAGCTGCTGCTCAAGCTCGCCGCGGCCGCGGTCTCACGCCTGCAGACGCATCAACTGTCGAGTCTGGCGCAGACGCAAACGCTACCGGATGGTGTCCAGCTGACGACCTGGCAGCTGGAGGTACCGATGCGCGACCAGCGCGACATCGTGCCCCTGCAGATCAAAGTGCAGCGCGAGCAGAGCCAGCGCCAGAGCGACAAGGAACAACCGGACACGCTCTGGAAGATCGAACTGGCTTTCGACATCCAGCCCTTGGGCCCCTTGCAGGTCCAGGCACAGCTGCTGCGCGGCAGCCTGTCCAGCCAGCTGTGGGCCGAACGCGGCGAAACCGCCGAGCTGATCGCCAGCGAACTCGAACATCTGCGCGAACGCCTGCAAGCCGCCGGTCTCAACGTCGGCGAGCTGGCCTGTCGGCAAGGGGTGCCACCGCAGGGACCGCGTACGTCGCTGGATCAGCGTTTCGTGGATGAAACCGCATGAACGACCAGCAGCCACGCCAGGCGATTGCCCTCAGTTACGATGGCCGGCATACCCCAACCCTGAGCGCCAAGGGCGACGACGAACTGGCGGAGATGATTCTGGCGATCGCCCGCGAACACGAGGTGCCGATCTACGAAAACGCCGAGCTGGTCAAGCTGCTCGCGCGCCTGGAGCTGGGCGACGAGATCCCGCCGGAACTGTATCGCGTAATCGCGGAGATCATCGCCTTCGCCTGGTATCTCAAAGGCAAGCGCCCTGCTGACTTCGATCCGCAAGCGGCGCCCGCCGCGTTGCCACCGCTGCTCAACGCACCAGAGCGCTGAGCGCGGTGTAGGTGTCGTCGCTGCCTTTCTCCTGCGGGAAATCTTCCAGCTGCCAGGCGAAATAGCCGTCGCGGAAATAGAAGACCTGGCGATATCCCCACGCCACCGCCATCCGCGCAGCCTGCGCACTGCCGGGGCAGATTTCGCTGTCGCAATAGATCACCAGCGGCACGCTGCGCGGAATGTTCTGGCTCGCCAGGATGCCGAAGCCCGTCGCCAGATCGAGGTGCAGCGCACCCTGCACATGCCCCCAGGTCCACTCGCGCATGGGGCGGATATCGACGAACATCGCGCCCAGCTCGTGCAGACGTTTGGCCTGGTGAGCATTCACCGTCAGCGCGCCATGCACTTCCTGTGGCGCCTCCCGCGTCAGCCCACTCAGCGGCACCATGCACAGCAGCAGAATCAGTACGCGCACCATCGCCCACGCCTCCTCGGCCCGCGGCGACTGCACCGCGCAGCAAAGCTCGTGGAGATTTGGAGAAATACGGCGAGGCGAGGTTCCAACCAACACGTCAGCGGGCGACGCATGGCCAGCTGTCAGGGCTTGCGCGCCTTGTGCAGCTTGCTCATCAGCTCGGCCTCGGATTGCGAGAGGCCGCAGGAATGCGTGAGGTCGTCCACGCTGGCGCCCATGCCAACCAGTTTGGCGGCCTGGCTGAACGAGAAATTGTTGGGATCGCGCTGCTCGAGCTGCACCAGCTTGTCCGGCAGCGGCGCCACCAGGCGGGCCAGCTCCTCGAGCCGATCGCCCATGCGCGCACTGCCTTCGGCGTAGACGTCCAGTTGCTGGACCAGATCCTTGATGCGTCGGTCGCGGACAGCGTCGCGCTTGGCCTGTTCTTCAGCCTGGCGCCGCTGCTGGCGCAGCAGCCACACGCAGAAGCCCAGTAGCCCCAGGCAACCGAGGGCCAGGGCGACGACCGACGCGACCAGCGACACGATCAGCATGGATCAGATGCTCTCAAGTTCCGCCCATTCCTCTTCCGTCATCATCTTGTCCAGTTCAACCAGGATCAGCAGCTCACCGTTCTTGTTGCACACACCCTGAATGAACTTGGCCGATTCGTCGTTACCCACGTTCGGCGCGGTCTCGATTTCCGACTGACGCAAATAAACCACCTCGGCGACGCTGTCGACCATGATGCCGATGACCTGACGGTCGGCCTCGATGATCACGATGCGCGTGTTGTCGGAAACCGGCGCCGGTGCCAGACCGAAGCGCTGGCGCGTGTCGATCACCGTGACCACATTACCGCGCAGGTTGATGATGCCCAGCACGTAGCTCGGCGCACCAGGGACCGGCGCAATTTCGGTATAGCGCAACACTTCCTGCACCTGCATCACATTGATGCCGTAGGTCTCGTTGTCCAGACGGAAGGTTACCCATTGCAGGACAGGATCATCGGAACCCTGCGCAGACGTCATCTTCATAGTCCCACCCTTTTTCAGATACCGCCGCAGCGGTCGATTTGTCGGTTGCACCGGAGCCGACGGATGCGTCCGGCGCGTATCAATCTCAATGTTTCCTTGTCGATGCCGGGTGCAGCTGCCTGACCGCGCCACTGGCGATCAGCTCGGCGAGCGCGGTGACATCCACCAGCGCGCACATGTGTTCGATCACCGTACCGGCCAGCCACGGCCGCTGATTGCGCTGCGTACGCCATTTCACTTCGCGCGGGTCCAGACGGATCGAGCGGCTGACCTGATGCACCGCCAACCCCCATTCGTAACCTTGCACGGAAATCACGTACTGCAGGCCCTCGCGGAAGTCATCGCGATAGCGGTCGGGCATGACCCAGCGTGCGGTATCCAGCACCTTCAGATTGCCGGCGTGGCTCGGCAATATGCCGAGAAACCAGTCCGGCTGGCCGAACAGTGGCGTCAGTTCCTGCCCCGTCAGCGGGTAGATCGAACCGAGGCAGACCAACGGCACGGCCAGGGTCAGCCCGGCGACATCGAACAGCAGACACTCGAACGGCTGCTCCCCCCACTGGGGCGGCTGGTGCGGGTCGAGCGCCGGCGGTTCAGCCGCCGATGCCGCCGCCACGCTCAGCTCCACGACCGGCTCGACTACGGCAGCCGGCACGGCAATCTCGGCGACCACCGTGGTCGCCGGCGGGCTTTCCGCCGGCAACTCGCTAACGGTCTCGACCTGGCGCAGGTTATCGCGCTGCTGCTCCTCCAGCACGGCGGCCTGGAACTCGTCCAGGCTGACCGACTCCGCCAGCTCGACCGTCGCGTCCTGCAGCAGCGCATCGAGATACGACTGCAGCGCGAGCTGGGAGCGAGTTTCGGTGAGAACGGCGCGGCTCATGGGACCCACTTCTGTTGAAAATTCAGACAGGCTATCGGCCAGTGCCAAGGCGAACTTGAGCCGGTCATCCGACACTTCGTCAGCATGTCAGGCTGCCTCGGGCGAGGTCTGCAGTGACAGCAGATGCTTGAGCAGCGCGCGGTACGCCAGCACCGCCCGGCTGCCCGAGTCGAACTGCGACGGCGTGAGCCCCGCCCGGCTGGCGTCGCGCAGGCGCGTATCGATCGGGATGAACGCTGGCCACAGGCTGTCCGGGTAACCGGCACGCAACACCTTGAGGGTATTCATCGACGCCTGCGTCCGGCGGTCGAACAGGGTCGGCACGATGACATAAGGCAGCGGCTGTTTGCGCGAACGATTGATCATCGCCAGCGTGCCGACCATCCGCTCCAGCCCCTTCATCGCGAGGAATTCGGTCTGTACCGGAATCACCAGCTGTTGGCTGGCCGCCAGCGCATTGACCATCAATACGCCGAGCAGCGGCGGGCTGTCGATGATGGCGTAATCGAAGTCCTGCCACAGCTGCGACAGACTCTTGGCGATGACCAGGCCCAGACCGTTCTGCCCGGGCGACTGGCGCTCCAGCGTGGCGAGCACGGTACTGGACGGCAACAGCGAGATACGCTCATGACTGGTCGACAGCAGCAACTGCCACGGCAAGCCCTCGGGTACGCTGCCGTTGTGCTGAAACAGATCGAAGACGCTGTGCTCGAGGTTATCCGGGTCATGGCCGAAATAGCTGGTCATCGACCCATGAGGGTCGAGATCGAGCACCACCACCCGCTTGCCCGCATCGGCGAGCAAGCCTGCCAGCGCGATCGACGTGGTGGTCTTGCCCACCCCGCCCTTTTGATTGGCTACTGCCCAGACTCTCATTGCGCACATTCCATCCGAATCCGAGCGGGCCGGCGACTGCCAGGCCCCGCGACGACGGTGATTTGACGAAGGCGCCCTAGTGCGCCGAATTGCCGCTGACCGGTGCAGTTTGTGTGCCAGCTCGCTGCAACGCCGCGTCCGCCCGCGCGTTGCTGCTACCGGTGCCGGTAACGCTGCGGCGCACGTCGAGATTGCGCGACACCACCAGCACCACACGCCGATTGCGCGCGCGTCCCTCGGGGGTCGCATTGTCCGCCACCGGCTGGAACTCGCCGTAGCCCACCGCCGCCATGCGTGCCGGATCGACACCATCGGCAGCCAGCATGCGCACCACGCTGCCGGCGCGCGCTGCGGAAAGCTCCCAGTTGGTCGGAAACTTGGCGGTGCTGATCGGCAGGTTGTCGGTGAACCCTTCGACATGGATCGGGTTGTCGAACGGCGCGAGAATCGCCGCCACCCGGGCGATCAGATCGAAGGCCAGATCGTTGGGAATGGCATCGCCGCTGGGAAACAGCAGGCTGGAATTGAGCTCGATCTCGATCCACAGCTCGTTGCCGCGCACCGTCAGCTGGCCATCGGCAATCAGCTCGCCGAAGGTCTCGCGCATGCTCTGCGCAATGCTTTGCAGCGGATCGGAAACGCTCTGCTCCAGCAGCGACTGCCCGGTCGGCTGATCGACCTCCGACAGCGCCGGGCTGGTGGTGCGTGGCCGCTCCTCACCGATAGGGATCGGCTTGACCGCGCGATCGACCTGGTTGAACACGCCGACCAATGAATCGGAGAGGATCTTGTACTTGCCCTCGTTCACCGACGAGATCGAGTACATCACCACGAAGAAGGCGAACAGCAGGGTAATGAAGTCCGCGTAGGACACCATCCAGCGCTCGTGATTCTCATGCTCTTCGGCGTGTCTGCGTCGTGCCATCGCGGCGGCCTCAGTCGATGAAGCCCTGCAGCTTCATTTCGATGGAACGCGGATTCTCACCCTCGGCGATCGACAGCACGCCTTCGAGCAGCATCTCGCGATAGGCCGTCTGCCGCTGCACCACGCTCTTGAGCTTGTTGCCGATCGGCAGCACCAGCAGGTTGGCCACGCCGACGCCGTAGATGGTCGCGACGAACGCCACGGCGATGCCGTTGCCCAGCTGGCTGGGGTCGGCGAGGTTGCCCATCACATGAATCAGGCCCATCACCGCGCCGATGATGCCAACGGTCGGCGCGTAGCCGCCCATGCTCTCGTAGACCTTGGCCGCGCGCAGGTCACGGCTCTCCTGGGTGTACAGGTCGACCTCGAGGATGCTGCGAATGACTTCCGGCTCGGCGCCATCGACCAGCAGTTGCAGGCCCTTGCGCGCATAGGGATCGGGCTCGGTTTCAGCCGCCGGCTCCAGGCCCAGCAGGCCCTCCTTGCGCGCGGTGTTGCTCCAGCCGGTGACCAGTTGAATGCCGCCGTTCATATCGATGCGCGGCGGGAAGAAGATCCAGCGCGCGATGGACACCGCACGCATGAACACCGCGATTGGCGTCTGCAGCAGCACCGCGCCCAGGGTGCCGCCCAGCACGATGAGAGCGGCCGGCCCGTTGAGCAACGAGGAAATGTGCCCGCCTTCGAGGAAATTGCCGCCGACGATGGCGACAAAGGCCAGCACCAGCCCGATCAGGCTGAGAACATCCATCTAGATGCACGCCTCGGTGAGATGGCGACCGATATCGTCCAGGCTGTAGACGGCGTCGCTGAGATTCGCCTTAACCACCGCCATCGGCATGCCATAGATCACGCAGCTGGCCTCGTCCTGCGCCCACACCTGACTGCCGCTCTGCTTGAGCAGGCGCGCACCCTCGCGGCCATCGGCGCCCATGCCGGTGAGCACCACCGCCAGCACCTTGTCGTGAAAAGACTTGGCCGCCGAGCCGAAGGTGATGTCCACGCACGGCTTGTAGTTCAGTCGTTCATCGCCGGGCAGGATGCGCACCGCCCCGCGTCCGTCGATCATCATCTGCTTGCCGCCCGGCGCCAGCAGCGCAAGCCCGGGGCGCAGCAAATCGCCGTCCTCGGCTTCTTTGACGCGAATCTTGCAGAGCTTGTCGAGGCGCTCGGCGAAGGCCTTGGTGAACGCCGCCGGCATGTGCTGGATCAGCACGATCGGCGCCGGGAAACTGGCTGGCAACTGGGTCAGCACCCGCTGCAGCGCCACCGGGCCGCCGGTCGAGGTGCCGATGGCGACCAGCTTGTAGGCCTTGCGTTTGGGTGCCGCGGCGACGGGCGCCGGAGAGGTGCTGGCGCGCGGTGACACGGCCCCGGTCGTCAGCGGCGTGCTGCGGGCGACCGGGGTCGGTGCGGGCGCTGCCGTACCGCTCCAGCTGCCGTAGCGCCGGTTACTGCGCGAGACGGTATGGATCTTCTCGCACAGCAGTTGCTTGACCTTCTCCGGGTTACGCGAGACATCCTCGAAGTTCTTCGGCAGATAGTCCACCGCGCCGGCGTCGAGCGCATCGAGCGTGACCCGGGCGCCTTCGTGAGTCAGCGACGAGAACATCAGCACCGGCGTGGGACAGCGCTGCATGATCTGCCGCACGGCGGTAATGCCGTCCATCATGGGCATTTCATAGTCCATGGTGACAACATCCGGCTTGAGCGCCAGTACCTGATCGATGGCCTCGCGACCGTTGGTGGCGGTGCCGACCACCTGGATACCGGGATCCGAGGCGAGGATCTCCGAGACACGCCGGCGGAAGAACCCCGAATCGTCGACCACCAGGACCTTGACTGCCATAAAACACTCCTAGCGGCAGTGGCCCGTCACGACCCCTGCCGGTCTGTCACACCCGACGCGCGTAGCGCTTGAGCATGCTGGGAACATCGAGGATCAGGGCGATGCGGCCATCGCCGGTAATGGTCGCGCCGGACATGCCGGGCGTACCCTGCAGCATCTTGCCGAGCGGCTTGATCACCACCTCTTCCTGACCCACCAGCTGGTCGACGACGAAGCCGATGCTCTGGTTGCCGACGCTGAGAATGACCACGTGCCCCTCACGCTGCTCGTCATGCTCGGCGCCCTGCACCAGCCAGCGCTTGAGATAGAACAGCGGCAGTGCCTTGTCGCGGACGATGACCACCTCCTGGCCATCCACCACATTGGTGCGCGACAGGTCGAGGTGGAAGATCTCGTTGACGTTGACCAGCGGGAAAGCGAATGCCTGGTTGCCGAGCATGACCATCAGCGTCGGCATGATCGCCAGGGTCAGCGGCACCTTGATCACCACCCGCGAGCCCTGGCCCTTGGTGGAGAACACGTTGACCGTGCCGTTGAGCTGGGAAATCTTGGTCTTGACCACGTCCATGCCGACGCCACGGCCGGACACGTCGGAAATCTCGGTCTTGGTCGAGAAACCGGGCGCGAAGATCAGGTTGTAGCACTCCAGATCACTCAGGCGCTCGGCGGCATCCTTGTCCAGCATGCCCTTCTCCACCGCCTTGGCACGCAGGATGTTCGCGTCCATCCCTTTGCCGTCGTCGGTGATCATCAGCAGGATGTGGTCGCCCTCCTGCTCCGCGGACAGCACCACGCGTCCGACGCGCGGTTTGCCGGCGGCCTCGCGGTCCTCCGGCGACTCGATGCCGTGGTCGACGGCATTGCGCACCAGGTGCACCAGCGGATCGGCCAGCGCCTCGACGAGGTTCTTGTCTAGATCGGTCTCTTCGCCCACCAGCTCCAGGTTGATCTCTTTCTTCAGGTTACGCGCCAGATCGCGAACCAGCCGCGGGAAGCGGCCGAAGACTTTCTTGATCGGCTGCATGCGCGTCTTCATCACCGCGCTCTGCAGATCGGCGGTGACCACGTCGAGGTTGGACACGGCCTTGGACATGGCCTCGTCGCCGCTGTTGGCACCCAGGCGCACCAGACGGTTACGCACCAGCACCAGCTCGCCGACCATATTCATGATCTCGTCGAGCCGGGCGGTATCGACCCGTACGGTGGTTTCCGCGTCGCTGGCCGGCTTCTCGGCCGGAGCCGCTGCGCGCGGCGCCGCCTCTGCCTTGCTCGGCGCGGCAGCGGGCTGGCGCGGCGCGCTCTTGGCCACTGCTGCGGGCTGAGCCGCTGCCGCTACTGCAGCGACCGGCGCCACGCTCTCGGGCTCGAACTTGCCCTTGCCGTGCAACTGATCGAGCAGCGCTTCGAATTCGTCGTCGGTGATATTGTCGCCGGCCGCCGGGGCGCGGGTCTCGGCTACCGCGGGTGCTGACGCAGGCGTGGCGGCAGGCTCGTTGAACTGCCCTTTGCCGTGCAGTTGGTCGAGCAGCGCCTCGAATTCTTCGTCGGTGATCTCGTCGCCCGCGGCCACTACCGGCTCTGCTGGCGTCTCCGCTTCGGCAGGTGCGGCACTGAACTGGCCCTTGCCGTGCAGCTGGTCGAGCAGCGACTCGAACTCATCGTCGGTGATTTCATCGCTCGCCGCCGTTGCGGATCCGACTGCAGCCGGCGTGTCGATGGCCTGCAGCATCTGTTCGAACTCGTCGTCCGCCGCCACCGGCGCCGCGACTTCTGCCGCCACGCTGGGAGCATCCGCCGACGCCGGCTCGGCCAGACGCGCCAGCGCCGCCAGCAGCTCAGGGGTTGCCGGGGTCGGCTCGACGCGCTCGCGAACCTGACTGAACATGGCATTGACGGCGTCCAGCGCCTGCAGCACCACGTCCATCAGCTCGGAATCCACCCGGCGCTCGCCCTTGCGCAGGATGTCGAAGACGTTCTCGGCGATGTGGCAGCATTCCACCAGCTCGTTAAGCTGCAGGAAGCCCGCCCCGCCCTTGACCGTGTGGAACCCGCGAAAAATTGCATTGAGCAACGCCATGTCGTCGGGGCTGCTTTCCAGCTCCACCAACTGCTCTGACAACAGTTCGAGAATCTCGCCGGCCTCTACCAGGAAATCCTGGAGGATTTCTTCATCGGCGTCGAAGCTCATATTGCAATTCCCCTAAAAGCCCAGGCTCGAAAGCAGATCGTCCACGTCGTCCTGTCCGGATACGACGTCCTCACGTATATCGGCATGCATCTGCGGACCTTCACCGTTGGAAGGCTCTTTCTCTTGTTTTTTCTTTTCCTGCTCGGCGCGCATCGCGTCGCGGTCGTGCTGGATGCCGGCCACGCGATCGACCTGCCCGGCCATTGCCACCAGGTTGACCAGGTTGCTTTCCAGCTCGGTGATGAGCCGCGTGACGCGCTTGATCACCTGCCCGGTCAGGTCCTGAAAGTCCTGCGCCAGCATGATTTCGCTGAGGTTCTGCGACAGCTGGCTACCATCGTTCATCGAGCGCTGCAGGTACTGGTCGATGCGCCGGACCAGCTCGCGGAACTGCTCGGCATTCATCTCGCGGCGCATGAAGCGCTGCCAGTCGGCGGTCAGGCTCTGGGCTTCGTAGCTGACGTAGTTCACCAGCGGCGCCGACTCCTCGACCAGATCCATGGTGCGGTTGGCGGCCTTCTCGGTCATCGCCACCACGTAGGAAAGCCGGTCGGTTGCATCGGTGATCGGCGACGGATCCCCGCCCGTGGCGCAGGTGTCCACCTCGAGCTTGACGATAGCGTTGTGCAGTTCGCGGGTGAGCTTGCCAACTTCTTGATAGAGCCCGTGATTACGGACCTGGTTGAGCTGGTTGAACATCTGCGCCGCCTCGTCGAAGCGGCCCTGCTGCAGGCTTTCAATCAGCTGCGGTGCATTGGCCTGCAGAGTTGCTTCGAACTCCGCCAGGCTTTGGTCTGCTTGCGTCATAGTGCCCTCGCGGCGTTGCTGCTTCAGCCGTTGACGCGCTCGAAGATCTTTTCGATCTTCTCCTTGAGCACCTGGGCAGTGAAGGGCTTGACGACGTAACCGTTAACGCCGGCCTGAGCCGCTTCGATGATCTGATCGCGCTTGGCTTCGGCCGTCACCATCAGCACCGGCAGGTGCTTGAGGCGCTCGTCGGCACGCACGTGGCGCAGCAGGTCGATGCCGCTCATACCCGGCATGTTCCAGTCGGTGACGAGGAAATCGAAGCTGCCGCTCTTGAGCATCGGCAACGCGGTGGTGCCGTCGTCGGCCTCGGCGGTGTTGGTGAACCCCAGGTCTCGCAGGAGGTTCTTGATGATTCGTCTCATCGTCGAGAAGTCATCGACGATGAGGATTTTCATGTTCTTGTCCAAGTCGACCTCCGTAAATCCCAAAATCTCGGCAACCGAGCACGTCTCGCAGTGAGGGTACCGGTCAGCTCGCCCGCCATTCGCCGAGGCGGGCACGCAGACGGGCGGCGCACTGGCTATGCAGCTGACTGACCCGTGACTCGCTGACGCCGAGCACCTGACCGATTTCCTTCAAATTCAACTCTTCGTCGTAGTACAGCGACAGCACCAGTTTTTCGCGTTCGGGCAGGTTGGTGATGGCATCGGCCAGCGCCTGCTGGAAACGCTCGTCCTCGAGATCGCGAAACGGCTCGGAATGAGTGCTAGCGGCATCGTCGTGCAACTCGCCATGTTCGCCGTCCTGCAACAGGTCGTCGAAGCTGAACAGGCGGCTGCCCAGGGTGTCGCCGAGAATGCTGTAGTACTCATCGAGGCTGAGCTTAAGTTCGGCCGCAACCTCATGATCTTTAGCGTCACGTCCGGTTTTCGCTTCGATGGCGCGAATCGCCTCGCTGACCATGCGCGAGTTGCGATGCACCGAACGCGGCGCCCAGTCGCCCTTGCGCACCTCGTCGAGCATGGTGCCGCGGATGCGGATACCGGCGTAGGTTTCGAAGCTGGCGCCTTTGCCGGCGTCGTACTTCTTTGCCGCCTCCAGCAGGCCGATCATTCCGGCCTGGATCAGGTCGTCGACCTGGACGCTGGCCGGCAGCCGTGCGAGCAGGTGATAGGCAATGCGCTTGACCAGCGGCGCATACTGGTCGATCAAACGATGCTGGGCATCCTTCGCCTGAGCCTTGCTGTAATACATAGCGAATCCAGCAGCTGTCATTCGTGAGTGTCGTTCGCCGGCCTGATCAGGCGCTCGACGAAGAATTCAAGATGCCCGCGCGGCGTGGCCGGCAGCGGCCAGGTATCGACTTTCTGCGCGATGGCCTTGAATGCCAATGCGCATTTTGACCGCGGATAAGCCTCGTAGACTGCACGCTGCTTCTGAACGGCCTTGCGCACGGCTTCGTCGTAGGGAATCGCACCGACGTATTGCAGCGCGACGTCGAGGAAGCGCTCGGTGACCTTGGTCAGCTTGGCGAACAGATTGCGCCCTTCCTGCGGGGCGTGCGCCATGTTGGCCAGCACGCGAAAGCGATTGATGCCGTAGTCGCGATTGAGCAGCTTGATCAGAGCATAGGCGTCGGTGATCGAGGTCGGCTCATCGGTGACCACCAGCAGCACCTCGTGCGCGGCGCGCACGAAGCTGACCACCGCCTCGCCGATGCCGGCGGCGGTGTCGATGATCAGTACGTCGAGATCCTCGATCTCGCTGAACGCCTGAATCAGGCCGGCGTGCTGCAGCGAGGACAGCTGCACCATGCTTTGCGTGCCGGATGCCGCCGGCACGATGCGGATGCCGCCCGGCCCCTGGATGAGCACGTCGCGCAGGTCGCATTCACCGGCAATCACGTCGGCAAGCGTGCGCTTGGTGGTCAGCCCCAGCAGCACGTCGACATTGGCCAGCCCGAGGTCGGCGTCGAGCAACACCACCCGCCGCCCGAGTTCGGCCAGCGCCAGTGCCAGATTGACCGACACGTTGGTCTTGCCGACGCCACCCTTGCCGCCGGTCACCGCAATCACCTGTACGGGATGCATACCCATGTTCAAACGCCTATATGTTGCTCGGCCTGCAAGGCCGGCGATGCATTCAGCTCGAATGCATCAGGTTTATCCGAGTAACGCACTGCCGCTTCAGCCCGCTCGCCGCGATGATTCGTTGTACAGGCCGGCGAACATATCGGCCATCGTTTCCTCGCTCGGCTCCTCGCCGGATTGCAGGCTCACCGCCCGACTGACCAACTGATGACTGCGCGGCAGGTGCAGGTCATCAGGAATACGCGGCCCGTCGGCGAGGTAAGCTATCGGCAGGTGCTGGCTGATCGTTAGTCCGAGCACGTCGCCGAGCGAGCCGGCCTCGTCGAGCTTGGTCAGGATGCAACCGGCCAGGCCGCAACGACGATAGTTGTGCCACGCCGCCTTGAGCACCTGGCTCTGGCTGGTAGCGGCCAGCACCAGGTAGTTCTTCGATTTCACGCCACGATCGGACAGCGCTTCGAGCTGCATGCGCAGTGTCGGATCGCTCGCCGGCAGCCCGGCCGTGTCGATCAAAATCACGCGCTTGCGTGCCAGCGGCGCCAGCGTCTTGCCCAGCGGCTGCGACGGGTCGATCTGCACCACCGGCACATCGAGAATACGACCGAGCGTCTTGAGCTGCTCCTGCGCGCCGATGCGGTAGTTATCCATGCTCGCCAGCGCGATGTTCTGCGCGCCGTACTTCAATACGTAACGGGCCGCCAGCTTGGCCAACGTGGTGGTCTTGCCGACGCCAGCCGGCCCGACCAATGCGATGACCCCGCCCTCTTCCAGCGGTTCGTGCTTGGTGACCTTGATCGCCTGCGCCAGGTGCGCCAGCAGCATACGCCAGGCCTGTCGCGGATCAGCGATGGTCGCGACCTTTTCGAGCAGGCTGCGCGACAGTTCCGCCGGCAGGCCGAGACGCTGCAAGCGGCGCCAGAGCCCGGCCTGCTGCGGCCGCCGGCTCTGCTCCTGGCCCCAGGCGATGGAGCCGAGCTGCACTTCGATCAGCTCGCGCAGGCCCTGCAGTTCGGTGCACATGCTTTCGAAGGCGCGCGTATCGACCGGCGCGCTGGCAGCGGGTTGCGGCGCGGCGGCAGGCTGCTCGTCAAGCAGTTGACGGTCCTGGCCCGACTTCACGCGATTCGGCGCGCTCAGTTCGGCATGAGCCGAGGCGATACGCGCCTGCGTCTTGCGCAGCTCGGCTTCCAGCACGGGGTTGGGCTTGTTCGCTTCCGGGGCGGCCTGCATCGGGTAATCGAGCACGGCAGTCAGCTCGACACCGCCGGCGACCCGGCGATTGCCGATGATCACGGCATCGGCGCCCAGCTCGTCGCGCACCATCTTCATGGCGATGCGCATATCGGCGGCGAAGAAACGTTTGACCTGCATGGCCTGCACCCTCGATTAATTCTGACCCACCGTCGCAACGATGGTGACCTGCTTGTTGTCCGGAATTTCCTGGTAGGCCAGTACATGCATGTTCTGTACGGCCAACCGGGCGAAGCGGGACAACATCGCGCGAACCGGTCCGGCCACCAGTAGAATCGCCGGCTTGCCGAGCATTTCCTGGCGCTGAGCCGCTTCTACCAGCGACCGTTGCAACTTCTCTGCCATTCCCGGTTCCAGCAGGATGCCATCTTCGGCACCCTGTCCGGCCTTCTGCAGGCTATTGAGCAAGATCTGTTCCAATCGCGGCTCCAGAGTGATCACAGGCAGCTCCGGCTCTAGTCCCACAACGTTCTGCACGATTGCGCGAGACAGCGCGACGCGCACTGCCGCCACCATCGCGGCGGGATCTTGACTCTTGTTGGCGACATTGGCGATGGCTTCGGCGATGGTGCGGATGTCGCGCACCGGCACCTGCTCCTGCAGCAGCGCTTGCAAGACCTTGAGCAGCGTGGACAACGACAGCATGCCCGGCACCAACTCCTCGGCCAGCTTGGGCGAGCTACGGGCAAGCAGTTGCAGCAACTGCTGGACCTCCTCGTGGCCGAGCAGTTCATGCGCGTGCTTGTACAACACCTGATTGAGGTGGGTGGCAACCACGGTACTGGCATCCACCACGGTATAGCCGAGCGACTGCGCCTGGTCGCGCTGGCTGCCCTCGATCCACACCGCATCCAGACCGAACGCCGGGTCCTTGGCTGCAATGCCATTGAGCGGCCCGAATACCTGGCCGGGGTTGATCGCCAGCTCGCGATCCGGATAGACCTCCGCCTCGGCCAGGCTGACGCCCATCAGCGTCAGGCGATAGGCATTGGGCAGCAGATCGAGATTGTCGCGGATATGCACCGACGGCATGAGAAAGCCGAGATCCTGCGACAGCTTCTTGCGCACGCCCTTGATTCGCGCCAGCAGCTGGCCCCCCTGATTGCGATCGACCAGCGGAATCAGCCGGTAGCCGACCTCCAGCCCGACCATGTCCACCGGCGTCACGTCGTCCCAGCCGAGTTCCTTGGTTTCCGCCGCGCGCTGCGCTGGCAGCAGCTCCTGCTGCTTCTGCACATCCTGCTCGGCCTGCTGCTTGACGCGCTTCTGCCGATACCAGATCCAGTAGGCGCCCCCGGCAGCGAGCGCACCGAGGCCGAGGAATGACAGGTGCGGCATGCCCGGCACCAGTCCCATCGCGATCATGATCGCGGCCGATACCGCCAGCGCCTTGGGCGAGGCGAACATCTGCCGGTTGACCTGCTGGCCCATGTCCTCGGAACTGGTGACCCGGGTCACCATGATCGCCGCCGCGGTGGACAGCAGCAGCGAGGGGATCTGCGCCACCAGGCCGTCACCGATGGTCAGCAGCGCGTAGACCTTGCCGGCGTCGGCGAAGCTCAGGCCATGCTGCGCCATGCCGATACCCATGCCGCCGAGCAGGTTGATGAAGAGGATCAGCAGGCCAGCGATGGCGTCGCCGCGCACGAACTTGCTGGCACCGTCCATCGAGCCGTAGAAATCCGCTTCGGACGCAACCTCGACCCGGCGCTTCTTCGCTTCGGCCTGATCGATCAGCCCGGCATTGAGGTCGGCATCGATCGCCATCTGCTTGCCGGGCATCGCATCGAGGGTGAAGCGCGCGCTTACTTCGGAAATCCGCCCGGCGCCCTTGGTGACCACCACGAAGTTGATGATCATCAGGATCGCGAACACCACGATACCGACTACGTAGTTGCCGCCGATCACCACGTTACCGAAGGCTTCGATCACATGACCGGCCGACGCGCCGCCTTCGTGACCGTGAATCAGCACCACCCGTGTGGACGCGACGTTCAGCGCCAGACGCAACAGGGTCGCTACCAGCAGAATGGTCGGGAACACCGCGAAATCCAGCGGGCGCAGCGCGTAGACACTGACCAGCAGCACGACGATCGACAGCGCGATGTTGAAGGTGAACAGCACGTCGAGCAGGAACGGCGGCACGGGCAGCATCATCATGCCCAGCATCACCAGCAACAGCAGCGGCACCCCGAGGTTGCCGCGACCGACACCCGTCAGGTTGTTGCGCATGTTGATGAGTTGCGTGCGATCCAACGTGGCCCCCAGCAGAAAGTTTTTTGACGCCCGATGCGCCCTGCCGTGGGCTATAGCAAGAAGGGGTCCAACTTGGCGACGCAACGGCGGACTGGCGCAGTCACGCCAACTGATCTCAACTGAAACAGGCGCTACGGGACATCTCGCCGCATGCGGGCGAACCCGACCAGTGTCGCGCAGTCAGACCTTCGACCGGCGGAACCGCTCCGCCCGGCCCAACCTGCAAGGAGACAATCGATGAAACAGTGGATCATCGCCGCATTGGCCGGCTGCACCGCGTTGACTGTCCAGGCGGAGACGCTCAGCGTTCCGCTCAAGGCCGTCAGCGCCCAAGGCGTCGGCGCCGCCGTCGGCAGCGTGAAGATCGAGAGCAGCGAATACGGCCTGGTCCTGCGCCCCGAACTGTCGGGGCTGGAACCCGGCATTCACGGCTTCCACGTGCACGCCAAGGGCAACTGCGAGACCGCCGAGATCGACGGCAAGGTCACGCCGGCGGGCGCTGCGGGCGGCCACTGGGACCCGAAGAACAGCGGCAAGCACGGCGAACCCTGGGGCGACGGCCACCTGGGCGACCTGCCCGCGCTCTATGTCGACAAGGATGGCAAGGCCAGCCAGCCGGTGCTGGCCCCACGCCTGAAAAGCCTGGGCGACATCAAGGGGCTGGCGCTGATGGTGCATCAGGGCGGCGACAACCATGCCGACCATCCGCAGCCGCTCGGCGGCGGCGGTGCACGGGTCGCCTGCGGCGTCATCGAGTAACGGCAGCGCCGGCTTTCAAGCTGCAAGCGGCACGCTTGCAGCTTGCCGCTATTCGTCGCGACGCAGATCTGGCGGAATCGGAAGATCGTTCAGTGGATCGGGTCGACGGCCCTTGCCGGCGCGGTACTGGCGCAACTGATAGACGTAAGCCAGCACCTGCGCCACGGCCAGGTAGAGGCCGGCGGGAATCTCCTGCTCCAGCTCGGTCGAGTAGTACACCGCTCGCGCCAGCGCCGGCGACTCAAGCACCGTCACGCTGTGCTCCTGGGCGATCTCGCGAATCTTCAGCGCCACGAAGTCGCCGCCCTTGGCCACCAGCCGAGGCGCGCCACCCTTGTCGCCGTCGTATTTCAGCGCCACGGCAAAGTGCGTCGGGTTGGTAATCACCACATCGGCTTCGGGCACGGCCTGCATCATGCGCCGCTGCGCCGCCTCGCGCTGCAGCTGACGGATGCGCGACTTGACCTCCGGCTTGCCCTCGGAGTCCTTGTACTCGTCCTTGACCTCCTGCTTGGTCATCATCAGCTTCTGCTTGTTGTCCCAGAGCTGGAACGGCACATCCACCGCGGCGATCAGGATCAGCCCGCAGGCCATCCACAGCGCGCACCAGCCGACCACCTCGGCGCTGTGCATGATCGCCAGGTCTAGCGGCTGCTTGGCGATGGGGAGCAGATCGTCCTCGTAGGAGGACAGCACCATCAACGCCACCAGCAGCACCACCAGGAACTTGCCGAGGGCCTTGAGCAACTCCACCAGCGCCTTGGTCGAGAACATGCGCTTGAGCCCGGCAGCGGGGTTCATCCGACCGAAGTTGGGCGCCATCGCCTTGGCGGAGAACAGCCAGCCACCCAGCGCGATGGGCCCGGCGATCGAGGCGATGAGCAAGGCGATCAGCAACGGCAGGGTTGCCTCCAGCGCGATCCTGCCGCTGGCCGCCAGCAACACCGCCATGTTGCTCTCGTCCAGCAGGGTTTCGCGGCTCAGCTCGAAGCTGCCCTGCATCATGGCCATCAGCGCCTGCGCCAACCCGCTGCCGGACGCCAGCAGGCCGCCAATGCCGCCGATGGTCACGGCCACCGTGCTCAACTCGCGCGAGCGCGCGATCTGGCCTTTCTCGCGAGATTCCCGGCGCCGTTTCTCTGTGGGTTCCTCGCTTTTGTCGGCACCGCTTTCGCTTTCAGCCATCGACGGCCTCCGCGTTGTGCATGAGTCTATTCATCAGCGCAGCCCCACCAGCTCGCGCAGCATCGCCAGCGCTTCGCCGACGAAGATCTGGTATTGCGCGAGGATATCGGCCATCCCGATCCAGACGATGACCAGGCCCAGCACCAGGGTCAGCGGAAAGCCGATGGAAAAGATATTCAGCTGCGGGGCGGCGCGGGTCATCAGGCCAAACGCCAGGTTCACCACCAGCAGCGCGGTGATCGCCGGCAGCACCAGCAGCAGGCCGGCGCCGAGCACCCAGCCGAGCTTGCTCGCCACCTCCCACAGATGATTGGTCGACAGCCCACCGCCCACCGGCAAGGTCACAAAGCTCTCGGTGAGAATTTCCAGCACCACCAGATGACCGTTCATCGCCAGGAACAGCAGGATCACCAGCATATTGAAGAACTGGCCGAGCACCGGCACCGACACACCGTTGGCCGGATCGACCATCGAGGCGAACCCCAGGCCCATCTGCATCGCCAGCAGCTGCCCGGAGACGATGAACACCTGAAAGAACAGCTGCAGGACGAAACCGAGCATCACACCGATCAGAATCTGCTCGGCGATCAGCAGCAAGGCACGCAGGCTCAGCGCCTCGACCAGTGGCATCGGGCCTAGGTTCGGCGCCAGCACCAGGGTGATGGCCAGCGCCAGATACAGCCGTACCCGCGGCGGCACCAGCTGCGTGCCGATGATCGGCATGCTCATCAGCAACGCGGCGATACGGAACAGCGGGAGCAGAAACTGCGCCACCCAGCTGCCGATCTGCGCATTGCTCAGTTCCAGCATGGTTCAGCCGATGATCAGCGGAATGTTGGTGATCAGCCCCTGGGTATACTCCATCAGCTCGCGCACCAGCCAAGGCCCGGCCCAGATCAGCGTCAGCAGCATCACCAGGAGGCGCGGCAGAAAGCTCAGGGTCTGCTCGTTGATCTGCGTGGCAGCCTGGAACATGGCCACCACCAGACCGACCAGCAGGCTCGGCATCACCAGCACGCCGACGATCATCGCGGTCATCCACAGGCCTTCGCGAAACAGGTCCACCGCGACTTCGGGCGTCATGACGAGCCTCCTAGAGCGTGCCGAAGCTGCCGGCCAGGGTGCCGATGATCAGCCCCCAGCCGTCGACCAGCACGAACAGCATGATCTTGAACGGCAGCGAGATGATCAGCGGCGAGAGCATCATCATGCCCATCGCCATCAGCACGCTGGCCACCACCATGTCGATGATCAGGAACGGAATGAAGATCATGAAGCCGATCTGGAACGCGGTCTTCAGCTCCGAGGTGACGAAGGCCGGCACCAGAATGGTCAGCGGCGCCGCTTCCGGGCTGGCGATGTCGGTACGCCGCGACAGACGCATGAACAGATCGAGATCGCTCTCGCGAGTCTGCGCCAGCATGAACGCCTTGAGCGGGACTTCGGCGCGGGTGATCGCCTCCTGCGCCGGAATCTGCTCGGCGAGGTACGGCTGCAGCGCTTCCTGGTTTATCCGCTCGAACACCGGGGCCATGATGAACAGCGTGAGGAACAGCGTCAGACCGATGAGAATCTGGTTCGATGGCGTCTGCTGCAGGCCCAGCGCCTGACGCAGGATGGAAAACACGATGATGATCCGCGTGAAGCTGGTCATCAGCATGACGAACGCCGGGATGAAGCTCAGCGCCGTCATGATCAGCAGAATCTGCAGGCTGACCGAATACTCCTGCTGGCCCTGGGCGTCGGTGCTCAGGGTGATCGCCGGGATTGACAGCGGATTGTCGCCACGGGTCAGCAGTCCGCCCGCCTCCTGGCCGAGAGCCAGCGGGGCGACCACGGCCAGCAGCAACGCCAGCAGAATTCGCAACATCAGGGCTTGTCCTTGTGATCCTTGCCCAACAGCTCCATCAGGCGCTGGGCGAACTCCGGGTTGGCCGGTTCGGAATCGGGCAGATGCACCGGCTCCTTGAGCACGTGCAGCGGCGTGATGCGCCCGGCGGAGAGACCGATCAGCACTTGCTCGCTGCCGACCTGCACCAGCACCAGCCGCTCGCGCGGGCCGAGTGCCTGGCTGGAAACCAGCTTAATCACCTGAGTACCGCGTGGATTCATCTGCTGGACGCGGCGCAGCAGCCAGGCCAGCAGAAAGATCAGGCCGACCACCAGCAGCAGGCCGAGCAGCAGCTTGCTCAGCTGCGCGCCCATGTCGGTGCCACTCATGCTGGCGGCCGGTTCGGCAGCCAGTGCCGGCAGCGCTACCAGCAGAGCGAGAAAGGCTAGCGCGCGCATGTCAGCGCAGCTTCTTGATGCGTTCGGTGGGGCTGATCACGTCCGTCAGGCGAATGCCGAACTTCTCGTTGACCACCACCACCTCGCCATGGGCGATCAGCGTGCCGTTGACCAATACGTCCAGCGGCTCGCCAGCCAGCCGGTCGAGCTCCACCACCGAGCCCTGATTGAGCTGCAGCAGGTTGCGGATGCTGATCTCGGTGCTGCCGACTTCCATCGAGATGGACACCGGAATATCCAGAATCACATCCAGATTCGGCCCTTCCAGCCCCAGCGGCACGCCGCCGCCGCCCTTGGGTGCGCTGGCGAAATCCTCCAGCGGGGCACGCGGAGCAGCCGGTGCCGCCGCCGGTCCCTGGTTGAGCAGCGCGTCGATGTCGTCCTGGCTGGCATCGCCGGCCTCGGCCAGCGCCGCGGCCCATTCGTCGGCCAGCGCCTGCTCTTCGGGGGAAGTGTTCTGATCGTCTGCCATCGCTAGTCCTCGACCGGCTCGAATTGAGTAGAAAAATGAGTCACCGGGTTCGCACCACCGGCTCCAGCACCTGCAGGGCCAGATTGCCCTTATGCGCACCCAGCTTGACCTTGAAGGCCGGCATGCCGTTGGCGCGCATGATCATGTCCTCGGGCATCTCCACCGGAATCACGTCGCCCGGCTGCATGTTGAGAATGTCGCGCAGTTTCAGCTGGCGGCGCACCACCGTCGCGCCGAGCGGTACGTTGACGTCGAGGATGTCCTCGCGCAGCGCCTTGATCCAGCGCTCGTCCTGGTCGCTGACGTCGGACTGGAAGCCGGCGTCGAGCATTTCGCGGATCGGCTCGATCATCGAGTAGGGCATGGTCACGTGCAGGTCGCCGCCGCCGCTGTCCAGCTCGATGTGGAAGGTCGATACCACCACCACTTCGCTGGGGCTGACGATGTTGGCCAGCGCCGGGTTCACCTCCGAGTTGATGTACTCGAAGTTGACGTCCAGCACCGCATGCCAGGCTTCCTTGAGGTCGGTGAAGGCCTGATCGAGCACCATGCGCACCACACGCAGTTCGGTGGGGGTGAATTCGCGGCCCTCGATCTTGGCGTGGCGGCCGTCGCCGCCGAAGAAGTTGTCCACCAGCTTGAACACCAGCTTGGCGTCGAGGATGAACAGCGCGGTACCACGCAGCGGCTTCATCTTCACCAGATTGAGGCTGGTCGGCACGTACAGCGAATGTACGTACTCGCCGAACTTCATGACCTGCACACCGCCCACCGAGACGTCTGCCGAGCGGCGCAGCAGGTTGAACATGCTGATGCGGGTGTAACGCGCGAAGCGCTCGTTGATCATTTCCAGCGTCGGCATGCGCCCGCGGACGATGCGGTCCTGGCTGGTGAGGTCGTAGCTCTTGATCGCGCCCGGTTCGGAATCGCTTTCGGTATCGACCAGACCGTCATCGACGCCATGCAGCAGCGCATCGATCTCGTCTTGCGAAAGCAGGTCTTGAACAGCCATCGGCGGAACCTTCTATTGCAGTACGAAGTTGGTGAACAGTACTTGCTCGACCGCCAGCTTGCCGACTTCCTTCTGCGCCAGTTCCTGCACGCTGGAGGTCGCCTGCTGACGCAGCATTTCCTTGCCCACCGGGGTCATCAGCGCCGCAAAATCCTGGCTGGAGAACAGCATCACCAGATGATTGCGCAGCAACGGCATATGTCCTTTGAGCGCATCGAGCGCCAATTGATCGCGCGACATCAGTGCCACGCTCACCTGCATGTAGCGCTGGCGCCCCTTGTGATTGAAGTTGACCACGAAGGCCGGCATCAGCACCTCGTAGATCGCCGCCGGCTTGCCGGTCGCCGTCTCGGCCTCGGCCGGTTGCTCAGCCGCCTCGTCCCCACCCTTGTCGAGGAAGAACAGCGTGCCGCCGATGGACAACCCGATGGCCAGCAGGAAGGCCACCGCGATCGCGATGATGATTTTCAACCGACCTTTGCCCGCGTCCTGCGCGTCGGCAATCGGTGGTCCGGGGGGTACCTGTTTCTTCGCCATGCCAAATATCCGTCATTCTGCGCGCGACCGCTCACTGAGGCATCGTTGGAGCAACTGCTGTGCCAATGTCAGCGCCGCGCTGCGCATTAGGCCGCAGAGGATACGGCATCCCTGAAGGCGCCGCCCCGCACGCCCGAAGGAAGATAGATGACCGCTCCGGCGCGAGACGGGCCTGCGCGCCAGAGCGACGGGAGACCGGCGGCCGGTCAGGCGTAGTAATCCACCAGCCCGCGGTTGCCCACGGCACGATTGCTGGCGACTTCGCTGACGCCTTGCAGCTGCTCGTCGTCGCCCGCCGTCGCGGCAGGCGACGCGCCACCCCGCCCCGCCTCGCCTTCGCCGCGGCCCTGCCAGCCACGCGCCAGGGACTGATCGGAAACGTTGACGTTCATGCTCATGCCTTGCTGTTCGAACATCTCGCGCAAGCGCTGCATCTGCCCTTCGAGCGCATCGCGCACGCCGGCATGCGGGCTGAGGAAGGTGATCTGCGCCTGCTCGCGGTTCATCTCGATGCGCACCTCCATCCGTCCCAGTTCAGCCGGATCGAGCTGGATCTCCGCCGATTTGAGGTTCTGGCTGGACAGCCACATCACCCGATCGACCACCGCCTCGCTCCAGCCGGCCTGCTGCATCGCTACCGGCTGCCCCGGTACCAGCGGCGTGCGCTGCGCCTGCTGAATCTGTTGGGTGATCGCCTGGCTCAGCGGGCTGGCACGGCCGAGCGCCGGATCGGCCGGCTGACGGCTGTCCTGCGGCGCATCCAGGCCCTTCGAGACTTCACTCAGCGCAACCTCCAGCTCGACGTCTGGCTCGGGCTCGCTGCTGGCTTGCAGCAGACTGGCGAAGTCGCCCTCGGCGGGTGCCGCGGTCTCGCTCGCAGCGGCTGGCGAAACGGCGGTGGGCGCGGCCTTCAGCGTCAGGGCCGGTGCCGCGACGGTGGTCGCCGATTCGCCGGAAACATCCTCCGACACCTGCATCTCGGCATCAGCGAGCGGCGGTGTCAGCTGCGTCTGGCCCAGCCCTGGCATCAGCGTCAGGGTCGCGGTCTGAGCGGCGGCCGGCTCGGGCGCCGGCAACTGGCCATTCAGGCCGAACAGCAGCAGCGGATCGAGCTCGCCCTCCGGCAGCGGCTCATCGCTCGCTTCCTCGCCAGGCAAGGAATTGCCGCTCTCGGCAACCGTCGACTTCTCGGCGTCAGCGGTTGCCGTCGGCTCACCGGCGCTCTGCTCCTCGTCGACTTGCTCGCGCGACGATGCCGAAGCATCGTCCTTGCGCTCGACAGGCTTGGTCTGGCGCTCGCGCGCATACACCTCGGAGAAGCTGGAACGCTTGCCATCGCTCGCCTCGGGCGCCGGCGACGGTTGCGCGGCGGCGGCCTTGGGACGCACTTCGAGAGTCGGGGACTTGAGCAACAGATCGGGGGAAACGGCCATGAAACATTCCGCTCAGTGTGGTTCGTGCAGAACCTTGAGCAAGTTCCGGGCCAGCAAAACCGTCAGAGAGCCGTCCGTTCAGCCGTAGCGCTGACGCTCGGCACGAAACAGGATGCCGACGATGGCGAACTCGCGCTCGATCCGCTCGATCATCGCCGGCGCTTCGACCAGTCGTTGCTCGCGGGCCAGGGTCTCCAGCTGGCAGCACAGATCGGCCAGCGCGGCGGCGCCCAGGTTGCTGCAGCTGCCCTTGAAGCTGTGTGCCGCACGCCGCAGCGTCTCGCCCTCCCCGGCTTGGAAGGCCTGGCGCAGCAGGCGCAGGCGCTCCTCGGAGTCGGCCAGGAAGGTGTCCAGCAGAAGTGGGTACTCGCCTTCCATGACCGCTTGCAGCGTGACGAGTACGGCACTGTCGAGATGAGGAATGGACACCGATCCGCTCCTGGGAGAAAGGCGCTGAATTATGCCTGAGCCGACCAACGGAACTCCACGCTCAGTCCGCGCCCGTCGGCCTGCCAGGCGAAACCGTCACTGAGCTGACGGATCAACTGCAATCCCCGTCCACGCAGAGATTCCACGCCGCGCGCCTCGCCCAGCGCGCGCTCGACATCGAAGCCCGTGCCGCTGTCCTGAATGCCGATGCGCAGGCGACCGCCCGCTGCGTCGCACTGGATATCCAGTTCGAGACGGATGTAACCGTCCACCAGCGCGGCCAGACGCTCGCTACGCGCCTCGTAATAGCGGGCGAAGCCGGCGGCATCGCGCTTGAGCGCCGAATCCAGACCGAGCACGCCGTGCTCCAGCGCGTTGGAATACAGCTCGACCAGTACCGCATAAACGGCGCCGGCGCGAGGCCGCAGCTGATGGAACTGCAGCAGTACTTGCAGTAACAGCGGCAAGGGATTGCCGGCGCGCAGGCTGGCCGCACGCAGCTCGAAGCGCCCGGACCAGTTGGCCGGCCGGCCCTCCTTCGGCGCACCGAACGACAACGGCAGCTGCAGCGCCGCCATTTTCTCGCTCAGATCGACCTCGACCAGGCTGAGGTCGTCGCGCAGCTGGCCGTGAAATGCCAGCAGCGCCTCCTCAATCTCGTCGAACAGCCGCGTCGCATCACGGTTGGCATCGAGAACGGCCAGCAGGCGTTGTTCGCCGAACAGCTCGTCGCGGGCATTGATGCTCTCCACCACGCCGTCGGACAGCAGCAGCAGCCGGTCGCCGAGCTTCAGCGGGTGGCTCTCGAAGTGCGCATCGAACGCGCCTGGTGCCAGCACGCCCAGCGGCAGATGACGCGACACCAGTGCTACGCGCTCGCCGTCGGGACGGATCAGGTAGCCGTCCGGCAGCCCGCCACTCCAGACATTCAGCACGCCCTGAGTGAGGTTGATGTCCAGCAATGTGGCGCAGCAGAACATCTCCACCGGCAGGATCTGTTTGAGCTTGGCATTCAGCTCGCGAAGGATGTCCTTGGCGGCGTAGCCCTTGGCCGTCATGCCGTAGAAGGTCTCGGCCAGCGGCATGGCGCCGATCGCCGCCGGCAGGCCGTGGCCGGTGAAGTCGCCCAGCAGCACGAACATCTGTCCGGTCGGCGATTGCGCCGCCAGCAGCAGGTCGCCGTTGAAGAGCGCACGCGGCGATTGCCGGTAGCGGATGTTCGGCGCGCCCAGGCAACCGGCATGCGCCACCTTGTCGAAGATCGCCTTGGCCGCGCGCTGCTCGTCGAGCAGCTGCTGGTTGCGCCGGGCGATCAGGTCGCGCTGCTCGACCACCGTCGCCTGCAGCCGACGCAGCCGATGCATGGCCTTGATCTTGGCTTCGAGAATTACCGGGTTGTACGGCTTGACGATGAAATCGTCGCCACCGGCATCCAGACAGCGCACCAGCGCCTGATTCTCGCTGAGCGAGGTGAGGAAGATGATCGGTACCAGCTCGTCGCCAGCCAGGCTCTTGATCCGCCGCGCGGCCTCGAAGCCGTCCATCAGCGGCATCAGCGCATCCATCAGCACCAGTTGCGGACGCTCACGCTCGTAGAGCGCTACGGCTTCCAGGCCGTCGCTGGCGGTCAGCACGTGGTGGCCCTGGCGGGCGATGATGGTCGACAGCAGCATCCGATCGACCGGGCTGTCCTCGGCGATCAGGATGGTCAGGCGCATCGGCACCTCAGGCGATCACGAACAGTTGTTCGAAGTTGGACACCGAAAGAATCTTGCGCACGTCGGCATTGCAGTTGACCAGCCGGACGTCGGCTTCATCGCCGCCGGCATGATCGCGCAGCAGCAACAGCATGCCGAGCGCCGAGCTGTCGAGATAGGTCGCACCCTGCAGATCGACGACGTAGCGCTCGGGCGCGACGTCCTGGCGCTGGTACGCATCGCGGAATGCCTGGTGGGCGTTGAAATCGAAGCGTCCGCTGATGGCGATCGTCAGTTCGCGCCCATCGGCCGATGGTTGAGAAGTAATGGTCATGTAGCACTCCCTGATCCGAAACGGGGTCTTGCCAGACCGCCATGCGCCACGTGAGAACGACTGTGCCTGCCGGCGAACCGGGCGCAGGCTGCACGGCGCTGAATGGGCGCGTACCAGCGAGCTGTCGCGGGCTGCTGCGATGATACCCGAGAAGATTTAGCATTCAGACCCTACAGCGGCAAGCTCAATCCTGCCGGGGCCGTCCTGCCAGCCGCTGCGAGAACTCGTCGAGCAGTTTCTGCTCACGCTTGTCGGCCGCGACGCGCGCCTCGCGCAAATAACTCTCCACCAGCTTGCTCAGCCCTTCGAGCCGCGCGTGCCGCTGCTGCCACTGGCTTCGCAGCTTGGCCAGGTTGTCGCGATGCCAGGCCACGCTGCGCTGCTGCTGGCCGATGGCCGATTCGAGCTGGGACAGAAAACGCTGATAGTTCATCAGCCACTGGCCGGACACGCCTTGGCTGCCCTGGCGCAGCCACTGCTGCTGGTAATCGCTGAAATACTGCTCGAGCTCGCCGAGCTTGGCCTCGGCCTGCGACAGCTGCATCTGCCCCTGACCGAGCATGCGCGCGGCGTCGCGCTCGGCCTTCTGCGCCATCTCGATCACCGGCGCCAACCGGTCGGCACGACTGCTTGCCACGGATTACGCGCCCTGACGCGGGCCGAATACCGCGGCCAGTTGTGCCGCGCTTTCCTCCAGCCGCTCGCTTTCGTTCAGACCCTGGCGCAGGTAGCGAACCATCTCGGCCTGGCGGGCGATGGCAAGGTCGGTATCCGGGTCGCCGCCGGGCACGTAGGCACCGACGCTGATCAGGTCGCGACTCTGCTGGTAACGCGACCACAGCTGCTTGAAACGCTGCGAGGCGCGCACATGCTCGGCATCGACCACTTGCGGCATGACCCGGCTGATCGACGCTTCGATATCGATGGCCGGGTAGTGGCCCTCCTCGGCCAGCCGCCGCGACAGCACGATGTGGCCGTCGAGCACGCCGCGCGCAGCATCGGCGATCGGGTCCTGCTGATCGTCGCCTTCGGAGAGCACCGTGTAGAACGCGGTGATCGAGCCGCCGCCCTGCTCGGCATTACCGGCGCGCTCGACCAGACTCGGCAGCTTGGCGAACACCGATGGCGGATAGCCCTTGGTCGCCGGCGGCTCGCCGATGGCCAGGGCAATTTCGCGCTGGGCCTGGGCGTAGCGCGTCAGCGAATCCATCAGCAGCAGGACGTTCTTGCCTTTGTCGCGAAAGTACTCGGCGATGCGCGTGCAGTACTGTGCGGCGCGCAGGCGCATCAGCGGCGCCTCATCGGCGGGCGAAGCGACCACCACCGAGCGCTTGAGGCTCTCCTCGCCGAGGATGTGTTCAATGAATTCCTTGACCTCGCGGCCACGCTCGCCGATCAGGCCGACGACAATGATGTCCGCCTCGGTGAACTTGGTCATCATGCCCAGCAGCACCGACTTACCGACGCCGGTACCGGCGAACAGTCCCAGACGCTGGCCGCGGCCGACGGTGAGCAGGCCGTTGATGCTGCGGATGCCGACGTCCAGCGGCTCGCTGATCGGATGGCGCTTGAGCGGGTTGATCACCGGGCCGTCCATCGGCACCCAGTCCTCGGCGCGCATGCCGCCCTTGCCGTCCAGCGCGCGGCCGGCGCCGTCGAGCACCCGGCCAAGCATCGACATGCCCATCGGCAGGCGACCGGTGTTGGGCAGCGGCACCACCCGCGCACCCGGCGCGATACCGGCGAGACTGCCGACCGGCATCAGATAGAGCTTGCCGCTGGAGAAGCCCATGACCTCGGCCTCGACCTCGGTCGGGTGGTAGCTGTCGTCGTTGATCACCCGGCAGCGGCTGCCGACCGCGGCGCGCAGGCCTTCGGCCTCCAGCGTCAGGCCGACCATGCGCAGCAGACGGCCTTCGAGAATCGGCTGACTGGGCAGCTTGACCGCCTCCGTGTAGCAGGCCAGGCGCCGGGCGAAACTGACCCGGTCAAGGCGCATCGGGGTGGTCCAGATCGAGGTGCAGGTCAGCCGCCGGCGGATGGGTGGCGTTCTCGCGCTGTTGCTCGAACAGCTGCTTGATCGCCTGGCTCAGGCGCGTCTCGACGCTGGCATCGATGCGGCTGTGTTCGGTCTCGATGAGGCAGCCGCCGGGCAGCAGGCTGGCATCTTCGAGAATCCGCCAGCTCTCCTCGTGGCGCTCGCGCAGCGCCTTGATCATTTCGAAATCCTGTGGATTGACGTGAACATGCACATTCTGCGCGCCCATCGGCAGCAGCTTGAGCGCCTCACGCAGCACCTGGCGGATCTGGCTGGAATCGATCAGCAGATCGCGCTGGATCACCTCGCGTGACAGGTGTCTGACCAGTGTGACCAGAGCGTGTTCGAGGTTGCGATCCTGCTCGGCGATCGGATCGAGCAACTGCGTCATCAACTGCTCCAGGCTTTGCAGGCGTGCGGCCAGCACCGTCTCGGCCTCCTGGCGCGCCTTCAGCTGGCCGGCGTGGAAGCCGTCCTTCTCGCCGGTGGCGAAGCCGTCGTTGTAGGCCTCCTGGCGAATCGCTTCCAGCTCGTCGAGTGTCAAGGGTTTGACTTCCTCGACAGGTACCTCTTCGCTGTGCGCCAGCTCTTCGACGATCGGTTCCGCTTCGAGGGGCGCTTCGGCTGCCGCACCCTCGGCGTCGAAGCTGGGCAACGCCCAGCGGTCGAACAGCCGCACGTCCTGGGCACGGATCACATCGCTGGGATTTTCCTTGGCCACGGCTTAGACCATTTCCTCGCCGCCCTTGGCACCCAGGACGATCTCCCCGGCTTCGGCCATGCGGCGGGCGATGGTGAGGATTTCCTTCTGCGCGTTCTCGACTTCGCTGACGCGCACCGGGCCCTTGGCCTCCAGGTCGTCGCGCAGCAGTTCGCCGGCACGCTTGGACATGTTCTTGAAGACCTTTTCCTTGATCGCTTCGTCGGCACCCTTGAGCGCCAGCACCAGCACGTCGGAGGAAACCTCGCGCAGCAGGATCTGAATGCCGCGGTCGTCGACGTCGGCCAGGTTGTCGAAGACGAACATCAGGTCCTCGATCTGCGTGGACAGGTCCTCGTCGACTTCGCGGATGGCGTCCATCAGCTGGCCTTCGATGGAGCTGTCGAGGTAGTTCATGATGTCGGCGGCACGCTTCACGCCGCCAAGGCTGGCGCGGCTGGTGTTGGTGTTACCGGAGAATTGCTTCTCGAGGATCAGGTTGAGTTCCTTCAGCGCCGCCGGCTGCACGGTGTTGAGCGACGACACGCGCAGCACGATGTCCAGACGCACCTTGTGGTCGAAGTGCGACAGCACCTCGCCGGCCTGATCGGGGTCCAGATAGGCCACGACAATCGCCTGGATCTGCGGGTGCTCGTAGCGGATCACGTCCGCCACGGCGCGCGGTTCCATCCACTTCAGGCTGTCCAGGCCGCTGGTGTTGCCGCCCAGCAGGATGCGGTCGATCAGACCGCCGGCCTTGTCCTCGCCCAGCGCCTGGGTGAGCATCTTGCGGATGTAGCCGTCGGAGCCGACGCCGAGGCTGGTCTGGTCGCCGACGATCTCGACGAATTCGCTCATCACCCGCTCGACCTGCTCGCGGTGGATGTTGCGCATCTGCGCCATCGCCGTGCCGACCCGCTGCACTTCCTTCGGACCGAGGTGACGCAGCACCTGCGCGGCATCGGTTTCACCCAGCGACAGCAGCAGGATGGCGGCCTTGTCGACCTTGTTGAGCTTGGTTTGAACCCGGTTCTCACTCATCGGCGTTGATCCACTCTTTCACCACCTGGGCGACCCGTCCCGGATCTTCGGCCACCAGGTTCTTGATCGCGTTGAGCTGGGCTTCGTATCCCTCGCTCGGACTCGGCAACATGATGTTCTGCGGACCGCTCAGGCTGACGCGGTCGTTGGCCAGCGCACCGTCGACGCCGTCCATGTCTCCCAGTTCGACATCGCCGTCGCCAATGTTCTGCAGTTCCTTGCCCTTGCCGGCATGGGTCAGGTTGTTCAGCACCGGACGCAGCACGCCGAACACCAGCACCAGGATGAACAGCACGCCCAACACCTGCTTGACCACATCCCAGAACCAGGGCTGCGAGTAGAACGGGATGTCGATCACCGCGTCGTCGAAGGAATCCGCGACGAAGGCGGTATTGATCACGCTGACGCTGTCGCCACGGCTGGCATCAAAGCCCACGGCGTCCTGCACCAGGCGGGTGAAGCGCGCCAGGTCGTCGGCCGTCCACGGCGTACGGGTGACTTCTCCGGCGGCATTGGTCATGACCTGGTCGTCGACCACCACCGCCACCGACAGCCGGCGCAGGCGACCCTGCTGCTGCTTGGTGTAGCTGATCGAGCGATCCAGCTCGTAGTTGCGGGTGGCCTGCTCGCGCTTGTCCGAGGGATATGGTGCCAGCATCGGCTGACCGGTCGCCGGATCCATGATCTGCTGACCGTTGGCATCCAGCAGCGGCTGGCCGGGTGCCACGGCGCCCGCGGCGGCGGCCTGCTGCCTGGCCTGCTCCGGCGCCGAAGCCGGTCCGGGCGGCTGATTGCTCAGCGCACCGGGCACGCCCTGCGGCGGCAGGCTGCTCTGGCGCTGCTCGTTGACGCTCTGCTCGCTGCGCAGTGCCGGCTGGTCAGGGTTGAAGGTTTCCGAGGTGGACTCCACCGCACTGAAATCGACGTCCGCCGAGACTTCCGCCTTGTAGCGACCGCTGCCCAGCACCGGCTGCAGGATGTTGTGCACGCGCTGGGTGTAGAGGCCTTCCATGCGCCGGCTGTAGTCGAACTGCTTGCCGGCCATGGTCAGCTCGGACAGCTCCTGCTGGTCGGACAGCAGGTTGCCCTTCTGGTCCACCACGGTGATCTGCGACTTGCTCAGCTCCGGCACGCTGGTGGCGACCAGGTTGATGATCGCCATCACCTGACTCGGCTCCAGCGAGCGGCCCGGGTACAGCTCGACCAGCACCGAGGCGCTGGGCTTGCGTTCGTCACGGACGAACACCGAACTCTTGGGAATCGCCAGGTGCACGCGGGCACCCTTGACGTTGTTCAGGCTGGACACGGTGCGAGCCAGTTCGCCTTCCAGGCCGCGGCGATAACGGGTCGCCTCCATGAACTGGCTGGTACCCAGGCCCTGCTCCTTGTCGAGAATTTCAAAGCCGATGTTGCTGTCGGCGGGCGCAATGCCGGCACCGGCGAGCTTCAGCCGGGCGCGCGCCAGGTCGTCGGCCTTGACCAGCAGCGCGCCGGAATTGGGTTCGACGGTGTAGGCGATATCCGCCGCGGCGAGCGTCTCCATCACCTGATTGGCGTCCATACCGGCCAGGCTGCCGAGCAGCGGGCGGTAGTCCGGCTGCTGCGACCAGAGCACCACGGCGAAACCGATGGCGACGCTCGCCGCCAGCCCGACCAGCAGGCCGATCTGGCGCAGCATCGACATCTCAGAGAGATTTTCCAGGAACGACAGCCCCAGCAGCGGCTTCTTCGCCTCTACCGCGCCGCTCTGCACCGGAACGTTGCTCACCGCATCAGCCATAATTCAATCCGCCTCACACCGGCATCTGCATGATGTCTTGATAGGCCTGGACCAGCTTGTTACGCACTTGGGTCAGGGCCTGGAAAGAAACGCTGGCCTTCTGCGAGGCGATCATCACTTCGGTCAGGTCGACGCCGCCCTGCCCCATCTCGAAGGCGGAGGACATCTGACTGGAAACCTGCTGGGTTTCGTGCACCTTGTTCACCGCCTGGCCGAGCATGTCGGAGAAGCTCGGCGCACCGGCTTCCTGTACCGGCGTCTCGGGCTTGGTGCGTGCCATGGCATCGGTCTGCATGGCCCGCATTTCCAGCATCAAGCGATTGAATTGGACACCCTGACTCATCTACTTCCTCCAACAGCCACGGATTTTTGACGCTACGTGGCAGGCAGTGAGTAGATAGCAACAAGGGTGCCAGAAACTGTGACATGCCCTGCCGCCGGCCCCTCCCTTCGTCCGACTGCGAACACCGACACTGTTCCGGCGAACCCGGCGCCGGCTGTACTGCATGGCGCGCGCATCGCGCCGGTAGGCTAGCCTGCAGATTCGCCCCGGCCCGGCCGGCGGCGCCCCGTCGGCCCGCACAAGAACAAGCACCATGACCGAATCCGTCCGCCTCGGACTGCGCCCCCTCGGCGACAGCTCGCCCTCGACCGTCGTCGCCGGCTTCATCGCCATGCTGACCGGCTACACCAGCTCGCTGGTACTGATGTTCCAAGCCGGCCAGGCAGCCGGTCTGAGCGCCGGGCAGATTTCCTCGTGGATCTGGGCGCTGTCGATCGGCATGGCGATCTGCAGCGTCGGCCTGTCGCTGCGTTACCGCACGCCGGTGGTGGTCGCCTGGTCAACGCCCGGTGCCGCCCTGCTGATCGCCAGTCTGCCCGGCGTACCGTATGCCGAGGCGATTGGCGCTTACATCTTCGCCTCGGCGCTGATCGTGCTGTGCGGGCTTACCGGCAGCTTCGAACGGTTGATGCGCCGCGTCCCCGCGTCGCTCGCCGCGGCGCTGCTGGCCGGCGTGCTGTTCAATATCGGCAGCGAGATTTTCCGCGCCGTGCCGGCCCAGCCGTTGCTGGTGCTGGGCATGTTCTTCACCTACCTGCTGGGCAAACGGCTGCTGCCGCGCTATGCGGTGCCGGGTGCGCTGGTGGTCGGCTGCGTGTTGGCGGCCGTGCAAGGGCTGCTGGATTTCCGCGACTTGCGTCTGGAACTGGCGGTGCCGGTATGGACCACGCCGGCGCTCTCATTTGCCGCGATTCTCAGCATCGGCATCCCGCTGTTCGTCATCGCGATGGCGTCGCAGAACATGCCGGGGCTGGCGGTGCTGCGTGCCGAGGGTTACGACGTACCGGCCTCGCCGCTGATTTCGGTGACCGGCATCGCCTCGGTGCTGCTGGCGCCGTTCGGCTCGCACGGCATCCATCTGGCGGCGATCACCATGGCGATCTGCGCCGGCCCCGAGGCGCATCCCGACCCGCGCAAGCGCTACACGGCGGCGGCGTGGTGCGGGGTATTTTATGGCATCGCCGGCATCTTCGGCGCGACCCTGGCAGCGCTGTTCGCGGCGTTTCCAGCGGCGCTGGTGCTGTCGATCGCGGCGCTCGCGCTGCTCGGCTCGATCGGTGCGGGGCTGACCCAGGCCATGCAGCAGCCGCATGAGCGCGAGGCGGCGCTGATTACCTTCATGGTCACGGCATCGGGACTGACGCTGTTCGGCATCGGGGCCGCGCTGTGGGGCTTGATTGCGGGGGTGGTGACGTTGCTGGTGCTAAGCAAGCGAGACTGAGCGCGCCTGGTTTTCCGCGCCGCTCCGGGGCGGCCCGGGGCAGGCACGCTGACCGGCAGGGCGAAACCCGAGGCACTCGCGAATCGCCCAGCTCCCGACACCCAGAACGCTAAATCGCCGTCGCTCCACCATCCACCGCCAGCGCATGGCCTGTGGTAAACGCCGCGCCATCGCTGCACAGATAGAGCACCGCCGCCGCGATCTCCTCGACCTTGCCGATGCGCCCAACCGGATGCATCGCCGCAGCGAACTCCGCCTTGCGCGGATCGGCCTCATAGGCACGGCGGAACATGTCGGTGTCGATCACCGCCGGGCACACCGCATTCACCCGGACTGCCTTCTTCGCATACTCGATGGCAGCCGACTTGGTCAGGCCGATCACCGCATGCTTGGATGCCGAGTAGATGCTCATCTTCGGCGCCGCACCCAGGCCGGCCACCGAGGCGGTGTTGACGATGGCGCCGCCGCCCTGCGCCAGCATCAGCGGCAACTGGTGCTTCATGCACAGCCACACGCCCTTGACGTTGACGCCCATGATCGCGTCGAACTCCGCCTCGCTGCCTTCGGCCAATCGGCCTTGCTCGATCTCGATACCGGCGTTGTTGAAGGCGTAGTCCAGCCGGCCGAAACGACCCACGACCTGCTCCAGCAAGGCTCTGACCTGTTCGTCGCGCGTGACATCGCAACGGACAAACAACGCCTCGCCGCCGTTTTCCCGAATCGCTGCGGCGGCCGCCTCGCCCGCGGTTTCATCGAGATCGGCGAGGACGACCTTGAGGCCCTGCTCGGCGAAGGCCTGCGCCGTGGCGCGGCCGATACCCGCCGCTGCACCGGTAACGAGGGCGACCTGACCGGAGAATTTCATGCTCATGCTGGAGATCCTGAACGAGAGATTGAACCTGGCGACGGGTCCTGACGTGACCACGAGACCATAAGCGGTCACCGTTATACCGCTCCGTGGAACCCACGATGCCGATATCACCGCTCTGGATGCCAGTGCATACGCGCCGACGGATGCATGTTGCGATCACGCCCGGCGGCGGCTAAACCAAGCTTTTCGCTCAACGAAGGCTTGTTCGACATGCTCAATCAACAGTACCTGCTGGCCCAGCGGCCGATCGGCGCACCGACGCGCGACACCTTCCGGTTCGTCGAGGCGGAAACCGGCGAGCCCGGCCCCAACGAAATCCTGGTGCAGGTCGAGTACCTGTCCATCGATCCGGCCATGCGTGGCTGGATGAACGAGGGCAAGTCGTACATCGCGCCGGTAGGTCTCGGCGAGGTGATGCGCGCGCTCGGCGTTGGCAAGGTGATCGCCTCGCAGCATTCGGGCTTCGCCGTCGGCGACTACGTCAATGGTCCGCTGGGTGTGCAGAAATACTTTTGCGGCGAGCCGAAGGGTTTCTACAAGGTCGACCCACAGCAGGCACCGCTGCCGCGCTACCTGTCGGCGCTGGGCATGACCGGCATGACCGCCTACTTCGCCCTGCTCGCCGTCGGCCAGCCGAAGGCCGGCGATACCGTGGTGCTTTCCGGCGCCGCTGGCGCGGTGGGCAGCGTGGCCGGGCAGATTGCCAAGATCAAAGGCTGCAAGGTGGTGGGCATCGCCGGCGGCGCCGACAAGTGTCGCTTCCTGGTCGAGGAGCTGGGCTTCGACGGCGCCATCGACTACAAGCACGAGGACCTCGCCGCGGGCCTGAAGCGCGAATGCCCGCAGGGTGTGGACGTGTATTTCGACAACGTCGGCGGCGACATCCTCGACGCCGTGCTCACCCGTATCAACGTCGGTGCACGGGTGGTGCTGTGCGGCGCGATCAGTCAGTACAACAACAAGGAAGCGGTCAAGGGACCGGCGAACTACCTGTCGCTGCTGGTCAACCGCGCGCGCATGGAAGGCATGGTGGTGACCGACTATATGGCGCGCTACCCGGAGGCGATGCGCGAGATGGCCGGCTGGCTGGCCAGCGGCCAGCTGAAGAGCAAGGAAGATGTCGTCGAGGGTCTGGAGACCTTCCCCGACACCCTGTTGAAGCTCTTCAGCGGCGAGAACTTCGGCAAGCTGGTGCTCAAGGTCGGCTGAGCGCTCAACCCAGCTCGGCGACGACCGCGGCCAGCGCCTGCGCCGGATCGGCGGCCTGGGCGATCGGCCGCCCGATGACCAGATAGTCCGAACCGGCGGCCATCGCCTGCGCCGGGGTGAGGATGCGCCGCTGGTCGTCCTGGGCGCTGCCGGCCGGGCGGATGCCGGGCGTCACCAGCTGCAGCTGGGGGTATTGCGCCTTCAACGGCTGCGCTTCCTGGGCCGAACAGACCAGGCCATCGAGGCCTGCTCGCGCGGCCAGGCCGGCCAGACGCAGCACCTGCTCCTGCGGCGCGATGTCCAGACCGAGATCGGCCAGATCGGCCTGTTCCATGCTGGTCAGCACAGTCACGCCGATCAGCAGCGGCGCCGGCCCGCCGATCTTGTCCAGCGTCTCGCGACAGGTCGCCATCATGCGCAGACCGCCCGAACAGTGCACGTTGACCATCCACACGCCCAGCTCGGCGGCCGCCTTGACCGCCATCGCCGTGGTGTTGGGAATGTCGTGGAATTTCAGGTCGAGGAACACCTCGAAGCCGCGCGCGCGCAGCGCCTCGACCACTGCCGGGCCGCAGCGGGTGAACAATTCCTTGCCGACCTTGACCCGGCACAGCGCGGGATCGAGCTGCTGCGCCAGCGCCAGGGCGGCGTCCTGCGAAGGAAAGTCGAGCGCAACGATGATCGGAGTCTGGCAAGTCATGACGGGGTCCTCGGCAAAATTCGGCGCGCATTGTCGCAGAAAATCTGCGGTCGAACTAAAGCCCCCGCCGCTTGCGCCGACAAACCGGATCGCACGTGACCCATACTACGGCGCAGCGTAAAGTGACGCTGTCCGCAAATCAGGTCTGCGGGTTCGTCTATTTCGTCTGTGGAGGTACGCCATGCCCTGGTACTTCTGGCTGATTCTGGCCGTAGCGCTCGGCTCCATCGTCGGCAGCCTGCTCATGTTGCGCTCGACGGCGCGCAAGATTCCCCTCAGCGAAGAACAGAAGAAGCGCATTGCCGAGCGCAATGCCGCAGCAGACGCACAGGACGCACGCGACCGCTGAACCCGGTCGCCGCTGCGGCTGCAGCATCGCAATCGCCGCACGTTCGGCAAGTGAAAGGAAGCACGACACGCTCATCGGTGGCAGCGCCCGTCCGGATCGCCGCGCCGATTTTTCCTTTCCCTCCAGATGAATGTGCATGCCAGCAGCCCTGCCCGATATCGAAGAAAACCGCCTCCACGCCCGCGCCATTTTTACCCGTCGCATACTGCCCGGCGCAGTTGGCGTGCTGCTTTGCGCGCTGCTCGGCGCCAGCGTCGCGGTCAGCCGGATCGCCACGAGCATCGATGAAGACGCCCTTGCGCAAAGCCGCTTCCTCACCGGCAAGGCCATCGAGGGGCAGCGCGAGTGGATGGGCCGCTCGGTGGTCGACTACGCCTTCTGGGGTGATGCCTATGCGCACCTCAACGGCCCGGTGAGCATCGACTGGGCCTATACGCAAGCCAACTTCGGCGCCTCGCTGTACGAAGACTTCGGCTATGAAGGCGTGCTGCTGGTGACACCGCAAGGCGAAACGCCCTATGCGGTGATTGACGGCGAGCTGCGCTCGGTCGACGCCTACCGGTGGTTGCAGGGCGGCCTGGAGCTGCTGCTGGCGCGCGCACGCCTGGCGTTCGACCACGAACAGGGCGTAGTCGGCCTGTTGTCGGTGGATGGCACGCCGGCGATGGTGGCCGCGGCCGTGCTCTCGCCAGGAGACAGCACGGTCAAGGCTGCCGCGACGCCGGCCTCGATCGTGCTGTTCGTCGATGTGCTGGATGCCGCCCGCCTCGCTGAGCTCGGCCAGGACTACGCCGTCGACGCATTGCGCGTAGCGGATGCCGACACCCCGCGCACGGCGCCACAGCTGCCGCTGACGCTGGAAGACGGCACCGCCCAGACCTTGACCTGGAAACCCGCGCAACCAGGACGACGGATGCTCTGGGTGGCGCTGCCAACGCTCGCGCTGGCGGCGCTGGCGCTGGGCGGGCTGATCTGGCTGCTGGGCCGTCTGGCGCTGCGTACGGTACAGATGATGGACACCAACTACGCCCGCTTGGCGAGCAAGAGTCGCGAACTGAGCGCCAGTGAAGCGCGCTTTCGCGACGTCGCCGAGGCCGCCTCCGACTGGATCTGGGAAACCGATGCACAGGTGCGCCTGACCTATCTCTCCAGCCGATTCGAGGAAATCACCGGCCACGCTCCGGGCAACTGGATCGGCCGTCCGCTGATCGACCTGCTGATCAGCGACCACGCCGCGCTGCACGAGTGGCTGCAGGCTCCGCATGCAAGCGTACTGAAGTGCAGCTACCGCGCCGCGGACGGTCGCGAGCGGCATTGCCGACTGGCCGCGCGGGCGATCCGCGATGACGGTCAGCTGCGCGGCTATCGCGGCACCGCGAGCGACATTACCGAGGAAACCCGCGCCCAGGCCCGCGTTCAGTATCTGTCGCAACATGACGCGCTGACCGGGCTGCCCAACCGCGCCCGCCTGCGCGACCACCTGGAAGGCCGATTGGCCGCGCTGCGCGGCGCGTCGCGGCTGGCGGTGCTCTATCTCGATCTGGATCGCTTCAAGCCGGTCAATGACACGCTCGGCCATGCCGCCGGCGACGAGGTGCTGATCGGGGTCGCCCAGCGCCTCAAGCAATGCACGCGCGACGATGATCTGGTGGCGCGCCTGGGAGGCGACGAGTTCGTCATGGTGCTCGGCCGCCTGGGCACGCCGGAGGACATCGCGCGGCTTTGCGAGCGGGTGATCGCAGCCATCCACGAGCCGTTCTTCTACGAGGGGCACAAGATCTACGTCGGCGCCAGTATCGGCGTCGCGGTGGCGCCCGGCGACGGTCTGTTGGCCAGCGAGCTGCTGCGCTGCGCCGACATCGCGCTGTACCAGGCCAAGGCCAATGGTCGCGGCACCTGGCACCTGTACGCGCGAGAACTGGACAACCGCGCCAACGATCGCCACCGGCAGGAAGACGAGCTGCGCCAGGCGATGGCCGAAGAGCGTTTCGAAGTTCATTACCAGCCGCGCTACCGCAGCGCGGGCTTGCGCATCATCGGCGCCGAGGCCCTGCTGCGCTGGCCGCATGCAGAGCGAGGGCTGCTGCTGCCCGAGTCGTTCATCCCGCTCGCTGAAGAAACCGGCCTGATCGCCACGCTGGGCAACTGGGTTCTGCGCCAGGCCTGCCGCGACGCGGTAGCCTGGCCGGACGATCTGGTGGTATCGGTCAATCTTTCTCCGCTGCAGCTGCGCCATGAACAATTGCTGGATGAGGTAACGGCCGCGCTGGCCGAAAGCGGCCTGCCCGCCAGCCGGCTGGAACTGGAAATCACCGAGAGCGCCCTGTTGCAGGAAAACGCCGGCACCCTCGCGCTGCTCAGCAGCCTCAAGGCGCTGGGTGTGCGATTGGCGATGGATGATTTCGGCACAGGCTATTCATCGCTCAGCAACCTGCGCACCTACCCGTTCGACGTGATCAAGATCGACACCAGCTTCGTCGGCGGCATGCAGCAGAATGCCGAAGACCACTCGATCGTCCGCGCGCTGATCGATCTCGGCCGTGGGCTGAATCTGCAGGTCACCGCCGAAGGCGTGGAAACCGCAGAACAATTGCGCCTGTTGCAGGCCGACGGCTGCACCGAGGTACAGGGCTTCCACATGAGCCGGCCGCTGGCGGCCGACGCGCTGCTGACGCTACTGGCACGCCGGGCGCCCTGAGCGGCGCGCGGCGCGTCCGGCCGCGCTCAGCGCTTGAACTCGAACTGGATTTCCGCGCCCTCGATCAGCGGATCGTCCTCCTCGTCGCCAGTGATCAACCGCCCGCTCATTTGCACCGACTGGGTGGGTTCGCTGAACAGCGGCGGCAGCAGGCTCATCGCTGGCGCGGGATCGTCGTGCCCGAGCTCCTTGGCCCAGTCTTCCGGCAGGCTCAAGTCGAGGCGGGGGACGGTCAACTCGACCTCTTCGATCTTTTTCTCGCGAGGCGCGGCCTGGTGCGCGGGCGCCGCAGGCGGCGGTTTCGGCACGCTGATCCGCAGCGGCGGTTTCGTCTCGTCGACCTGTTCAGTCGCGGGCGCCACCTCGATCTTCAGATCCGGCGGCGTTTCAGCGGCCTGCCGCGGCGCAGCCGGTGTTTGCAGCACGGGCGGCGCGGTCTTCGCTGGCGCCGGCGGTGCAGGCGACTCCTTTTCGCAGGCTGTCAGCACAAGCAGCGCGCCCGCCAGCCACAGAGGTTTGATCATCGCAGCGCCGCTCCTCTCGTTCGTGCAGGCCGAGCGCGGCGCTATTGTGCCTCTCGGCAAAGCTCGCCGGCCAGCGCGCCGAGCGTACTCAGCGCCCGCTCTGTCTCGCGGTTCCAGGGCAGGCCGCAGTTCAACCGGATGCAGTGATTGAACTGCTCGGTGTTACTGAAGATCAGCCCCGGCGCGATGCTGATGCCCTGCGCCAACGCACGCACCTGCAGGTCCTTGGTGTTGACCCGCGCCGGCAGGCTGACCCAGAGAATGAAGTTGCCCTTGGGCCGGGTCATCTGCGTGCCTTCGGGAAAGTAGCGCTGCACCGCCAGCTGGAACGCCGACAGGTTCTTGCGGTACTCCTGCCGAATGAAGCGCAGGTGGCGGTCATAGCCTCCATTCTCCAGATAAGCGGCCACACCCATCTGCGTCACGCTGCACGCCGAGTGCGTGCTGAATGTCTGCAGGCGCTGCACCTCGGCCTGGTGCCGGCCGGCGATGATCCAACCGATGCGTACGCCCGGCGACAGGGTCTTGGAAAAGCTCGAGCAATAGATCACCCGGCCTTCGCGGTCATTGGACTTGAGCGCCTTGTACTGGCCCTGCTCGAACATCAGCTCGCCGTAGATATCGTCCTCGACGATCTGGATGTCGAAGCGTGACGCCAGGTTGAGCAGCTGCTTCTGCCGGCTGTCGGGCATGCTCACGCCCAGCGGGTTGCTTAGTCGCGCGGTCAGCACCAGCGCCTTGATCGGCCACTGGCTGGCGGCCAGCTGCAGCGCCTCGAGACTCATGCCGGTGTCCGGGTCGCTGGGGATCTCGATCACCTTCAGCCCCAGCAGGTCCGCCAGTTGTAGCAAGCCGTAGTAGGTCGGCGACTCGGCGGCGATCAGATCGCCGGGCCGGGTCAGCACGCGCAACGACATCTGCAGCGCGTCGACACAGCCGTGGGTGATCACCACTTCGGCAGGGTCGACCAGCACCCCGGCGTCGCGCATGCGGATCGCCACCTGCCGGCGCAACGGTTCGTAACCCGGACTGAACATGTAGCTGAACGCCCGCGGGCTGTGGAAGCGGGTTACCTTGGCCAGCTGCTGGTGCAGCGCGCGCACCGGCAGGTAGTCCACGTGCGGAACGGCAGCGCCCAGCGGAATCAGGCCCTCGCGGCGCGACTCGTTGAGCACCTGGTTGATGATGCTGCTGCGGGTGACCAGCGTGGGTCGCTCGACCTGCGCGATGTCGGGCGTCGGCGCGGTCAGCATTGGCGTCTGGTGCACGTAGAAGCCCGACTGCGGACGGGCGCGGATCATGCCCTGGTCTTCCAGGTTGGCGTAGGCCTGCAGCACCGTCGCGTGGCTGACGTTGAGCTGCTGGCTCATCTTGCGCACGGACGGCACGCGCTCCCCAGGACGATAGACGCCGCGCCGGATATCCTCGGCCAGCTGTTGAGCGATGCGCTGATAGAGCAACAGATTGGTCATTTTTGCCGATCCCCGCAAACTGAACCGTAACAGTAGCTCAGCAACGAAGAATGAAACCAATACAGTTACATCGCGAGTGGGCGAAACAGATGTTTCAGCGATCAGGCCCCAGCTCGCCTTGCGCATCGGAAAAGAGGATTTCCACGCGTCGATTCTGCGCACGACCGCGCGCCGAAGCGTTTTCGGCAACCGGGAAGGCTTCGCCGTAACCGCGTATCTCGATGCGCTGCGAGGCGATGCCCAGATCGGTCAGCACCTCGGCGACGGCCGCAGCACGCGCCTGCGATAGCGCAAGGTTGCGGTCGGCGTCACCGCGGCTGTCGGTATAGCCCTCGATGCGTACCCGCCGCTGCGGGTTGAGTTCGAGGAAATGCGCCAGCTTGAGCAACGTGCGATTGGCCTCGCGACCCAGCTCGTCGCTATCGGCACGGAACAGCACGTCGCCCAGCGTCATCACCAGCCCACGATCGGTCTCGGTCGCCGCCATGCTGATGATCTGATCATCACCCCAACGACCCGGCTGCTGCGCACTCAACAGACGCGCGTCGCGCAGCATGTCGCGCAGGCGCTGGCGCTCCATCTGCAGTTGCACGATACGCTGCTGGTTGTCGAGCAGCGTACCGTGCTGCCGGGCGATCTCGCTGTAGCTGAGGCTCAGGTAGGAATAATGCAGCGCGTCCTCGGCGCCGCCCCAGAACTCGGCAAAGCGCTGCGCTCGCGCCAGCGATTCGCCGGCTCGCACGACATCCTTCGGCGCACCGCGCTGGACCCGCGTATCGCTGCTGACCTGGGTGTAGCTCTCTGCTGCCTGGGAAAGCTGCTGTTCGAGTTCGGGGTTGGCGCAGCCGGCCAGTCCGCCCAGCAGGAAGCAGACCAGTACCTGTCGACGAAACCGACTCACCGCAGATCCCCCAGTTGTTGGCGCAGACGCTCGATGCTGCGGTTCAGCTCGGCAATCTGGCTGAAGCTCTTGGCATTCAGCACCCGCGCTTCGGCCAGGCGCGCATCCAGCTCAGCCTGCTCGCTCAGCAGGCGCGCCTGCCGGAAGTCCTCGTCGTTCATGGCCGCATGGGCCGCGGCCAGCTTCAGCTCGGCAAGCATCAGCTCGGCGGTATGCTCGTCGGCACCGACCGCCCGTGCCTGCTGCACGGCCTGTTCGGTCAAACGTATTTGTTCAAGCGGTGCCGGATCACTGGCGCAACCACCGAGGACGGCCAGCGCCAGCCCGAATAATAGACAGCAAAGTTTCTTCACGACGATGTCCTACTGTGGCGACGCCTTCGCCGTTCCGACCTGCTGCAGTTTCCAGCGTTCCAGATTGCTGGCCAGCAGCTGCTCGGGTACCCCGGCGGCGCGCAATTCTGTCATCTTCAGCGCCAGTTGTCCCCGCAGCCAGGCGTCGTTGCAGGCGGAGTTGTGGGAAATGGCCAGATGCATCTCATGGCTGAGCACCGGCGGCTCCAGCCGCTGCACCTTGTCCAATATCGCCAGCGCGCCCATGCCGGCAAGCGCGCTGTAGCGCTCGTGCAGGACGTAGTCGGTCTTGCCGGCCACCAGCTGCTCCATCGCCTGTGACAACGAGGCAACAGGCTGCAGCGTCAGGCGTTGCTTGGCAAAGGCATCGAACTCGCGACCAAATCGACTGGTGCTGACGAAACGTCCGTCATGCCCGGCGAGGTCGTCGCGTGCGGCATAGAAGAAACCCGGCTCGTTGCGCACCCAGGCCACCGTCTGCAGCGAAGCGATGGACGGATGAACGAAATCCATCTCGTCCAGACGCTGCGTCACCAGCCGCGCATCGGCCAGGATATCGACCCGACCGCTGCGCACTTCGTCGAGCGCCTTGCTGGCATCGCCGCTGTAGAGCAGTTCGATCTTTACCCCGAGGGATTTGCCGATCTGCTTCAATAGCTCGGCGTTGGCGCCCATCAGCCGTTGCGGATTCAGCGGGTCGCGCCAGAGAAACGGTGGGTTGTCCGCTGCCCCGGTGGCAACCAGTCGCTCGCATTTACCCACTGCGAATGCCAGCGAGGGCACCACCAGCAGCGCAACCAGAACCGATTTCAGCAGAAGGCCAAACCCCATGAACGACACCTTTATGAAGGAGCACACGAACGCGACGCGGCGTGATCTTAGCATTGGCCGCCCGGCCGTTCGCGCATAAAAAAACCCGCTCGAAAGCGGGTTTTTTGGCGACTGACGAATCAGACCAGCTTTTCCAACTCTGGCACGATCTCGAACAGATCGCCCACCAGGCCGTAGTCGGCAACCTGGAAGATCGGTGCTTCCTCGTCCTTGTTGATCGCGACGATCACCTTGGAGTCCTTCATGCCGGCCAGGTGCTGGATCGCGCCGGAAATACCGACGGCGATGTACAGCTGCGGCGCGACGATCTTGCCGGTCTGGCCGACCTGCATGTCGTTCGGCACGAAGCCGGCATCGACCGCGGCACGCGAGGCACCGACCGCCGCGCCGAGCTTGTCGGCCAGCGAATACAGGTGCTTGAAGTTCTCGCCGTTCTGCATGCCGCGACCGCCGGAAACGACGATCTTGGCGGCGGTCAGCTCGGGACGGTCGGACTTGGCCAGCTCTTCGCCGACGAAGGCGGACTTGCCTGCATCACCGCTGCCGGAGATCTGCTCGATGGCAGCCGAACCACCTTCGCCGCTGACCGCATCGAAACCGGTGGTACGCACGGTGATGACCTTGATCGGTGCGGTGGACTGCACGGTGGCGATGGCGTTGCCGGCGTAGATCGGGCGCTTGAAGGTGTCAGCGCTTTCGACCGACGTGATCTCGGAGATCTGGTCGACGTCCAGTAGCGCAGCGACGCGCGGCAGGAAGTTCTTGCCGTTGGTGGTGGCCGGAGCCAGCACGTGGCTGTAACTCTTGGCGAGATCGGCGATCAGCGGCGCGACGTTTTCCGGCAGCTGATGGGCGTAGGCGGCATCGTCGGCGACCAGCACCTTGGAAACGCCGGCGATCTTGGCAGCTGCCTCGCCAATGGCACCACAGCCGGAACCGGCGACCAGCACATGGATGTCGCCACCCATTTTCGCGGCAGCCGCCACGGTGTTCAGGGTTGCGGCCGCGAGGACGGCGTTGTTGTGTTCAGCGATAACCAGGATAGTCATTTAGATTACCTTCGCCTCGTTCTTCAGTTTCTCGACCAGTTCTGCCACGGACTTGACCTTGATACCGGCGCTGCGGGCAGCCGGCGCTTCGACCTTCAGGGTCTTCACGGTGGAACCGGTGGCGACGCCCAGCGCGTCCGGGGTCAGGGTTTCCAGCGGCTTCTTCTTGGCCTTCATGATGTTCGGCAGCGACGCGTAGCGCGGCTCGTTCAGACGCAGGTCGGTGGTGACGATCGCCGGCAGGCTCAGCGCGACGGTCTGCAGACCGCCATCGATTTCGCGGGTGACGTTGACCTTGTCGCCAGCCACTTCCACCTTGGAGGCGAAGGTGCCCTGGGCATAGCCGGTCAGCGCGGCCAGCATCTGGCCGGTCTGGTTGTTGTCGCTGTCGATGGCCTGCTTGCCGAGGATCACCAGCTGCGGCTGCTCTTTGTCGACCACCGCCTTGAGCAGCTTGGCAACCGCCAGGGAGCTCAGTTCGTCGTTGGACTCGACCAGCACGGCGCGGTCGGCGCCCAGTGCCAGTGCGGTGCGCAGCTGCTCCTGAGCAGCGGCCGAACCGATGGAGACGACAACGATCTCGCTCGCCACGCCCTTTTCTTTCAGGCGTACGGCTTCTTCCACGGCAATTTCGCAGAAGGGGTTCATCGACATCTTGACGTTGGCGAGGTCGACGCCGGAGTTGTCCGCCTTGACGCGAACCTTGACGTTGTAGTCGACCACTCGTTTGACAGCTACAAGAACCTTCATGGATTCCTCGTTACTCTCCGGTGAATAGAATTTCGCCGAGGCGAACCGAACCCGGCGCGAAGGCTCTGGGATCGTCAGTCATCTGCCTGTGCGGCGAGCGCAAACCGTTCGTATCTTGACTGCAGGCCGCAGATGGGGTCAACAACGCATATGCCCCGTCATAACCTTGCGGTACAGGCGATTCTAACAGGCTTCGGAAAAATTCAAACAAACGTTTGTATTGGACCGGTTCGAGCGTCTATATATAATGCGCCGGCCGGTTCGATCAGGGAACGATTGCGGCTTTGCCACTCACATAACAAACAAGCCTTGACTAGGAGAAAGCCCAATGGAACGCGAATACATGGAATTCGACGTTGTCATCGTCGGCGCCGGCCCTGCAGGCCTTTCCGCTGCCTGCCGCCTGAAGCAGAAAGCCGCCGACGCTGGTCAGGAAATCAGTGTATGCGTCGTCGAAAAGGGTTCCGAAGTAGGCGCCCACATCCTCTCCGGCGCAGTCTTCGAGCCGCGTGCGCTGGATGAACTGTTCCCCGATTGGAAAGAACTTGGCGCCCCGCTGAACACTCCGGTCAAACGCGACGACATCTACCTGCTCAAGAACGCCGAAGCCGCCAGCAAGCTGCCCAACGCACTGGTTCCCAAGACCATGCACAACGAGGGCAACTACATCATTTCGCTCGGTAACCTGTGCCGCTGGCTGGCCCAGCAGGCCGAGAACCTGGGTGTCGAGATCTACCCGGGCTTCGCCGCTCAGGAAGCGCTGATCGACGAGAACGGCATTGTGCGCGGTATCGTCACCGGTGACCTCGGCGTCGACCGCGAAGGCAACCCGAAGGACGGCATGTACACCCCGGGCATGGAGCTGCGCGCAAAGTACACGTTGTTCGCCGAAGGCTGCCGCGGTCATATCGGCAAGCAACTGATCAACCGCTTCCAGCTCAACGCCAACGTCGATCCGCAGCATTACGGCATCGGCATCAAGGAGCTGTGGGACATCGACCCGGCCAAGCACGAGCAGGGTCTGGTCGTACACACCGCCGGCTGGCCGCTGGACGATGAGAACTCCGGCGGCTCCTTCCTCTATCACCTGGAAAACAACCAGGTGGTCGTCGGCCTGATCGTCGATCTGTCCTACAGCAACCCGCACCTGTCGCCGTTCGACGAATTCCAGCGCTACAAGCATCATCCGGTGATCAAGCAGTACCTGGACGGCGGCAAGCGCGTGTCCTACGGCGCCCGCGCCATCGCCAAGGGCGGCCTGAACTGCCTGCCGAAGATGGTGTTCAACGGCGGTGCGCTGATCGGCTGCGACGCCGGCACCCTGAACTTCGCCAAGATCAAGGGCAGCCACACGGCGATGAAGTCCGGCATGCTCGCCGCCGAAGCGGCTGCCGACGCGCTGCTGGCCGGCCGCGAGGGCGGCGATGAGCTGACGGCGTATCAGGAAGGCTTCAAGAACAGCTGGCTGTACGACGAGCTGTACAAGAGCCGCAATTTCGGCGCCGCCATCCACAAGTGGGGCGCAATCAAGGGTGGCGCATTCAACTTCATCGACCAGAACATCTTCGGCGGCAAGATTCCCTTCACGCTGCACGACACCAAGCCGGACTACGCCTGCCTCAAGCCGGCCGCCGAGTCGAAGAAGATCGAGTATCCGAAGCCGGACGGCAAACTGAGCTTCGACAAGCTCAGCTCGGTATTCCTCTCCAACACCAACCACGAGGAAGACCAGCCGATCCACCTGCGGCTGACCGATCCGAACGTTCCGATCGAGAAGAACCTGCCGCTGTACGACGAGCCGGCACAGCGCTACTGCCCGGCCGGCGTGTACGAAGTCGTGAGCAACGACGATGGCAGCAAGCGCTTCCAGATCAACGCGCAGAACTGCGTGCACTGCAAGACCTGCGACATCAAGGACCCAGCGCAGAACATCACCTGGGTAGCGCCAGAAGGCACCGGTGGTCCGAACTACCCCAACATGTAAGCAAAGCATTAACGAAAAAGGCTCCTTCGGGAGCCTTTTTCGTTGAGGTGACATTCTCGCGGAGCCGTCTCGCGGTGCTACTCCGGCGCACGCCCGAGCGGGAAGAACTCGCCGCAACTCCAAACACCCAGCCAGCTCTCCCCGTCGAGCAGACGTGGCACCGCCAGCTCCACCAGTTCGTAGAACACATTGCGATGAATCAGCGCCTCCAGATTGGCACGCACATGCACATAGGGAGACGGCTGGTCGGTTTGTGGATCCAGTTCGACGCGCAGCGGATGCTCGCCACCAACCAGAACCTCATCCTCGACGTTGGTGAGCATACGCAGCTGCTGCGCCTCACCCTGCCCCGCCACCTCCAGACGCACCGCCACGAACGGCGCGTCGTCAACGCGTATTCCGACCTTCTCGACCGGCGTAACCAGAAAGTACGCGTCGCCATCGCGCCGCAACACGGTGGAGAACAGACGCACCATCGCCGGCCGGGTGATCGGCGTGCCGAGGTAATACCAGCTGCCATCGCGGGCAATACGCATGTCGATGTCGCCGCAGAACGGCGGATTCCAGAGATGCACCGGCGGCAGTCCACGCCCTTCGGCCTTCGGGATCTGTCCAAGCAGTGCGGTGGCTTTCGTAGATTCGCTCATTGGCATGGTCCTCCGCGTCGCCCTTCTACACGCGACACTCAGTCGCTGAGCCCCAGCAGGCGCCGAGCATAATCGCGCAACGGCGGGCCGAGCAGTTCGTCAGGCTTAGCATCGTACAGATTGAGTAGCCCGCCGCGCGCGCGGATGCGGGCAGTATCGACCAGATAACGCGTGCTGGTCTCGACCAGCATGAGTTGCACGACGCCACTGTCGACCCCCAAGCGATCGACGGCTCGCTGTTCGTTCAGCTCATCGAAACTACCGATACGGTCATCGGCCGCGGCGAAGCGCGTATAGAGCACGTAATGCGCGCCGACGGCCGTTGCCTGCGTCATCGCTTCTTCGAAGCCAACCGGCTGCTCCGCGCGACGCACCATGGGGAAATACTCGACGAACCCGGCGAACGCTTCCTCGGCGACCACATTGGGACGCGGATAGCCATTACCCGGTGGGGTGAAATGTCCCTGCGCAATATAGATGAAGGAATCGGCCTGCAAACGCCATGGGCTCGCACGGCGGGTCTGGCTATGGTCGAGGATACCGGCATCGCGCAGGTGGTAGCGGGTGCCTTCGGCCATGTCGCTGACCTTCATGCAGCCGGCCAGAGTCAGGGCACCCAGCACTACGTAGAGCAATCGCATCTGCATATTCTCCAGCCGGCGACGGAAAGCCGGCACGTGGCTGCCTGAATGCAGCATCCACGCCATACCACCCGCCGGTACCGCTCAATCACGCTTGCGCTTGTTGCCCATGCGCACGCCGATGTCCATGAGGAACTGGAAGAACCCTTCCTGATCCTCGAGCACATTGCTCCAGAACGGCGAGTGATACAGCGCGACTGCGCCATGTACAAGCGCCCAGGCCGCGCAATAGTGGAAATACGGCGGTACGTCTTCGAGCTTGCCTTCGGCGATGCGCCCTTCGATCAGCTGAGTCAGACGCTGGAAGTTGGAGGCGCGGATGCGATGCAGCTCTTCCACCAGCTCCGGCACCTGATTGCCCTTCACAACCTTCTCTTCCAGCCGATCGAACAGGCGGTAGCGCTGCGGATCGCGCATGCGGAACTCGAAATAGGCCCGTGACAACGCTTCCTTGTCACGGTCGACATCTTCGGAATGCAGCAGCGCGTTCAGGTCACGCTCATAATCGAGCATCAGCCGCAGGTAGATTTCGGCCTTGGACTTGAAGTGCTTGTAGATAGTGCCTTTGCCGATTCCGACGGCATCGGCAATCATCTCGACCGTGACGCTGTCTTCGCCCTGATCGAGAAACAGCTGCAGGGCGATGTCGAGTATTTCCTGTTCGCGACGACGAAACTCGCGAACCTTCCGGGATTCTGTCTGCATGGAGGGCTGCTGGCGTGAAAAACGAGGTAGCCATTATGCCTATCCAGTCATCGAATGCACGAGGCATCCAACAATGATTCAATTCAGTAACGAATTTCCTCATCCGGTCGGATTGAGGTACCTGAACCACGCTGCCGTCGCTCCCTGGCCACGACGCGCGGCGCAGGCCGTGTCTCGCTTCGCCGAGCAGAACATGACCATCGGCGCGCGCGACTATCCCCAATGGCTAGAAACCGAACAGCGCCTGCGCGAGCGCCTTGCGCGCCTGCTCAATGCGCCCGGCAGTGCGGACATCGCGCTGGTCAAAAACACCTCGGAAGCCTTGTCGTTCGTCGCATTCGGCCTGAATTGGCAGCACGGCGACCAGATCATCATCAGCGATGAGGAGTTTCCGTCCAACCGAGTGGTTTGGGAGGCGCTGCGGCCGCAGGGCGTGGAGGTCATCCAGGTCAGCCTCAAAGGCGCCGACCCGGAAGCGGATCTGCTCGCCGCCTGCGGCCCGCGGGTACGCCTGATGGCCATCAGCGCCGTGCAATATGCCAGCGGCCTTCGTCTTGACCTCCAGCGCCTGGGCGAAGGCTGCGAGCAACGGGGCGTGCTGCTATGCATCGATGCGATACAGCAGCTCGGCGCCCTGCCCTTCGACGTGCAACAAAGCCGCTGCGCGTTTGCGATGGCGGATGGACACAAGTGGATGCTAGGGCCGGAGGGACTTGGCGTGTTCTATTGCCGGCGCGATCTGCGCGAGCGACTCACGCTGCACGAGTTCGGCTGGCACATGCTCGAGCACGCCGGCGACTACGAGCGCAGCGAATGGGAGCCAGCCCGCAGCGGCCGGCGCTTTGAATGCGGCAGCCCGAACATGCTCGGTGCTATGGCGCTGGATGCCAGCCTGTCGCTGCTTGAGGAGATCGGCATGCCTCAGGTTGCCAGCGAACTGGCCGAGCGCATCGACTGGCTACGCCAGGGCCTGAAAGGTATCGACGGCATTGAACTCCTGAGCCCAGAGCTCCCGGAGCGTCGTTCCGGCATCGTCACCTTCCGTCTGGACAGCGGATCGAATCAAACGCTTTTCGAGCAACTGAAAGCCGAACAGATCGTGTGCGCGCTGCGCGGTGGCGGTGTGCGCTTTTCACCGCACTTCTACACCGAGGCGCGGATCATCGATGAAACCCTGGCGGTAGTCGCCCGGCTGGCTCGCAATTGAGCGATGAACCCTCAGCCGATGTATTCCAAATAGATTTAACAAAACTGCCGCTATTGGCGGCGAATTCTTTTGAACAGGCTAATACTGATAGCACTGGTGAGGCATTCCCCCCACTGCCTGACCAGCTGAGAGCGTGAGGAACACGCTCTCATACTCCTAATGGTCTTGACCCGGCTCTCCGTTCAGGGAAGCCGGGTTTTTTTAGGCCGTCCGGGCGATACGCGTGCGGCGTATCTGAAAGCACAGACCGAGGAAGGCCACCCAGAACGGAATGGCGTACACCGACAGACGGATACCCGGGATGAACAGCATGATGGCCAGGATGCCGGCCACGAACGCGAGGCACAAATAATTGCTGAACGGGAACCAGAACGCCTTGAAGCTCGGCTCGACGCCACGCTGCTGCATCGCCTTGCGGAATTTCAGATGCGCCATGCTGATCATCGCCCAGTTGATTACCAGCGAGGCGACTACCAGCGACATCAGCAATTCGAGCGCATTTTGCGGTGCCAGATAATTGACCAGTACACACAGCAGCGTAACAGCCGCCGAGACTCCAATCGCCAGCACCGGTACACCACGCCGGTTGACCTTGAGCAAGGCTCGGGGGGCGTCCCCTTGCTCGGCCAGGCCATAGAGCATGCGGCTGTTGCAATACACGCCACTGTTGTAGACCGACAACGCGGCGGTCAGCACGACGAAGTTGAGCAGATGGGCGGCGGTATCGCTGCCGATCAGCGAGAAGATCTGCACGAACGGGCTACCGCTGTAGGGGTCGGCTGCCGAGCCCAGGGTTTCCAGCAGGCTGTCCCACGGATACAGCGTCAACAGCACGGTAAGCGCGCCGATGTAGAAGATCAGAATCCGATAGACGACCTGGTTGATCGCCTTCGGAATCACCGTTTTCGGGTCGGCCGCCTCCGCGGCGGTGATCCCCACCAATTCCAGCCCGCCGAAGGAAAACATGATGATGGCAAGCGCCATGATCAGGCCGTGGATGCCGTTGGGGAAAAACCCGCCGTGACTCCACAGGTTGCTGATGCTTGCCTGCTCGCCGCCCTGTCCGCTGAACAGTAGGAACAGTCCGAGCATGATCATGCCAATGATTGCCGCGACCTTGATGATGGCGAACCAGAACTCAGCCTCGCCGAACGCCTTTACGTTGGTCAGATTGATCAGGTTAATCAGCACGAAGAAGGCTGCCGCCGTCGCCCAGGTGGGTATTTCCGGCCACCAGAACTGCACGTATTTGCCGACTGCCGTCAGCTCGGCCATGCCGACCAGAACGTACAGCACCCAGTAATTCCACCCCGACATGAAGCCGGCAAACGGTCCCCAGTACTGATGGGCGAAATGGCTGAACGAGCCGGCTACCGGCTCCTCGACGATCATCTCGCCAAGCTGACGCATGATCAGGAAAGCGATCAGGCCACCAATGGCGTAGCCCAGAATCATCGATGGGCCAGCGCTACGCAGCACCCCGGCCGATCCCAGGAACAGGCCGGTACCGATGGCGCCACCGAGCGCGATGAGCTGGATATGGCGATTCTTCAGGCCACGCTGGAGCGGGCCGGTGTGCAGTGTGTCGCGAGTCATTGCGTCACCTTCTGTGACGGTTGTGGGGCCGCCGACAGGGTGTCGGCAGCGACGAAACTCCGAGCATGTAGCCAACGCATCGGATTACGCTCGATGGCGCGGAGCCACGAGCACAAGCGGCGCGCATTGTACACGCCCGAAACGCGCGCGCAGCCCTCTGAAATCAAGGCGCGACGTGCGCCAGCGGGAATAGGCGGCGGAAGTTGGCCGTGGTCTGCTCGGCGAAACGCTCGAAGGGTACGCCACGCCATTGCGCGAGAAATTCGGCGACCTCACGCACGTATTGCGGCAGGTTGGGCCGGCCCCGATGAGGCACCGGTGCCAGATACGGCGCATCGGTTTCCACCAGCAAGCGGTCGGCCGGTATCCGCCGCGCCACATCGCGCAGCGCATCCGCGTTGCGGAAGGTGACGATCCCGGACAGCGAAATGTAGAACCCCAGATCGAGCGCTGCGCTGGCCATGTCCCAGTCCTCGGTGAAGCAGTGCAGCACACCAGCCTGCGGTAGCGCGGCCTCGCGCAGTAGCGCCAGGGTATCGGCGCGCGCTTCGCGGGTGTGCACGATGACCGACTTGCCTGTGATCTGCGCAGCCTGCAGATGCAGACGGAATGCCTCGCGTTGGCGCTCGGCAGCCTGCGGCTCGTAATGGTAGTCGAGACCGGTTTCGCCAATAGCCACCACTCGCGGGTGCGCCAGCTCGGCGAGCAACCAATCCAGTGCCGGCTGCGCACCCGGCTCCAGATCCAGCGGATGCACGCCAATCGAGCAATCGACATCGGCATGGCGCTCGGCGATGGCCTTGACCTCGGCCGCATTGTCCGCACTGACGCCAATGCAGAGAAAATGTCCAACACCGCACGCACGTGCCGCGTCCAGCGCCGCATCGAGCGAACCGCCATGAGCGGCGAGATCGAGTCGGTCCAGATGACAGTGGGAATCTACCAGCATGGGAAATCGCTTATCGCCTGGTTGGGAAAGGCGGCGATTGTAAGGTAAACACGTGCAGGCTTGGGGCGGTGCATCGCCCGCCGGTCACATCGTGTGGGTCGGGCGATCGGATTTCAGCGCGCCAGCCAGGTAGGTTTCGATCTTGTTGCGGGCCGTGGCGTCGCCGTCATTGAACTGCACGCCAACCCCCGCCGCGCGGTTGCTCTGCGCCCCTTTGGGAGTGATCCACACGACCTTGCCGGCGACCGGAATCTTCTCCGGTTCGTCCATCAGATTGAGCAACATGAAAACCTCGTCGCCGAGCTTGTAACTTTTGTTCGTCGGTATGAACAATCCACCGTTCTTGATGAAGGGCATGAAGGCGGCGTACAACACGGACTTGTCCTTGATGGTCAGGGACAGAATGCCATTACGCGGACCAAGGTTTGCTGGCAGGCTCATGCGATTTCCTAGGTTGTTGACGCTCCGGCGCAAGCCGCGTTCGGTGGATTCTAGCGTGCCCCCGGTAGGCTTGCCCATTGCACCAGCAGTGCTTCGAGAAGCAGGACACGATTGAGGTTGGCCTTGCCGAGTACCTTGTGCCGCTGTGCCAGCAACCAATCCTGCAACGCCATGACGTTTTCGCGCGAAGCTTTCTGGCCCAGGTACTGCAGGACTTTGTTCATATCGGCAGCGCCGAGCGCTGCTTCATCACCGGTCATCTGATAGCGAAGAATCAGGTGTGCCCATTCGCAAAACCAGTCGAATAGCAGCCCCACCGGCAAGGCATTCCAGCTCTCCGCCAACTGGCTCGGCGACTGCTGCGCCTTGTGCAGCTTCTTCACCCCCTCGACGACCTGCGCCCGCAGTTCCAGCACCGATTGCCCGTGAAGCTTTGCCGCCAGCAGCGGCGAGCCACCGGCAAGCGCCAGCAACTCCTCGTGCAGTTCGGCAGCCAGGTCAGGCAGCTGGCTCGCCAGCCATTCGAGACTCTGCTGACGGGATGGCAAGGGACAGGCCTGCTGCACGCAACGACTTTTGATGGTTGGCAACAGGCGACTGGGCTGGTGGCTGACCAGCAGCAGAATCGTCTCGCCCGACGGCTCTTCCAGACTTTTGAGCAAGGCGTTGGCGGCATTCAGATTCATCGCCTCGACGGGCTCAAGCAGCACCATCTTGCGCCCGCCGAGCTGCGCCGTCTGCGTAACGAAACCGACCAGATCACGCACCTGATCGACACGGATCGCCTTGTCGACATCTTCCGGCTCGAGCACGTAGTAATCCGGATGTGTATGTGCTGCCAGCAACTGACAGGCCTTGCAACGACCGCAGGCGCCCGCCGCAGAGGGATTCTGGCAGAGCAGAGAAGCGGCGAACTGCTCGGCGAGCAGCCGCTTGCCGATGCCGCGCGGACCGTGCAGCAGATAGGCATGGGCATGTTGCGCGCGCGCCACCAGTTGCTGCCAGATTCCACGTTGCCAAGCCAGTACCTCACCCATCGAAGCGCCCCAGCAATTCGGGGATGAGAAGATCGATTGCCTGCTGCACTTGGGTCAGAGGCTGCGCTGCATCGATCACGTGATAGCGCGATGGGCTGGCATGCGCGCGCGCGAGATAGGCTTGGCGCACTGCCTCGAAGAATCGCAGCCCTTCCTGCTCGAAGCGATCCAGCCGGCCACGCGCAGCGGCGCGGCTGAGCCCAATCTCGACAGGCAAATCGAAGATCAGCGTCAAATCCGGGCGCAGATCGCCCTGAACGAAGGTCTCGAGCTGCGCAATCCGCCCGACCGATAAGCCACGACCGCCCCCCTGATAGGCATAGGTCGCATCGGTGAAGCGGTCGCAGAGCACCACGGCGCCCCGCTGCAACGCAGGACATATCACTTGCGCCAGATGCTGAGCGCGCGCAGCGAAGACCAGCAACAGCTCGGTATCGTCGGCCATCGGCTCGTCGGCCGGAGTCAGCAGCAGCTCACGAATCCGCTCCGCCAGCGGCGTACCACCGGGTTCGCGAGTAAGCACCACATCCAGCCCGCGAGCGCGCAGCCGCTCGGCCAGGTACTCGCGATTGGTGCTCTTGCCGGCGCCTTCCGGCCCTTCCAGGGTGATGAAAAGTCCTGTCACGGTGCTTGCTCGCTGGTGCTCGGGGCCGGTTGGGGTGCCGGACTGGACCGATAGTCGGCGCGCCGGTTGAGTTGATACTGACGTACCGCGCGATTGTGCGCGTCGAGGGTGTCGCTGAAGACGTGGCTACCATCACCGCGCGCGACGAAGTAGAGACTGCGCCCCTCCTTCGGATGCAGCGCGGCGTGAATCGCTTCGCGCCCGACCATCGCAATCGGGGTCGGCGGCAGACCGGCGGTGGTGTATGTGTTGTAAGGCGTCGGCCGGCGCAGGTCGTTGCGGCTGATGCGTCCGCGATAGCTCTCGCCCATGCCATAGATCACGGTGGGATCGGTTTGCAGCAACATGCCGCGTGCAAGGCGGCGCACGAATACGCCGGCGATTTCGCCCCGCTCCTGCGGCACTCCGGTTTCCTTCTCGATGATCGAGGCCATAATCAACGCCTGGTAGGCGTCCTGATAAGGCAGTCCTTGCGCGCGCTCCTGCCACTCTTCCGCAAGCACCTGTTCCAGGCGCGCGTAGGCCTGTTTTAGCAAGTCGAGGTCGCTGGTACCCCGGGTATAGCGATAGGTATCGGGAAAGAAGCGTCCCTCAGGATGCAGGTCGGGCCGCCCCAGACGGGCCATGACCTCTGCGTCTGCAAGCCCCTGCAGGGTCTGCTGCAGTTTCGGCTGCGCCTGGAGGGCAGCGCGCAGCTGACGGAAATTCCAGCCCTCTACCAGGGTGAGGCTGTACTGCTCCACGTCGCCGCGTTGCCAGAGCCCAATCAGATCACGTGCGCTCATGCCGGGCGTCAGCCTATATTCGCCGCTGTGCAGGCTTTGACCGGACAGGTTCAACCGCCAGTAAACACGCAGCCAGAACGAATCACGCAGCAAGCCCTGCGCCTCCAACCGCTGGAATACGCCACTGGGCGTGTCGCCGGGCTGGACGTCGAGCAACTGCTGCTCCTCCAGCGCCAACGGCTGTTCCAGCGCGGAGTACTGCTTCCAGGCAAACAGTCCGAGACCGGCGAGCGCCAGCAACGCGACCAGCCCAAGCGAAATGAGAAGTTTACGAATCACGAGACACTCGACAGGTCGGCTATGGCCGCTTGCAGTTTACGGGTCAGAACGCCCACCGGCCAAGTATGTCCGGCCAGCGCTACCACGGGCCAGATGCCGTAAAGACTGTTGCAAAGCAACACCTCATCGGCCGCCAGCAGTTCCTCGTACGACAGATCGCGCACGACTACGGCAACGCCTAATTGCTGCGCGCGCTCGATGAGTTCCGCACGCATCACTCCGGCGACACCACATCGCTGTAGCGCTGCGGTGAGCAATATGCCGTCACGCACGATAAACAGATTACTGAAGACGCCCTCGATCACCCGTCCCGCGCTATCGCGCATTACCCCCTCGGCACAGGTCGAATCCTGCCACTCGGCACGGGCCAGGACCTGTTCCAGTCGATTGAGATGCTTAATTCCCGCCAGCAGCGGTTGTTCGGCAAGCCGCGTCGCGCAGGGAAACAGACGTACACCTGTCTGCCCGTTGTGTACCGGATAGGCCGGCAGCGACGAAGCGAGCAGCAGTCGCCGCGGAGCGCAGGGTTGCGGGGGGGCATAGCCGCGACGGCCGGCACCACGGGTTACCATGAGTTTGGCCACTCCGGCGTCGAGCTCGCGGCAGAACGCCAGAAGCTCTCCCTTGACCAGAGGCACATCGAGAGGGATAGCCAGCCGCCGGCAACCTTCGACAAGACGCTGCAGATGACGTTCGAGCAACTGCGGCTGACCGCGCACGACTTTGATAGTCTCGAACAGGCCGTCGCCATAGGCCAGGCCGCGATCATCGACGGGCAACCCGGTAGCAGGCTGTCCGTCGATCCAGCAGGGTTTCACTCGGCGAATCGGCGGAACACCAGCGAGCCGTTGGTGCCACCGAAACCGAACGAGTTGGAAATCGCCACATCGATGGGCATCGGCTTCGCTTGATGCGGCACGAAGTCCAGATCGCAGCCCTCGTCCGGCTCATCCAAATTGATGGTCGGCGGCGCCACCTGATCGCGAATCGCCAGCACACTGAAGATCGCTTCGACCGCGCCGGCTGCCCCCAACAGGTGACCAACCATCGATTTGGTCGAGCTAACGGACAGCTTGTAGGCGTGATCGCCGAACACGCTGCGTATCGCCGCAGCCTCGGCCTTATCACCTGCCGGAGTAGAGGTACCGTGAGCGTTGATGTACTGCACCTCTACGGCGTTGAGTCGGGCATCGTTCAACGCGTTGCGGATACAGCGTGCCGCACCAGCGCCATCGTCCGGCGGTGAGGTCATGTGGAACGCGTCAGCGCTCATGCCGAAACCGATCAGCTCCGCATAGATGTGCGCACCGCGCGCCTTGGCATGCTCCAGCTCCTCGAGCACCAGCGCGCCGGCACCATCGGACAGCACGAAGCCATCACGCTGCCGATCCCATGGACGACTGGCAGCAGCAGGATCATCGTTACGCGTCGACAGCGCGCGCGCCGCGGCAAATCCGCCAATGCCCAGACCGCTAGCAGCCATCTCGGAGCCGCCGGCAACCATTACGTCCGCTTCACCGTAAGCGATGTTGCGCGCCGCCATGCCGATGCAGTGGGTGCCGGTAGTGCAGGCGGTAGCAATCGCATAGTTAGGTCCCTGTAACCCCAGATGAATCGACAGGAAGCCGGACACCATATTGATGATCGAGCCGGGAACGAAAAACGGCGAGATACGCCGCGGCCCCTGCTCAATCAGCACTTTGCAGCTGTTCTCGATATTGGTCAGCCCACCGATACCGGAGCCCATGGCGACGCCGATGCGCTCGCGGTTGGCGTCGGTAATTTCCAGACCGGAATCGCGAACGGCCTGGAAGCTGGCTGCAAGGCCGTATTGGATGAACAGATCGAGCTTGCGTGCCTCCTTGGCCGGCAGGTATTGCTCGACCTCGAAACCTTTGATCGAACCGCCAAAACGTGTGGAATAGGCGGAAAGATCCATGTGCTCAAGCAGGCCGATGCCGCTGCGGCCGGCCAGGATACCCTGCCAGCTGCTCGGCACATCGTTGCCCAGCGGCGATAGCATGCCCATACCGGTAACCACGACGCGTCTACGCGACACAGCAATTCTCCTATACCTTGACGTTTGGCTCAGCTCCCGCGCGTAATTCCGACGAACGCGGGAACACTCGCGGCCTGCGGCAAACATACATCGCCGCACCGCGAATGGACTCTCAAAGAAAAGCCGCACTACCTCGTGCAAGGCAGTGCGGCTTTTCCTAGTTCCGAAGCAGGATTACAACTTACTGCGCGTGCGCGTTGATGTAATCGATGGCTTCCTGAACGGTGGTGATCTTCTCAGCTTGCTCGTCCGGAATCTCGGTCTCGAATTCCTCTTCCAGAGCCATCACCAGCTCGACGGTGTCAAGAGAGTCGGCACCCAGGTCTTCGACGAAGGAAGCGCTGTTGGTAACTTCCTCTTCTTTAACGCCAAGTTGCTCGGCAACGATTTTCTTGACGCGTTCTTCGATGGTGCTCATACCTTGTTTTCACTCCTATGGAAAAAGCAGGCAGCTGGTCTGCGCGGTAGTGTATAGAAAGCGTTTTCCGCATTTCAAGCTGAAAGCGGGCAAGCATGAGCCCACTTCCAACCATCTGTCTATAAACGTTTCGCAGCTTATAGCGATTAAAACAGCCATTATGACTGCCGAGTCACGCCCGGCGTCACATTCAACTCATGTACATGCCGCCGTTCACCGGAACCGTGGCACCAGTGACATAGGCAGCGCCATCCGAAGCCAGAAAGGCAACGACCTTGGCGATTTCCTCAGCCTGACCGAGACGTCCCAGCGGGATCTGCCCCAGCAAGGCGTCACGCTGGGCCTCCGGCAATTCACGCGTCATATCGGTATCGATGAAGCCCGGCGCCACGGAGTTGACCGTGATACCACGCGACCCCACCTCACGCGCCAGGGCACGACTGAATCCTTCGAGGCCGGCTTTGGCGGCGGCGTAGTTTACCTGCCCCGCGTTACCCATTGCACCCACCACCGAACCGATGTTGATGATACGTCCCCAACGCGCCTTGGTCATGCCGCGCAACACGGCCTTGCTAAGGCGATACAAGCTGTTGAGATTGGTATTGATGACATCGAACCACTCATCATCCTTCATCCGCAGCATCAGATTGTCGCGTGTGATCCCGGCGTTATTGACCAGAATCGCGGGCTGCCCGAGATGTTGCTGAATGTGTTCCAGCGTACTGGCGACCGACTCGTCGTTGCCGACGTCGAGCACCAGACCAGCGCCTTCGATGCCGTTCGCCTTCAGGGTTTCGGCGATACGCTCGGCACCTGACGGCGTGGTAGCCGTGCCGATAACGATGGCGCCCTGGCGCCCCAACTCCAGGGCGATGGCCTGACCGATACCGCGGCTAGCGCCAGTGACCAGCGCCACCTTGCCTTGCAGATTCATAGTGTTCTCCTTGATCAAGCCAGCGCAGCGCGGGTGGCGGCGAAGGCTTCTGGGGTGTCTAGGTTGTAGGTGTTGATGCCCTTCACGCAGCGCTTGTTCAGGCCGGACAGCACCTTGCCGGGGCCGCACTCGACCAAATCCGTCACGCCGCGCTCGCTGAGCGCAACCATTGACTCGACCCAGCGCACCGGACTGTAGAGCTGAGCCAGGAGATCGCGCTGAAGAGTTTGCAGATCAGCGACGACCGCTGCGCTGACATTCTGGACCAGCGCGATCTGCGGTGCCTGCCAGGCAACAGCGGCAATCGCATCCGCAAAGCGCTCGGCCGCGGGACGCATGAGCTCACAATGCGAAGGCACACTCACGGGCAGCGCCATCGCGCGCTTGGCGCCACGCGCTTTGCAGGCTTCGATGGCGCGTTCAACGGCGGCCGCATTGCCGGCGATCACAACCTGCCCGGGCGCGTTGAAGTTCACTGCACTGACGATTTCTCCCTGCGCCGCCTCGGCACAGGCCGCCAGCACGTCGGCATCTTCCAGCCCCAGAATCGCCGCCATTCCACCCAGACCAGCCGGCACCGCCTGCTGCATCAACTGGCCACGGAGCTCGACCAGTTTCACCGCTTCGGCGAACGGCAAACTGCCCGCGGCGACCAGCGCGGAATACTCCCCAAGACTGTGCCCGGCAACGAAGGCGGGACGTGCGCCGCCCTCGGCCAGCCACAGACGCCACAGCGCCACCGATGCAGCCAGGATGGCCGGCTGGGTCTTATCGGTCTGATTCAGTTGTTCTTCCGGACCTTGCTGGGTCAACGCCCAGATGTCATAGCCAAGTGCCGCCGAGGCTTCGGCGAACGTGTCGATGACGAGGCTCTGCTGGACGCCCAGCTCGGCGAGCATCCCGAGCGACTGCGAACCCTGACCAGGAAAGACGAAAGCGAATGATGCGGACATGAAGCAGCTCTCTTATGGTTCTGATCGTCTGTTACGCGAACCTGGAGGCAGGCGTCGCGAATTTCAGTTGGATGGTCGACTACCGGACGCAGTCACATTGTCCGATCCCAGCACCTGCGCCAAGCGCTCGCGCAAATGGCCAGGCAGGTCATGCTGGACATCTTCCGCCGCACGCAGGATAGCGGACCTGAAGCCAGCCTCCCCGGCGCTGCCATGACTCTTTACCACAATCCCCTGAAGGCCGAGGAAACTGGCGCCGTTGTAGCGTGATGGTCGCAGCTCCGTGCGCAACTGACGCAGCATCGGCAACGCCAGCCCGCCAACGATGCGTGCGGCAAGCGACCGCCGAAAAAGCGCCTCCACCCTGGCGATCACCATCTCCGCCAGCCCCTCACTGGACTTGAGCAAAACATTGCCGACGAAGCCGTCACACACCACGACATCCGCTTCGCCGCGATACAGACCATCGCCTTCGATGAAGCCGATGAAGTTGAGCCCCTGCATCTGCTGCAACAAGGTGGCCGCAAGCTTGACCTGCTGGTTACCCTTGACCTCTTCGACTCCGATGTTCAGCAGGGCAACGCGAGGACGATCGACACCCAAAGCCTGTGCAGCAACCGATCCCATGACCGCAAATTGCTGCAACTGCTCGGCAGCGCAATCGACGTTAGCTCCCAAATCGAGCAACAAACAGGGTTTTGCGCGCGTCGGGATCGCAGTCACCATCGCAGGGCGATCAATGCCTGGCAGCGTTTTCAGCACCTGCCGCGCCAAGGCCATCAACGCACCGGTATTGCCAGCACTGACACAGGCCTGCGCCCGCCCGTCGCGCACGAGCTCCAGCGCGACATGCATCGATGATTGCGATCTGCCGCGTAGAGCCTGCGCCGGACGCTCGGCCATACCGATAACGTCCTCGGCGTCAACGATCTGCAGACGTGTGCGATCGACCGATGAGTGCTCGGCGATGAGGCGTTCCAGAAGGGAGGATTGGCCGACAAGAGCCAGATGCAGCGAGGGGAGGTCAGCCAGGCAGGACAGACTGGCTGGAACAATGCAACGGGGACCGTAGTCCCCGCCCATTGCGTCGATCGCGATGACCGGAGCGGACAAGGATTACTCGTCAGCGCCCTTGTCGATCACCTTGCGACCACGGTAGAAACCGTCCGGAGAAACGTGGTGACGCAGGTGGACTTCACCAGTGCTCTTTTCCACGGACAGAGCGTTCGCCTGCAGAGCATCGTGGGAACGACGCATGTCGCGAGCGGAACGGGATTTTTTGTTCTGCTGAACAGCCATTTGGATCAACTCCTAAACGTTTGGGTCACGCTTTAACTGCGCCAGTACGCTGAACGGGTTGGACCGCGTTACCTCGTCCTCACTCGGCTCAGGCTCGTCTGGCCCAACCGGCGGCTGGCAAATTTCAGGATCATGGAGTGGAACAATCGGCAGAGCGAGCAACAGCTCGTCTTCGACCAGCGCCAGCAGATCCAACGGATCTTCTCCCACTTCCAGCACGTCATAGCCCTTGGGCAGGTGCTGGCTGCTCGCCCCCTCATTGACAACGGCGTAGTCGCATTCGCTGTGAATGGGCAAAACAACCGGCTCCAGACAACGCTGGCAAATCATTTTGACGTCAACATCGAGCTGGCTGTGGATAACCGCAGTACGCTGCTCGTCGCGCCCGAACGAAAAACTGGCACGCACCACACCCTGATCATCTTCAAGAGACTCAGCGAGTCGCTGAAGCTGCGACAGGCTTAGCTCGCCCTGCAGGCTAGCCGCCCGATCTGCAAGCTTGCGCGGATCAATGTGCGGAGGTATCGGTCCTTTCAACATAAGCGCGGCATTCTATGGATGCGCCCCATGACTGTCAAAGGAATTCAGCCCGCTGGCCACACCGCGCGCATAGAATTGCCCATCCATATATAAAAGGAAGGACACATGCGCCGACTATTACTTGCTTCGAGTTCCAAGTACCGACAGGAACTGCTTTCACGCCTGCGCCTGCCTTTCACAAGCTGCGCCCCGGCCATCGACGAAACTCCACATCCTGGCGAATCAGCCGAACAACTGGTGTGCCGTCTGGCCGCCCAAAAGGCACAAGCACTCGCCGAAACCCACCCCGATCATCTGATCATCGGCTCCGACCAGGTAGCAACACTGGGCGACAGCATCCTCGGCAAACCCCACACGTTCGAAAGAGCCAGACGCCAGCTGCAGGCCGCCAGCGGCACCACTGTTCGCTTTCTCACCGGCCTAGCCTTACTCGATAGTCGCAGCGGGCGCATTCAGATCGACTGCGTTCCGTTCACAGTCCATTTCCGCGAACTGGACGACGCGCGCATCGAGCGTTATCTGCAGATCGAGCAACCCTACGATTGCGCCGGCAGTTTCAAGGCCGAGGGCCTGGGCATAAGCCTGTTCCGCGCCACCGAGGGCGAGGACGCTACCAGCCTCATAGGCCTGCCCCTGATTCGCCTGGTGGACATGCTTCTGGCCGAGGGAGTGGAACTACCCTGACGCACAGCCACTAGCGCAACGCTGGCCCCTGCAGACCGACCAGCAGCGCGAGCCGCTCGGCGACGCCCGCGCCGAGCTTCTTGGTGAAGCGGTCGATTGGCGATTCCTTCACGGTGAAGTCTACCAACTCTGGCTCACCGATCACCTCACGCGCCACGTGCGCCGTACTGCCCAAACCATCGATCAGACCAAGTTCCAGGGCCTGCTCGCCCGACCAGACCAATCCTGAGAACAGCTCGGGATGCGCGGCCACCTGCAGGCGATCGCCACGCCCACGCTTGACGCTATCGATGAACTGTCGGTGCGTAGTCGCCAGTACCTCACGCCAGAACTCGGTTTCCTCCGGCTTCTGCGGCTGAAACGGATCGAGGAATGCCTTGTGCTCGCCAGAGGTGTAGACGCGCCGCTCCACACCCAGCTTCTGCATGACCTCGACGAAACCGAAGGTCGCCGCCGTCACGCCAATAGAACCAACCAGACTCGACTTGTCCGCATAGATCTCGTCCGCTGCGCTGGCAATGTAGTAAGCGCCGGACGCTCCCAGGTCGGTAATCACGGCATAAACCTTGATGGCCGGGTACTCGCTACGCAACCGACGAATTTCGTCGTAAACGTACCCCGACTGTACCGGGCTGCCGCCTGGACTATTGATTCGCAGAACGATGCCCTTGGTATTCGTATCCTCGAATGCAGCACGCAAAGCGCCAACGATATTGTCAGCGCTAGCGGACTCCTCGTCAGCAATCATGCCGCGCACATTGATGACGGCGGTATGGCTTTCCCGCGCTGCCTTGTCTTTGCCGAGCTGCCACGCTGGCGAAAACACCATCAGCGCACCGAACAAATAGATGAAGGTCAGCAGTTTAAAGAAGATGCCCCAGCGCCTGGCGCGCCGCTGCTCCTGGATACCTGCCTGCAACGTGTTCTCCAGCAGCTTCCAGCTACTGCGCTCGTCACGCCCTTCGTTCATCGGCGCCTTCCATTCATCCGACATGCTCATTCACCTCACTACTTTGCGACTCACCCAACCAGGTGGCCAGCTCTGCAAAACGATTGATCACCAGGCGCGGACCGTACGCCTGAAGCTTCTCCACCGGCTGCGCACCGTAAGCGACCGCCACGCTATCGACCCCCGCCCGCCGCGCCATCTGCAGATCGAATACCGAGTCGCCGATCATCAGCGCCTGCTCCGGACGCATGCCGCAATGCACAAGAATTTCCTCGATCATCAGTGGATCAGGCTTACCCGCCGTCTCGTCGGCGCAGCGCGTGACATCGAAAAAGTCCGTCCAGCCCTGCCCTGCCAGCACTCGATCCAGCCCCTTGCGTCCCTTGCCGGTGGCGACAGCCAACAGATGGCCGCGCTCGCGAAATCCCTTCAACGCACACGCAACCCCGGGGTAGAGCGCCGAAGGCTGCGCCTCCAGGGCAAGATAATGCTCGCTGTAGCGTTGACGAAATTCCTCGATCAGAACGGGATCATCGATATGCGGATACAACGTGGCAATCGCATCCGTCAGCGCAAGGCCGATGATCGCCTTGATGGAAACATCGTCGCGTGGCGGCAGATCGAAAGCACGCGCAGCCACCCGTACCGATTCGACGATACGCCCAATGGAGTCGACCAGCGTGCCATCCCAATCAAAGATCAGCAGTTGGTATCTACTCACCAAGCTTCTCCAGCGTCCGCGTCCAAACTTCGTCCACGGGCGCCTCCAGCGCCAGCTCGCCGCCATCCGGCAACGGCACCCGCAGCGCATAGGCGTGCAAAAACAGCCGCTTGCCGCCAAGTTCACGAATCTCGCGGGTGAACTCTTCATCGCCGTATTTGCTGTCACCGGCGATGCTATGTCCAGCATGGCGGGCATGCACGCGGATCTGATGGGTGCGTCCGGTCACCGGCCGGGCCTCGACGAGCGTCGCGAAGTCACCGAAGCGTCGCAGAACACGAAAAAGCGTCAGCGCCTCCTTGCCATCCTCGGTCACCTCGACCATGCGCTCGCCAGAGCGCAGCGTATTCTTCAGTAGCGGCGCATTCACCTGCTTCTTCGAGGTTTCCCATCGGCCACGCACCAGCGCCATGTAGCGCTTGTCCACACCATCACCGCGCAGCGCCTGATGCAGATGACGCAGCATGCTGCGCTTCTTCGCAATCATCAGCAGCCCGGACGTATCGCGATCCAGACGGTGCACGAGTTCGAGCTCCTTGGCATCCGGTCGCAACTGGCGCAAGGCCTCGATCACGCCGTAACTAAGCCCGCTGCCACCGTGCACCGCGATGCCGGCCGGCTTGTTCAGCACAATGAGCGCCTTGTCCTCATAGACGATTGCCGCCTCGAGCCGCTCGAGCAGGCCCTGCGCCAACGGCTCGGGTTCGTCGCGCTCGGCCAGGCGCAGCGGCGGCACGCGCACCAGGTCGCCCGCCTGCAGCTTGTACTCGGGCTTGACCCGGCCCTTGTTCACCCGCACCTCGCCTTTGCGCAAAATGCGGTAGATCAGCGTCTTGGGAACGCCTCTGAGCTGGGTCCGGAGAAAATTGTCGATGCGCTGGCCGGCAAGTTCCGGCGCGACCTCGAGCATTTGCACGCCGGAGGTCTGGGAGGGGGTAATGGTCATTATCAGATCATATCAATTTTCATGGAATTGAAGCACTTAAACATTGCTGCTATAGTCGCGAACGCCGCCAAAAGCGGCCGGATCATGGGATGCAGCGATATCGCCAACCTTGATCGGAAAAATGTTCGAGGACGTGAGGCTGTCCGGCGCATCTTCCCAATGTGGTGAGGATACGAAACAAGCCTTGAAGACATGATGCGTGCCCCCAGGTTGGGGAATCGCGACAATCGACAACCCGCTCCCTGGATTCTGCGAGCGGCACCCGATTTTCGAAGTATGCGTGTTGGGTGGAGATGCACAGCATCGGATTTGCGTAGCAAGGGCTTTCACAGACGCTTCATCAATCGTCCGCTACCGATGTCTGATTCCTCCTCCCCAAGCATTTGCTGCTGTTCCGACAGCAAAGCAGGAGACGTCGTCGCGACGCCGGCCCATCTGGCCGCTCATCGCTGGACACTGGAGTGCCTTACAACCATTCCTGACTCACCTGACACCGACCGCGAGAGTCGTGTGTGCCGAACGCCGTTTCCGGACGCCACGGAAACCGACGGTACTACATGAAAAGAATGCTAATTAACGCAACTCAGCCCGAAGAGTTGCGTGTCGCACTGGTCGATGGCCAGCGGCTGTTCGACCTGGACATCGAGTCCGGTGCACGCGAACAGAAGAAGGCCAACATCTATAAGGGCAAAATCACCCGCGTAGAACCCAGCCTGGAAGCTGCCTTCGTCGATTTCGGCGCCGAGCGCCACGGCTTCCTCCCGCTCAAGGAAATTTCCCGCGAGTACTTCTCCAAGGCCCCTGAAGGCCGCGTCAACATCAAGGAAGTGCTGAAGGAAGGCCAGGAAGTCATCGTCCAGGTCGAAAAGGAAGAGCGCGGCAACAAAGGCGCCGCTCTGACCACCTTCATCAGCCTCGCCGGTCGCTATCTGGTATTGATGCCCAACAACCCGCGTGCGGGTGGCATCTCCCGCCGCATCGAAGGCGAAGAGCGCAACGAACTGCGTGAAGCGCTCAACGGCATCAATGTGCCGGCCGATATGGGTCTGATCGTGCGCACCGCCGGTCTGGGTCGTTCCAGCGAAGAGCTGCAGTGGGACCTGGACTACCTGCTGCAACTGTGGACCGCGGTCAAGGACGCCTCGCAGGGCCGCGCTGCGCCGTTCCTGATCTACCAAGAATCCAATGTCATCATCCGCGCCATCCGCGATTACCTACGCCAGGACATCGGCGAAGTGCTGATCGACAGCGTCGAAGCCCAGGACGAAGCGCTTTCCTTCATCCAGCAGGTCATGCCGCAGTACGCCAGCAAGATCAAGCTGTACGAAGACTCCGTTCCGCTGTTCAACCGCTTCCAGATCGAAAGCCAGATCGAAACGGCCTTCCAGCGTGAAGTGAAACTGCCGTCCGGCGGCTCCATTGTCATCGACCCGACCGAAGCCCTGGTATCCATCGACATCAACTCGGCGCGCGCCACCAAGGGCGGCGATATCGAGGAAACCGCGCTGCAGACCAACCTGGAAGCAGCCGAAGAAATCGCCCGTCAGCTGCGCCTGCGCGACATCGGCGGTCTGATCGTGATCGACTTCATCGACATGACCCCGGCGAAAAACCAGCGCGCCGTCGAAGAGAAGATGCGCGAAGCGCTGGAAGCCGACCGCGCGCGCATCCAGGTCGGGCGTATTTCGCGCTTCGGCCTGCTGGAGATGTCCCGCCAGCGCCTGCGCCCGTCGCTCGGCGAGACCAGCGGCATCGTCTGCCCGCGCTGTAATGGCCAGGGGATCATTCGCGACGTCGAGTCGTTGTCGCTGGCGATTCTGCGCCTGATCGAGGAAGAGGCGCTGAAGGACCGCACCGCCGAAGTCCGCGCCCGTGTGCCGTTCCAGGTTGCGGCATTCCTGCTCAACGAAAAGCGCAACGCCATCACCAAAATCGAACTGCGCACCCGCGCACGCATCTTCATCCTGCCGGACGATCACCTGGAAACGCCGCACTTCGAAGTCCAGCGCCTGCGTGACGACAGCCCGGAGATCGCCGCTGGCCACGCCAGCTACGAGATGAGCCACAGCGAAGCCGAGGAAGTCCAGCCGGTCAGCTCGACCCGTACATTGGTACGTCAAGAGGCCGCGGTGAAGACCGCGCCGCAGCGCAGCACACCCGCTCCGGCACCGGCCGCAACGACGGCCGTCGAGGCACCGGCGCCTGCCGCCACGCCCGAGCCGAGCCTGTTCAAGGGACTGATCAAGTCGCTGGTCGGCTTGTTCGCCGGCAAGCAGGAAGAGCCGAAAGCAGCCGTTACCGCCGAGACCAAGCCGGCCGGCAATCGCACGCCGCGCAATGAAGAGCGTCGCAGCGGACGTCAGCAAAATCGTCGTCGTGACGGCCGTGGTCGCGACGAGGAACGCGCACCGCGTGAGGAACGCAAGCCGCGTGAAGAGCGCGCCTCCCGTGAGGAGCGCCAACCGCGCGAAGAACGCCAGCCGCGACCGCCTCGCGAGGAGCGCAAGCCGCGCGAGCAGCTCGAAACCGCCGAAGCTCAGCCGCGCCGTGAACGCGGCCCGCGTGAAGAACGCCAGCCGCGCGAGGAGCGCAAGCGCGAACTGCGCGCGCCGCTGGATGAAGCCAGCGCACTGGAGACTCCAAGCGAAGAGCTGACCGAACGCAAGCCTCGACCGCCGCGTGAGGAACGCAAGCCGCGTGCCGAGCAGGTACCCAGCGAGGAAGAGCTGCAGCAGAACGAGGAAAACGCCGAGGAAGACCAGGAAGCCACCGACGGCGAGCGTCCCCGTCGCCGTTCCCGCGGTCAGCGCCGCCGCAGCAATCGTCGCGAGCGCCAGCGTGACGCCGATGGCAACGAAATCGCCGAAGCAGGCGAAGACAACGCGCCGGTGAAGAGCGAGGACATCGCCGTCGCTGCCACGGCCGCCGCCATCGTTGCAAGCGCCGAAGCGGAGCCGCAAGCCGACACGTCGTCGGCAGCCGAAGTCGCCACCGCTGCAGAGACCGAAGCAGTCATCGAGAGTACGACTGTCGCCGAAGAAGCACCGCAAGCAGCGATCGAGCACCCCGCGACGCTTGTTGAAGAGCAGCCGGCCGTCGCAGCTGAAACCATTGCGGAAACGCCGGAAACTGCGGTCGTCGAGCCGGCGGCGGAAGCGCCTGCGCCGGTCGAGCCGAGCGCCGAGCAAACGGCACCGGCAGTCGCGCCCAGTGGTCGCGCACCCAACGACCCGCGAGAGGTACGCCGTCGTCAGCGCGAAGCCGAGCGCCTTGCGGCACTGGCTGCCGCGGCGCCGGTGCAAGCCGAACAAGAAGCTCCGAGCATCGCGCAGCAGCCGCTGGCCGCTGCAGAGATCGTCGTGAGCGAGCCCGAGATTGCCGCACCGCAAACCGAGACACAGGCCGAGGTGCAGCCATCGGAACAGCCTGAACCGCATGCAGCCCCGAGCGAACCGGAGCAGGCTGTGTCGGCGCACGAGCCACACGTTGTCGCGGAGCCCGCGCCGGAAGTCGAGCAGGCGCCGCTGCCTGAACAAGGCGAGCAAGACGACAAGGACAAGCCTCAGGCCTGACCCACGCCAAAACGAAAAAAGGGATGCTTCGGCATCCCTTTTTTCGTTCAGGCGGCGCGATCAAGTAAGGCCAGCCGACCAAAGCGCAATAGCCGGCATTTCGCCATCAGCGCACCATCCACGCGCCGTGCGATTCCGCAAACCCGAGGGTGCCGATGAATCTGTCGCTGATGAACCGTTACGCCTTCTACGCGTTCTGCGTGCTGTTCACCCTGTTCAGCCTTCCCTGGCTCGAAAAGGTCTGGGGGCTGACCCTGGTCACGGCATTGCTGAGCGCCATCGGCACGCTGGACCTGCTGCAACCCCGGCAGGCTGTGCGACGCAACTACCCGATCCTCGGCAACCTGGGCTACCTGATCGAGACCATCCGCCCGGAAATTCGCCAGTACCTGCTGGAGAACGACAGCGATCCCCTGCCCTTTTCCCGAGCACAGCGATCGCTGGTGTACGCCCGCGCGAAGAACGAAGTGGCCGACAAGCCCTTCGGTACGCTCAGCGACGTCTATGGCGCCGGCTTCGAGTTCATCGGTCATTCGATCCGCACGGCGCCGCACAGCGATCCATCAAGCTTTCGCGTCAGCATCGGCGGTCCGCAATGCCGCCAGCCTTACGGCGCGTCGATCTTCAACATCTCCGCGATGAGCTTCGGCTCTCTCAGCGCCAACGCGATCCGTGCGCTCAATCGTGGCGCCAAGCTCGGCAACTTCGCCCACGACACCGGCGAAGGCAGCATCAGCCGTTATCATCGCGAGTACGGCGGTGATCTGATCTGGGAACTGGGCAGCGGTTACTTTGGCTGCCGCGACGAACAGGGGCGCTTCGATCCGCAACGCTTCGCCCAGCAGGCAGTGGATCCACAGGTGAAGATGATCGAGGTGAAACTGAGCCAGGGTGCCAAGCCGGGCCACGGCGGCATTCTGCCGCGGCACAAGATCACCGCGGAGATCGCCGCGACACGTGGCGTGCCGATGGACCAGGACTGCGTATCACCGGCCAGCCACGGCAGCTTCTCCACGCCGCTGGAGCTGCTGGCATTCATCGCTCAGTTGCGCGAGCTGAGCGGCGGCAAGCCGGTGGGCTTCAAGCTGTGCCTCGGCCACCCGTGGGAGTTCATGGCAATCGCCAAGGCCATGCTCAAGACCGGCATCCTGCCGGATTTCATCGTGATCGATGGCAAGGAAGGCGGCACCGGCGCGGCACCGCTGGAGTTCACTAATCACATCGGCGTACCGCTGCGCGAAGGCCTGCTGTTCGTGCACAACACGCTGGTCGGCCTGAACCTGCGCGAACACATCAAACTGGGCGCCAGCGGCAAGATCGTCAGCGCTTTCGATATCGCCAGCGTGCTGGCCATCGGCGCCGACTGGGCCAACTCGGCACGCGGCTTCATGTTCGCCATCGGCTGTATCCAGTCGCAGTCGTGCCACACCAACAAGTGCCCCACCGGCGTGGCCACCCAGGACCCACTGCGTCAGCGCGCACTGGTGGTGCCGGACAAGGCGGAGCGAGTGCACAATTTCCATCGCAATACGCTCAAGGCGCTGGCCGAAATGCTTGCCGCGGCCGGGCTGTCGCACCCGAGCGAACTGGAGGCCAAGCATCTGGTACGCCGGATGTCAGCCACCGAGATCAAGTTGTTCTCTCAGCTGCACACCTTCCTCGCACCCGGGGAGCTGCTGGCGGAAAACCTGCAGGGTGACTTCTATCCGCGGATGTGGCGAATGGCGCAGGCGGAAAGCTTCGAGCCGAGACTCACGTGACGCGAGCGGATCAGATGACGTTCGGCTCGATCTCCAGCGCCACCCCGAATCGGCTGGCGATATCGCTCTGGATACGCTGCGCCAGCTGCAGCAGCTGCGCGCCCGTGGCCTGGCCATAGTTGACCAACACCAGCGCCTGCAAACGATGCACCCCCACGTCGCCTTCGCGGTAGCCCTTCCAGCCGGCCCGTTCGATCAGCCAACCAGCGGCGAGCTTGACCCGACCGTCCGCCTGAGGATAGGCGACCAACCCCGGATGGGCAGCGCGCAGCCGCTCGGCCAGCTCCGCCGACACCAGCGGGTTCTTGAAGAAACTGCCAGCATTGCCCAATTCGCTCGGGTCCGGCAGCTTCTCACGGCGAATGGCACAGACCGCCTGACTGACATCCAGCGCCGTCGGCGCGATGATGCCCTGCTCCGCCAGGCGCTGCCGGATCGGCCCGTACTCCAGATGCAGGGAAGCCTGCCGTTGCAGCCGCACGCGCACCCGCAGGATTACGTAGCGACCCGGCTGCCGCTTGAACAGGCTGTCACGGTAACCGAAGGCACACTCGGCTTGACTGAAGTCGCGCAGCGCGCCCGTCTCGCAATCCAGCGCGGTGATGCCCGCCAGCACATCGCCGATCTCCACGCCGTAGGCGCCGATGTTCTGGATCGGCGCCGCCCCCACGGTGCCGGGAATCAGGCTGAGGTTCTCCAGTCCAGCCAGGCCCTGCTGCAGCGTCCAGAGCACGAAGGGATGCCATGGCTCGCCCGCTTCGGCCTCTACCAGCACGCTGCCGTCCTGCTCCGCCACGATGCGCTTGCCTCGACTGGCCATGCGCAGCACCAGCGCCTCGACATCGCGTGTCAGCAGCAGGTTGCTGCCACCACCAAGCACCAGCAGGGGCAGGTCGTGTCGCGTCGCGAGCGCCAGCGCCTGACGGACCTCGGCATCGTCATGCGCCTCGGCAAACAGGCGGGCACGCTGCTCCACGGCAAAGGTGTTGAACGGCTTGAGCGAGCGCCACGTGTCGACCCGCAGGTTCACAGGCGCTCCCGAACTTCTGTAAGCAGCGCTTGCGAGCCCTGTTCGATCAGGTCGAGCACTTGCTCGAACCCATCCGCACCGCCGTAGTAGGGGTCGGGCACCACATCGCCCGCCACACCGTAGCGACGCAGGAACAAGTCGAGCTCGGCGGTCGCATCCGCCGGACGCAGCGCTTGCAGACGCGCCAGATTGTCGTGATCCATGGTCAGGATCAGGTCGAAGCGACGGAAGTCCTCAACCTCTACTTGGCGCGCACGCAGCGTGTGGAGGTCATAGCCACGACGCCGCGCCGCCTGGCGAGTCCGGCTGTCTGGCGACTTGCCGACATGCCAGTCGTCAGTACCGGCCGAATCGATCTGGATCCGATCCTGCAAACCGGCCAGCTGCACATGATGACGAAACACGCCCTCGGCAGTCGGCGAGCGGCAGATGTTGCCCATGCAGACGAACAGCACTTTCATGCTTAATGTCCCAGCAGACGCCGGACCCGCTCGAGGTCCTCGAGCGTATCCACTCCCGCCGGCGGCGCCTCGATGGCATCGGCGACGTGAATACGCTGGCCATGCCAAAGTGCCCGCAGCTGCTCAAGGCATTCGGTGTTCTCCAGCCAGCACGGCCCCCAGGCCACGAAGTTGGCCAGGAACCCGGCGCGATAGGCATAGATGCCGATGTGCCGGCGGTACGGCACGCCTTGCGGCAATGCCTCGCGGTTCTGCGCGAAGGCATCACGCGCCCACGGCAGCGGGGCGCGGCTGAAGGTCAGAGCGAGACCGTTGATATCCGCCAGCACCTTCACCGCGTTTGGATTGAACAGCGTCGTCGCATCGATGATCGGCTCGGCCAGGGTCGCGATCGCCGCCTCAGGATGCGCCGCCAGATTCGCCGCAACCTGGTCGATGACCGCCGGCGGGATCAGTGGCTCATCGCCCTGCACGTTGACGACGATGGCCTCGGCATCCAGACCGAGCAGACCAGCCACTTCGGCCAGGCGGTCGGTCCCGGAATTGTGCTCGATGCGCGTCAGCACAGCCTCGGCACCGAAGGCGGCGCAAGCGCTGAGAATCCGCTCGTCGTCGGTCGCCACCACTACACGCTGCGCTGCGCTGCGGCTGGCCTGCTCCCAGACGTGCTGGATCATCGGCTTGCCGACAATATCTTGCAGCGGCTTCCCCGGCAGGCGGCTGGAGGCATAGCGAGCCGGAATCACCACGGTGTAGGGGGTGCTCATTTGTCCAGACGCTCATCCACATCGAGGGTACGAGCTTCCCCTTCCAGCATCACCGGAATACCGTCGCGCACCGGGAAGGCCAGGCCGTCGGCCTTGCAGATCAGTTCGGATTTGTCGTCGGCCAGCTTCAGCGGCCCCTTGCACAGCGGGCAGGCCAGAATATCGAGGAGTTTGGTGTCCATGCGCAGTCCTTGGAAAGCAGCCGACTGCATCGGCAGATCGGACGGCTTATGAGTGAGCGGGCAGCAATCGGGCCAGTTGTTCGTCAAACCAGGTCACGAACGCCGCCGACGGCGCTGCCTCGACCTGCAGATAGGACCAGCCCGGGGGCGCGAACGCCCGGCATTTCACCGCATCCTTCTCGGTCATTACCAGCGGCAGCTCGGGAGCGAACTGCAGCTGCAGCGTGCTGTAGGCGGCATGATCGGCGAAGGCGTGCGGAATCGGGCGCCAGTGTAGCGCCTCGAGCGTGGAGAAGAAACGCTGCGGATTGCCGATACCTGCGACGGCGTGAAGCCTCTGCCCCGGCGGAAAATGGTCGAGTGGCCAGCGCTCGCCGCTGTGCAGCTCGATCAGCGCCGAAGGCCGCAGACGGAAGGCATAGCCTTCTGGAGCATCCGCCTGCGCGCCATTGAGCAACACCGCATCCACCGTCCGCAGGCGCTCGGCCGGTTCGCGCAGGGGCCCGGCTGGCAGGCAGCGACGGTTGCCGAGCCCGCGTGCGGCATCGATCAGCACCAGCTCCAGATCGCGCGCCAGACGATAGTGCTGCAGGCCGTCGTCGGACAGGATCAGATCCAGCGGCTCACTTGCCAGCAGTGCACGCACGGCGCGGGCGCGGTCAGGATCGATCATCAGTGGTACGGCGGTTCGCTGCACGATCAGCAGGGGTTCGTCGCCCGCTTCACTCGCCGCCTGCTCCGCCCGCACTCGCCACGGCACCGTCGGCGGGGTCGCGCCGTAACCGCGACTGACTACCCCGACTCGCAGACCACGCGCACGGCAATGCTCGATCAACCAGAGGATCAGCGGTGTCTTGCCGGTACCCCCGACCGTGATATTGCCGACCACGATGACCGGCACCGGCGCCCGGTAGCTGTCGCCCTGCCCGGCCAGGAAGCGCCGACGCTTGCGTTCGACAACCGCCCGATAAAGCGCCTCCAGCGGTGCCAGCAGGTGCAGTGCGGGATGCCCGCGATACCAGGCGCGTTGCAGCCGCTCGGCGAACGACATCAAGGCGCCGCCTGCGCCTCGACGGTGGTGATGCGCAGATGCGCGAAGCCAAGCTTGCCGGCGGCATCCATCGCGGTGATTACCGCCTGATGGGGCGTCTTGCCGTCCGCGCTGATGATCATCGGCAGGCTGTTGTCGCCCTCAGCCTCCTTGCTCAACGCCGCCATCAGCGAATTCAGGTCGCTCTTGAGCAGACCCTTGCCGTTGAGCGAATAGTTGCCGTCAACATCGATGACGACTTCCAGCTGCTTGACTTCGGTCTGCTCCGGCGGCGTGCCACTGGCCGCTTCCGGCAGATCCACCTGCAGTTGTGTCTCGCGAGTGAAGGTGGTGGTAACCACGAAAAACAGCAGCAGGATGAAGACCACGTCGATCAGCGGCGCCAGGCCGATTTCGACATTCTCCCGCGGTTTGCGCCGGAATTTCACGCCTTGCCCTCGTCCAGATCGACATCGCGGTCGCCCTGGACCACCTCGACCAGCTTGATAGCCTCCTGCTCCATGCCGACCACCAGCTCATCGACGCGACGCAACAGGAAGCGATGGAAAAACAGTGCCGGAATCGCCACGATAAGGCCCGCCGCGGTAGTGATCAGCGCCTTGGCGATCCCGCCGGCGAGTTGCGGCGCATTGGCCATGCCCGACCCCATGAAGGCGCTGAAGATCTCGATCATACCCAGCACGGTACCCAGCAGACCGAGCAATGGCGCGATGCCGGCAATCGTTCCCAGCGCATTGAGATAGCGCTCCAGGTCATGCACGACACGGGCCGCGGCTTCCTCAATGCATTCTTTCATGATCTCGCGGCCGCGTTTGGAATTGGCCAGCCCGGCGGCGAGAATCTCGCCCAGCGGCGAATCGGCGCGCAGCTCCTTGAGCCGTTGGTTGCTGAGCTTCTTTTCCTTGATCCACTTCCACACCTGACCGAGCAGATGCGGTGGCGTGACCCGGCTTGGACGCAGCGTCCACAGCCGCTCGGCAATGATCGCGGCGGCGACGATTGAACACAGAATGATCGGCAGCATTATCCAGCCGCCCGCTTTGACCAGCTCCCACACGAGACGAATCCCCCTCGAAAAAGTGGCGCCACTCTAGCATAGGGTCCGCAGCCCGCCGACCGCCGCCGTTCTCATTTTTCCCGCCAGAATCGGCGCTGCTCGCGCAAACCACGCGCTTCGTGAAACGCCCCCAGTTCAACCTTCAGCGCGCCTGACTCGGCAGTGTCGTACAGCCGCACGCCTACGTCTTGCAAGCGTCCGATGACCATCGGATGAGGATGACCAAACGCATTGTGGCGGCCGCGTGAGATCAGCGCATTCTGCGGCCGTACCGCCGAAAGAAAAGGCAGCGAAGAGGAACTGTTGCTGCCGTGATGCGGTAACAGCAGCCAGTGCGCCGCCAGCGGCCAGTCACTCTGCACCAGCGCCTGTTCCGCCCGCGCATCGATATCGCCGGTCAGTAGCAGGCGCTCGCCTCCCGCCTCGATCATCAGCACGCAGGACGACTGGTTGCCATCCGCCGCCTGCGCCCAGCGCCAGAGGCCGAAGCGCACGCCGTCCCACCGCCAGGTCTGACTCTCGCAGGATTGCGCCTGCAGCACCGCCGGCAGTCGCGCCGGTTCGCCGCCGAGCACTCGCTGCGTCGGCAGCAGTCGCTGCACGGCCACCGCGCCGCCGGCATGATCGCTGTCGGCATGACTGATCAGCAGCACGTCCAGCCGATCCACTCCCAGCCGCCGCAGCGACGGGAAGACGATTCGCTCGCCCGTGTCGAAGTCACCGTGGCGTGGGCCGGCATCGTAAAGCAAGGCATGGGAGCGGGTGCGCACCAGCACCGAGAGGCCTTGCCCAACATCGAACACCCAGACGTCGGCTTTGCCGGCAAGCGGCAGCGGCGTCGACGGATACAGCAGTGGCAGCAGGAGCAGCGCCCCCAGCGCACGGAACGGCACGCCGGCGGGCAGCAGCAACATCAGCGCGCCCACCGTCGCCAGCGACCAGGCCCAGAGCGGCAGGCTCTCCACTATCCAGGCTGCCTGCCAGTCCGCGAACAGCTCCAGCAACTGGAACAGCCATCCCAGCGACCAGCCCGCCAGTAGCAGCAGACCTTCGCCAAGGCCTGACAACGGCAGCAGCGCGGTGCCGAGCAGCGCCACCGGCACCGTCAGACCAACCCAGGGCACTGCCAGTAGATTCGCCAAGGGCCCGCTGGCGCTGATCGGCAGCCCCAACGCCAGCATCAAGGGCAGCAAGCCCACCACCATCGCCCACTGCACACGCGGTAGAGTCAGCCACCAGCGCCAGGCGCCCAGTCGTCCGGAGAACGTCAAGGCGAGCAAGGCGACGGCGCCGAAGGACAACCAGAACCCCGGCTGCAGACTGGCCAGCGGATCGAACAACAGGACACCGTCGAGCGCGATCAGCAGCGGTAGCCAGACACCCAGCTGACGAAAGCACAGACGCCAGAGCAGCACCACTGCCACCATCACGCAGGCCCGCTGGACCGGCACCTCGAACCCGGCCAGCCAGCCGTAACCGAGGGCGCCAGCGAAGGCCGCCGTACAGGCGCAGGGCAGCCACGGCAGATGTCGCGGCCACCAACCGATGCGCGCCAACAGCGCCACCAGCCCGTACAGCAGGCCGGCCAGCATGCCTACATGCTGGCCGGAGATGACCATCAGGTGCACCGTCCCGGTGTCCTGCAGGATGCGCCAATCCGTTGGTGACAGGCCCGAGCTATCGCCGACCACCAGCGCCGCGATCGCGCCCTGCCGGCCCTGCGCCTCGACAGCCAACAATCGGGCACGCAAGCGATCGCGCCAGCTACCGGCACCAACCGCTTCCCGCAGACGCTCGCCGGTTTTGACCGTTCCGGTCGCGCCGATGTGGTGCGCTAGCAGCCAGGCCTCATGATCGAACGAATGCGGGTTAACCAGTCCGTGCGGGCGTTTCAGCCGCGCTGCCAGCCGCCAACGCTCACCGGCGCGCAGCTGCGGACCGCCATACCAAGCCAGGCGCAGGCGCGGCGGCAAGCCGGCGTGCCGCGAGCGGATGTCGCCGAGTTCGAAGCGCACCACACCGTCCTGCGCGGCCGGCAGCCCGAGCACCTGACCTTCGAGCCAGAACGTGCGACCGTCGAGTTCGCTGGCGAGCCGCCCGTCCAGCGCCGCCTGCATCTGCAGAGACGCCCAGAGCAGGCCGAAACACAACCAGGCCAGCGGCCGGGATGCTGGTCGCAACAGGCACAGCAGCCCCAACATGCCCAGCACAATCAATGCCCAGGCCGCTGGCAACTCCGGCAGAAAGCGCGGCAACAACAAACCCATGGCCAATGCCAGCATCCCTGCCCGCATGTTCTTTTCCTCCTCGGAATCCATTCCCCGGAAGTCGTACCGCGCCTACCGCGCCCTATCGGACAGGAGACCTTATGTGACAAAAGCGCTGCCGATCCTGCACGGTAAACAGCGCATAATTCGCCGAGCTCCGTTCGCCCGAGAATCTCCATGCCGCGTCGCTTCTTCAAACGCTACATGCCGCATCCCGACCGCATCAAGACTAACAAGTCGCTGCGATTTCTCGGCGCGCTGATTCACGATCCCAACCTGTGGCATCTCAATCGCCATTCGGTATCCCGGGCCATGGCCATCGGTCTGTTCTGGGCGCTGATTCCCATGCCCATGCAGATGCTCGCTGCAGCGAGCTGCGCCCTGCCAGCCAGAGCCAACCTGCCAATCGCCATCGGCCTGGTCTGGCTGACCAATCCACTGACGATGCCGCCGGTGTTCTTCTGCACGTACAAGCTCGGCGCCTGGCTGATGGATGCCCCCGCACTGAGCATGCCGGATGAACTCACCCTGGCCTGGGTGACGCAGCTGCTGCAGAACAACTGGCAGCCGCTGTATCTCGGCTCGCTGGTAGCGGCAATCGGTTCTGCCGTGCTGGGCTATGTTGGCACGCAGGCCTATTGGCGCTGGTGGGTCGGGCGTAGCTGGCGCCGGCGGCAGAACGGCCGGCGCTGAGCGCCGCCCTTATTCGTAACGCAGCGCCTCCGCTGGCTGCGTCTGCGCGGCGCGCCAGGCTGGATACAGCGTCGCGAGGAAGCTCAGGCTCAACGCCGATACGGCGACGATCGCCACATCCTCCCAGCGCAACTCAGATGGCAGCGTGCTGATGAAGTACACGTCGGAGCTGAAGATATGCTGGCCGGTCACTCGCTCTAGCCAGCCGACCAGTTCGCTCACGTTCAACGCGCCGAGCACGCCGAGCACGATGCCGATCAACGTACCGCTGATGCCGATCAGACTGCCCTGTACCATGAAGATCGCCATGATCTGCCGTGGCGTTGCGCCCAGCGTGCGCAGGATGGCGATGTCCGCGCGTTTATCGGCCACGACCATGATCAGCGTGGCGATGATGTTGAATGCCGCGACCGCCACGATCAGCATCAGCAACACGCCGATCATGGTCTTCTCCATCTTCATCGCGCTGAACAGGCTGCCCTGCGTATGCGACCAATCCTCCGCACGGTAGCCTTCGCCCAACTGAGCCAGCAATTGCCCAGCCACCTGCGGTGCGCGATAAAGGTCGTCCAGCTTGACCCGCACGCCCTGCACCTGCTCCGGCTGCCAGCGGCGAATTTGCGCGGCGTCGGCGCGATGGATCAGCGCCAGGCTGCCATCCAGATCGGCGCCGACCTTGAACACGCCAACGACGTTCAAGCGCTGCATGCGCGGGGTGATGCCACCGGGGGTCGCGCTGACTTCCGGTACGATCAGGGTCAGCTTGTCGCCCACCGAAAGGCCGAAGCGCCGGGCGGTGATCATGCCGATGATCACACCGAACTCGCCCGCCCGGAGGTCATCGAGACTGCCGGCAACCATGCGCGAAGCCACGATCGAGACGTCGCCTTCGACCTGTGGCTCGATCCCGCTGACCTGGAGCGGCTGCATGCTGCCCTTGAACGAGAGCATGCCCTCGAGCTGGGTCAGCGGCGCTGCGGCCTGCACCTCGGGGTGCGTCCGCAACCGCTGCGCCAGCGCCTGCCAGTCGTCGAGCGGCTGACTACCGTCGATCGTGGCGTGCGGCACCATGCCGAGAATCCGTGCGCTCATCTCACGCTGAAAGCCGTTCATCACCGACAGCACCAGAATCATCGCCAGCACCCCCAGCGACAGTCCGATCAGCGAGGTCAGGGAAATGAACGAGATGTAGTGATTGCGCCGCTTGGCACGGGTATAGCGGCTGCCGATGAAGACGCTCAGCGGGCGGAACATTATTCGGCCACCAGTCGGCCGTCTTCCAGACGCAAAACCTGATCCATCTGCGCCGCCAGCTGGCGATCGTGAGTAACCACCAGGAACGCGGTACGCAGCGAGGTGCTCAGCTCCAGCATCAGATCCTGAATGCCCTGCGCGGTGTGATGGTCTAGGTTGCCAGTCGGCTCGTCGAGCAGTACCAGCGCCGGCCGGTTGACCAGTGCACGGGCGATCGCCACCCGCTGGCGCTCGCCACCGGAGAGCTCGGCCGGCTTGTGCTCCAGGCGGTGACCGAGCCCCACGCGGGCCAGTAACTCGCCGGCACGCTGGCGCGCCTCGGGGATCGCCACCTTGCCAATCAGCAACGGCATGCAGACGTTCTCCAGCGCGGTGAATTCCGGCAGCAGGTGGTGAAACTGGTAGACGAAGCCCAGCGCGCGATTGCGCAGCAGGCCGCGCTCCTTCTCGCTCAGCGCGGACAGCTCCTCGCCGGCCAGCCAGACGCTGCCCTCGCTCGGCGTATCGAGCCCACCCAGTAGATTCAGCAGGGTGCTCTTGCCGGAGCCGGAACTGCCGACGATTGCCACGCGCTGGCCGGGAAACAGTTCCAGCTGCAGTGAGCGCAGCACATCGACCGATTCCGGCCCCTGTTCGTAACGCTTGCCCAGGTTGCGGCAGCTGAGCACCGCGCGATCTTGGGAGGACAGCTCATGCATAACTCGTTCACTCATAACGAAGCGCCTCCGCCGGCTGGGTGCGCGCGGCGCGCCAGGCCGGATACAGGGTGGCGAGAAAGCTCAGCAGCAGCGCCGCGACGCACACCTGCACGACATCGGCGGCCATCAGCCGCGACGGCAGGTAGTCGATGAAATACACATCGGCGCTGAGGAATTTGTGGCCGATCAGCCGCTCCAGCGCGGCGATCCAGCTGCTGATATTCAGCGCCGCCAGGATGCCGAGACCGGCACCGACCACCGTACCGACCACACCGATCACCGTGCCCTGCACCATGAAGATCGCCATGATCTGCCGCGGCGTCGCGCCCAGCGTGCGCAGGATGGCGATGTCGCCGCGCTTGTCGGTGACCACCATGACCAGTGTCGAAATGATGTTGAACGCCGCCACGGCGACGATCAGCAACAACAACAGGCCGATCATCGCCTTTTCCATGCGAATCGCCTGGTAGAGGTTGCCGTGAGTCCGCGTCCAGTCGCGTGAATAGAAGTCACCGTCCAGCTGACCGGCTAGCTCCCAGGCGATCCGCGGCGCCTGGAACAGATCGGCGAAACGCAGGCGCAGCCCCTGGACCTGATCGGGCTTCCAACGGTGCAGGCGAGCCAGATCGGCGATGTTGGCCAGCGCAACGTAACCGTCGATCTCGCCGGCGCCGACGTGGAAGATGCCGACTACGGTAAAGCGTTTCATGCGCGGAAACATGCCGGCCGGCGTCACCGTCACCTCAGGCGCAACGAAGGTGAGCTTGTCGCCAACGCCCACGCCGAGTTTCTGCGCCGCCTTGTCACCGATCACGATGCCGAACTCACCGGGCGCGAGCGCGGCCAGCTCGCCCTCGCGGAAGAAGCGATCGATGATCGAAACCTGTGGCTCGATCTGCGGATCGACCGCATTGATCAGGATCTTGCTGACCTTCCCCTCGTGCGTCAGCAGACCCTGCATCTGGATGAACGGCGCCACCGCGACCACCTGCGGGTGCTGGGAAAGGCGCTCGCTCAGCTGCTGCCAGTCGTCCACCGGCACAGGGCTTTCGATGGTGGCGTGCGGCACCATGCCGAGCACCCGGGTGCGCATCTCGTGATCGAAGCCGTTCATCACCGACAGCACGACGATCATCACCAGCACGCCGAGCGCCAGCCCGATCATGGACGTCAGCGATATGAAGGAAACGAAGAGGCTGCGGCGTTTGGCGCGGGTATAACGCGCTCCGATATAAACGGACAGCGGTCTGAACATAGATCGACGGGTTCGCTGGCGGGGGAAGAAACGAGCATGCGACAGGGATAGTCCCAAGGCCTGATACACTCTGGCCATCACGCTGCCTGGGTATCGCCATGCCAACACAAGACACTGAAGAACGCCGGGAATACTATCGTATCGAGGACCGGATCGCACTGGAAATCATCCCCGATACCCAGCCGCCGACCGCTTCGGACGACGAGCGTCAGCAGCTGTTCGATCTGCTCGGCGAGCTGCATCAGTTGGACTTCGAAGCCCAGCACCTGCTGCGCCAGATCGCCGAAGGCAACCGCACGCTGGCCAGCTACCTGAAGGTACAGAACAAGCGCATCGAACTGATCGGCCAGGCGCTGACCCAAGACCTGCTCAAGGACATCGGCCCGGCGCGCACGGTGGTGCTCTCCGAAGGCGGCGTCAGCTTCCGCCATGACACCGCGTTAGGGATCGGCACACTGCTCACTCTCAAGCTGGTCCTGCTGCCACAGGGGCTGGGGCTGAGATTACCGGCCCGTGTGACCCATTGCGCGGCTGACGCCGAAGGCGGCTTTCAGCTGGGTACCGAGTTCGAAGCGCTGACGGATGCACAGCGGCAATTGCTGGCCAGGCATATCCTGCAGAAACAGGCGCTGCAACGGCGTCTGGCCCGTGGCCCTCTACAAGGAAGCTGAATTCATGCTGCGCCTGTCGTATCTGCTGCTCCTGCTCGCTGGCAATCCCGCCGTGGCCGAGGAAATCGGTATACCGCTGGGCCAGCAAGGCCCGTCGAACATCGACGTGCCCGCGCGGGGCGAGCACAAGCACGACGTTCTCGAACGCTTCGGCCTCGCCGACCAGGAGCATCCCGCAGTCGGCAGACCCCCGATCCTCCGCTGGGATTACCGCGAGTTCTCGGTGTACTTCGAGAACGACCGAGTGATCAACAGCGTGCTTCATCATCAGCCCACTCACCCTGCACAGGAACAGTCCCTACCGTGACCCTGATCTACGGCCACCGTGGCGCCAAAGGCGAGGCGCCGGAAAACACCCTGGCCAGCTTTCAGCGCTGCCTGGAGCATGGCGTCCGCCGCTGCGAGCTGGACCTCCATCTGTCTGGCGATGGCCAATTGATGGTCATCCATGACCCTACCCTCAAGCGCACCACCGGTCGGCGCGGCAAGGTCCTCCAGCACACCGCCGAGGAACTGGCCGGTTACGACGCGCGCTTGGGGGGACCGGGCTGGAAACAACCCTGCCCGATCCCGCGTTTGAGCGAACTGTTCGAGAAGTGCGACTTCGAGCACTGGCAACTGGAGGTCAAGAGCGCTTCGCGCGAACGTGCGGCGCGCACGGTACTGGCGATCCGCGAACTGGCCGAGCACCATGGTCTGCTCGAACGCATCACCGTCACGTCAGGTTCGCGCGAGGTGCTGCATGCGCTCAGGCGCCTGACGCCGGAGATTTCCCGCGGACTGGTTGCCGAATACGCCTGGCTCGATCCGCTCAAGGTCGCCCATCACCACGGCTGCCAGCTCCTTGCACTGAAGTGGACGCTGTGCACGCCTGAGCGTCTGGCGAAGGCTCAGCAGCAAGGGCTGCACGTGTCGGTCTGGACGGTCAACGAACCGGCGCTGATGCGCCGGCTCGCCGATTTCGGCGTCGACAGCCTGATCACCGATTTTCCCGGCCTGGCTGTCGAAACGCTGGGCCACGGCGGCTGCGGCGCCTGACAGGCCCGACTGGCTACGGTCATCAGCCCGAGCATTCGGGCTGAAACCGCGCCGTTTCGCTACCTGATCACAGGCTCTCCCGGTTCGGCCAACGCCAGTCGCGGGAATCGCTGGTGCCTCCGACCGGCTCAGGCCACCGGTCGGAGCCGCTCAAAAAAGCCGGTTGAGCCCGTCGAACGCGGCAACGCGATAGGCCTCGGCCATCGTCGGGTAGTTGAAGGTGGTGTTGACGAAATACTTGATGGTATTCGCCTCGCCCTTCTGGTTCATGATCGCCTGACCGATATGCACGATTTCCGAGGCCTGATAGCCGAAGCAGTGCACGCCTAGCACTTCCAGTGTTTCGCGATGGAAAAGGATCTTCAGCATGCCGACCGGCTCGTAGGAGATCTGTGCACGCGCCATGCTCTTGAAGAACGCCTTGCCGACTTCGTAGGGAATCTTGGCCTGTGTCAGCTCGCGCTCGTTCTTACCAATGGAGCTGATTTCCGGAATCGTATAGATACCGGTCGGCACGTCGTCGACGAAGCGCCAGGTGTCGTTGTCAACAATGCTGCCGGCGGCCGAACGTCCCTGGTCATAGGCCGCACTGGCCAGTGAGGGCCAGCCGATCACATCACCAGCCGCGTAGATATTGCCGACCGCGGTGCGATAGAACTCGTCCACCTGTACCTGTCCGCGGCTATTGGCCTTCAGACCGATGTTCTCCAGCCCCAGCTTGTCGGTGTTGCCGGTTCGGCCGTTACACCATAGGAACGCATCGGCCTTGATCTTCTTGCCGGACTTGAGATGCAGGATCACCCCGTTGTCCAGGCCTTCGACCCGCTCGTATTCCTCATTGTGGCGAATAAGCACGTTGTTGTTGCGCAGGTGATAGCTCAGCGCATCGGAGATTTCGTCGTCGAGGAAGCTGAGCAGCTGGTCGCGGTTGTCGATCAGGTCAACCAGAACGCCAAGACCACTAAAGATCGAGGCATATTCGCAGCCGATCACTCCAGCTCCGTAAATGATCATCCGGCGCGGCGTGTGGCTGAGATTCAGGATGGTATCGCTGTCGTAGACGCGCGGGTGGTTGAAGTCGATGTCCGCCGGGCGATACGGACGCGAGCCGGTGGCGATGACGATCTGGTTGGCGACCAGTTTTTCCACCATGCCATTGAGGCACACCACCTCGACGCTCTGCTCGTCGGAGAAGCTCGCGGTGCCGAAGAAGGTGTCGATGCGGTTGCGCGCGTAGTAGCCGGTGCGCGAGGTGACCTGCTTGCTGATCACTTTCTCGGCGCTCTTCAGCACATCGGGAAACGAGAACCAGCGCGGCTCGCCAATCTGACGGAACAACGGGTTGGTGTTGTACTGCATGATCTGGCGGACGGAGTGACGTAGCGCCTTGGACGGGATGGTGCCCAGATGCGTGCAGTTACCACCTACCAACGGGCGATTGTCCACCACGGCGACCTTGCGCCCCGCCTTCACGGCATTCATCGCCGCGCCCTCCCCAGCCGGACCGGAACCCAACACCACCACATCGTAGTTATAGACAGCCATATACACTCCTGAGAACGCGGCGAACCAGCGCCGCTGTCAACAAATTCGCTGAACGCCGGGCAGAGGCGACCCTACGCGTAGGCGCGGTAGCCAGCGCATCCGTACGGGCGAGTACCTGGCAGCGCCCGCAAGCACAATCAGCGCTTGGCTGCGTCGTAAGCCAGTGCCGCGTTATCGCCGCGACTCTTGCTCGCCTCGTTCACTTCTTCACATTTCTCGCGACTGCCGCCGCAGATCGAACATTCTTTCTCGATGCCCAGATTGGCGATGCCACCGCAGGAACCGGCAATCGGCTTGCGGCCCATGATCACACCGATGGCCATGCCAGCTACCACGAGCAGCATGAACAGAAATACCAGTAGCCAGGTCATTGCTTTGCTCCCGCACCGATGACTTGTTCGAAGCGATCGGTGCTCTTGGTTACGAAACCCTGTCCTTCGCGAATCACGAAGAACGCGGCGATCCGATGCTGGCTGGCGAACTCGAAACCACGCTCGGGCCCTAGCACCATCAACGCGGTCGACAGACCATCGGCCTGCAAGGCCGAACCGTCGAGCACCGTCACCGACGCCAGCTTATGCTCGACCGGACGCCCCGTCTGCGGGTCGAGCGTATGTGAATAACGCTTGCCGTCGCGCTCGAAGTAGTTGCGGTAGTCACCCGAAGTGGAAATTGCCAGGCCATCAAGTTCAATGACCTGCTGGGCAACGCGCTGATCGTCACGCGGCGCCTCGATAGCGATCCGCCAAGGTGCGCCATCGGGCTTGCGCCCCTGCGCCTTGAGTTCGCCGGTGATCTCCACCAGGTAGCTGCTCACACCGAGCTCCTGCAGACGCTGCGCCACTCGGTCCACGGCATAGCCAGCAGCGATGCTGTTGAAGTCCACTTCCACAGCGGCGTTCTTGCATAGCTGCTCGCCTTCGATACGCAGGTGTTCGTGACCGACTCGCTGCATTACCTCGGCGATCTGTGCCTCGCCAGGAGTCTGCTCGACACGCCCTTGCGGACCGAATCCCCACAGGTTCAGCAGCGGTTCGAGGGTCAGGTCGAAAGCGTCATCCGTTTGCTGTGACAGTTGCTCGCCAGCCTCGACCAGCAACCGCACGGCGGGCGGCATCACTTCGCAGCTGCCGGCCGGCAGCGCATTGAAACGCTCGATATCGGAATCGGCACGGTAGGTGGAGAGTTGCCGGTCGAGTTCCGTCAGGATGTTCGAGGTTTCCCGCTGCAGTGTCTGTTTGTCCGCCACGCCACTGCTGCGCACGTACTTGATCGAAAAGGTACTGCCCATGGTCGGGCCGTCGAAGGACTCGATCTTGTCCTGAAACAGGCAGCCCGTCATCGTCGCCGCCAAGGCGACAGCGATGACGGGCTGCAGTATCGCTCGGCTCATGTGCTAGCCGCCGAAGTCGTCGAGCAGGATATTCTCCGGTTCGACTCCCAGCTCGGTGAGCATCTTGATTACCGAGGCGTTCATCATCGGCGGGCCGCACATGTAGAACTCGCAGTCTTCCGGCGCCGGATGATCCTTGAGGTAGTTCTCGAAAAGGACGTTGTGGATGAAGCCGGTCGGCCCCTGCCAGTTGTCTTCGGGCAGCGGATCGGACAGTGCCAGGTGCCACTGGAAGTTCGGATTGTCCGCCTGTAGCTGGTCGTATTCCTCAACATAGAAGGCCTCGCGCATCGAGCGCGCGCCATACCAGAAGCTCATCTTGCGCTTGGACTTCAGGCGCTTGAGCTGATCGAAGATGTGCGAACGCATTGGCGCCATGCCCGCGCCACCACCAATGAAGACCATCTCGGCATCGGTATCCTTGGCGAAGAATTCACCAAACGGACCGTACACGGTCACCTTGTCGCCGGGCTTGAGGCTGAACACCCAGGAGGACATCTTGCCCGGCGGGATATCGTCACGTCCCGGCGGTGGCGACGCTACCCGGATGTTGAATTTGACCAGGCCCCGTTCTTCCGGGTAGTTGGCCATCGAATAAGCGCGGATAGTGGTCTCGTCGACCTTGGAGACATAGCGCCATAGATCGAACTTGTCCCAATCGGCGCGAAACTCCGGCTGAATGTCGAAATCCTTGTAGCGCACGGTGTGCGGCGGACATTCCAGCTGCACATAACCGCCAGCGCGGAAGTCCACGTTCTCGCCTTCGGGAAGCTTGAGCGTGAGCTCCTTGATGAAGGTGGCGACGTTCGGGTTCGACTCGACCGTACATTCCCACTTCTTCACGCCGAAGACCTCCTCCGGCACTTCGATCTTCATGTCCGCCTTGACTGGCGTCTGGCAGGACAAACGCCAGCCCTCGCCAGCTTCGCGCCGGGTGAAGTGCGACTCCTCGGTGGGCAGCATCTCGCCGCCACCGCTTTCGACGATGCACTTGCACTGCGCACAGGTACCGCCGCCGCCACAGGCCGACGACAGGAAGATGTTGTTGGACGCCAGCGTCTGCAGCAGCTTGCCGCCGGCAGGCACAGTGATGGTGCGCTCGCCGTTGATCTCAATGCTGACATCACCGCTGGAAACCAGCTTGGCGCGTGCCGCCAGGATCACCACCACCAGCGCGAGCACGATGGCGGTAAACATGCCGATGGCGAGGAAAATTTCGTAACTCATCTGCATCCCGTCCTTAGAGCTGTACGCCAGAAAATGACATGAAGCCCAGCGACATCAGCCCGATGGTGATGAAGGTGATTCCCAGACCCTGCAGGCCATCCGGTACGTCGCTGTACTTGAGCTTCTCGCGAATGCCCGCCAGCAGAGCGATGGCCAGCGCCCAGGACAGACCTGAGCCGACCCCGTAGACGGTACTTTCCGCCAGGTTGTAGTCACGCTCGACCATGAACAGCGAGCCGGCCATGATCGCGCAGTTCACGGTAATCAGCGGCAGGAACACGCCCAGCGCGTTGTACAGGCTGGGCACGTACTTATCGAGCAGCATCTCGAGGATCTGCACGATCGCGGCGATCACGCCGATGTAGCTCAGCAGGCCGAGAAAGCTCAGATCCACGTCCGGCAGTCCGGCCCAGGACAGGGCTCCGGCCTTGAGCAGGTAGGTGTAGATCAGGTTGTTGGCCGGTACGGTAATAGCCTGCACCACGACCACCGCGATGCCCAGGCCGATGGCGGTTTCCACCTTCTTGGAAATCGCGATGAAGGTACACATGCCGAGGAAGAACGCCAGCGCCATGTTCTCGATGAACACGGCGCGCACGAACAGGCTGATGTAGTGCTCCATTAGTAAGCCTCCTTGTTCGAGACTTGCGGTGCCATCCGGTAGGTCGGCTTCTCGACCTGCTCGGTGCGCCAGCTACGGATGCCCCAGATGATCAGGCCGATCAGGAAGAACGCCGAGGGCGGCAGCAGCAGCAGTCCGTTGGGCTGATACCAGCCGCCATCGTTGACCACCGGAATGATGGTGTAACCCATCAGCTTGCCGGCACCGAACAGCTCGCGGATCACGCCGAGCACCAGCAGCATCGCGCTGTAGCCCAGGCCGTTGCCAATGCCGTCGAAGAACGACAGCACCGGTGGGTTCTGCATGGCGAACGCCTCGGCGCGTCCCATCACGATGCAGTTGGTGATGATCAGACCGACGAACACCGACAACTGCTTGGACAGACTGAAGGCATAGGCCTTGAGGATCTGGTCCACCACGATCACCAGGGAAGCGATGATCACCATCTGCACGATCATGCGGATGCTGCCCGGAATCTGCGTGCGAATCATCGAGATGAACATGCTGGAAAACGCCGTCACCAGCGTCAGGGCGATGGACATCACCACGGCGGTCTTGAGGTTCGAAGTGACCGCCAGCGCCGAACAGATGCCGAGGATCTGCAGGCCGATCGGGTTGTTGGCGATGATCGGGTTGATCAGAACTTCTTTGACTGTAGGTTGCGACATGCTCAAGCCTCCCCGGCGCGCAGGTTAGCGATAAAAGGACCGAATCCGTTCTCGCCCAGCCAGAAATGCAACAGGTTGTTTACCCCGTTGCTGGTCAGGGTTGCCCCGGCCAGGCCGTCCACTTGGTGATCGGCCTTCGGACTCTGCGGATCGACGCTGCCCTTGATGATCTGGACAGCCAGCTTGCCATCGTCGAACAGCTCCTTGCCTGGCCACAGGCCACGCCATTTCGGATTGTCGACCTCGCCGCCCAAACCCGGGGTTTCGCCATGCTGATAAAAGCCCAGCCCGGCGACGGTATTCAGGTCACCCTTGACCGCCATGAAGCCATAGAGCGTCGACCACAGCCCATAGCCGCGGACTGGCAGGATCAGCGTATCCAGCTGGCCGTCCTTCTCCACCATATAGACGATGCTGTAGTGCTCGCGGCGCTTGATCGAGGCGATGTCCTGCTCCCCCGGCAGGGATGCGGACAACGCCGGATCCTTGGCAGCAGCCAGCGGGTCGAAGTCCTGCGCGTCGAACTCATCGCTGAACTTGCCGGTTTGCAGATCGACCAGTCGGGCCACGATGCGCTCGCCGTACAGGGCCCGAATCTCTTTGGCGGACATGTTGGCCTGACCGAGACCGGCGATGGCTAGGATGCTGCGCTGCTTGTCCAGCAGCGCGTTCTGCTGTTGCGTCGGCCGCAGTGCGACCGCGGCGCCCGCGACGAACACCGAGCAGACCAGGCAGACCAGCAGGGCCACCGTCAGCGTGCGCGCGGTGGATTCTTTTTTACTAGACATTGCGCGCCAGCCTCCGCTTGATATTGGCCTGGATGACGAAGTGGTCGATCAGCGGTGCACAGAGGTTGGCGAACAGGATCGCCAGCATCATGCCTTCGGGGAACGCAGGGTTGACCACGCGAATCAGTACCACCATCACGCCGATGAGCACGCCGAAGATCCATTTGCCGGTATTGGTCATCGAGGCCGAGACAGGATCGGTGGCCATGAAGATCATGCCGAAGGCGAAGCCGCCGACCACCATGTGCCAATACCAGGGCATGGCGAACAGCGGATTGCTGTCCGAGCCGATCAGGTTGAACAGGGAGCTCAGGCCGATCATGCCCAGCATCACACCGGATACGATGCGCCAGGACGCGATCTTGGTCAGTAGCAGAACTGCCCCGCCAATGAAGATCGCTAACGTGCTGGTTTCACCGATCGAGCCGTGGATCGTGCCGACGAAGGCATCCATCCAGCTGATGCCGTGGTCGATCACGTTTTCGATGCCGCCTGCGTAGCCCAGGCTCAGCGCAGTAGCGCCGGCATAGCCGTCGACCGCGGTCCAGACCTGGTCGCCGGAGATCTGCGCCGGATAGGCAAAGAACAGGAACGCGCGGCCGGTCAGTGCCGGGTTGAGGAAGTTCTTGCCAGTGCCGCCAAACACCTCCTTACCGATCACAACGCCGAAGCTGATACCCAGCGCGACCTGCCACAGCGGAATGCTCGGCGGTAGGGTCAAGGCGAACAGCACGGAAGTGACGAAGAAGCCTTCGTTCACTTCGTGCTTGCGAATGGAGGCGAACAGCACCTCCCAAAAGCCACCAACGATGAAGGTCACCGCATAGATCGGCAGGAAATACGCCGCGCCCTGGATGACGTTATCCCACAGACTGCCCGGATCGAACCCGGCCAGCAGCCCGGTCAGCGCGAACTGCCAGTCCGACTGCGACTGCAGCAACTCCGGATTGGCCGCGTAGATCAGGTTGGCCTGGTAGCCGGCGTTCCACATGCCGAAGAACATGGCCGGGAAGGTGCACAGCCAGACGGTGATCATCATCCGCTTGAGATCGATGCCGTCGCGCACATGTGCCGTGGTCTTGGTGACGCTGCCGGGACGATAGAGGAACGTGTCCGCCGCTTCATAGAGCGCGTACCACTTCTCGTAACGCCCGCCTTTCTCGAAATGGTGCTCGATCTTGTCGAGGAATGCGCGAATGCCCATGCCTTAGCCCTCCTTCTCGATGCGGGTCAGGTTGTCCCGCAGGATCGGGCCATATTCGTATTTGCCAGCGCAGACATAGCTGCACAGCGCCAGGTCTTCCTCGTCGAGTTCGAGGCAGCCGAGCTTCTGTGCCATCTCGGTATCGCCGACGATCAGCGAACGCAGCAGCTGGGTCGGCAGTACATCGAGCGGCATCACTTCCTCATAATTGCCGACCGGCACCATGGCTCGCGGGCTGCCGTTGGTGGAGGTGGAGAAGGCGAACTTCTTGCCTGCCATCAACTTGGAGATATAGATGTTGAGGATCGAATGCTTCTCCGCACCGGCGCGCAGATAATGCAGCATCTCGCGCTCCTTGCCCTCGCGCAGGCAGGAAACCTGATGGTGATAACGGCCGAGGTAGGCGAATGCCCCATGCGCGGTACGTCCACCGAGCAGGGAACCGGAAACCACGCGATTGCCGCCGGGCTGCAGTTCGCCCGCAGTCAGCTCGTCCAGATTGGCGCCCAGACGCGTGCGCAGCAGGCGCGGCGCGGTCACTACCGGACCGGCCAACGCAACGACACGCTCGACCGACAGGCGCCCGCTGGTGAACAGCAGGCCGATGGCGATCACGTCCTGATAGCCAATGCTCCAGACACTCTTGCTGGCGCTGACCGGATCCAGGAAATGGATGTGCGTGCCGGCCAGACCTGCCGGATGCGGACCGCTGAATGCCTCGACCTGCACGTTGGTCAGGCCTTCGCCGGGCAGCGTCGCGCTCGGCGCCTTGCACAGGAACACCTTGGCGAGCCGGGCGAGAGTCTTGAGACCGGCCTCGAAGGCGTCGGCCCGTTCAGCGATGATCAGCGCCGGATCGGCCGCCAACGGATGGGTATCGATCGCGGTCACGAAGATCGAACTCGGCACGGCATCGACCGCCGGCACCTTGCTGTAGGGACGCGTACGCAGCGCGGTCCACAGGCCGGACTGCTGCAGATTCTCGCGAACCTGATCGCTTGTCAGACCATCCAGCTGAGCGCTGCTATAGGCAGCAAAGGTCAGCTCGTCATCACCCTCGAGGTCGATCACAACCGACTGCAGGACACGTTTCTCGCCGCGGTGAATGGCGCTGACGACACCGGCGCCGGGCGCGGTGAAGTTGACGCCTGGAGATTTCTTGTCGGAAAACAGCAACTGCCCTAGCTTGACCCGATCCCCGACCTGCACGTTCATGGTCGGCTTCATGGTCGGGTAGTCGAAGCCAATCACGGCCACGCTGCGCACCGGCCTCGCAGCCTCGATACGCTGCGCTGGCGCGCCGGCTACGGGCAAGTCCAGCCCTCGTTTTATATTGATCATCGGTTTGCTTAACCACTTATTCTGAAAGCTTTTTCAGCCAAGCGACTGATAGCAAAAAAACGCCACACCGCTCGCGCCGATAGCTCATCAGCGCGACGCCATGTCACGGCCCCAAGTGAAAAATCCGCCCGATTATAGGGGGGGGGCGCGCCGACTGACCACCCGGTACCGAGCGTTTTTATCTACACCTTCGCCGCATAGCGGCAGCTCGCTTGCGTAATAAAACATCAGTGCGCGCACCACAGCCCGGCGATGCTCGGCCGTTTTTCGTTACCCCAGAAACGCGAAACGGGAGCCACAGGCTCCCGTTTCGTTTCAGCTGGCGATGCGCTTAGCGGGGAAAGGCAGGCGGGTTGACGCCGGCCATGTCTTCCATCACGCGAACCACCTGGCAGCTGTAGCCGAACTCGTTGTCGTACCAGACGTACAGCACGACACGGTTGTCATTGCAGATGGTGGCCTCGGCGTCCACCACGCCGGCATGACGCGAGCCGACGAAATCTGTTGATACAACTTCCTGCGAGTTGACGAAGTCGATCTGCTTCTGCAGATCCGAGTGCATGGCCATCTGGCGCAGATACTCGTTGATCTCGTCGCGGCTGGTGGCCTTTTCCAGATTCAGGTTGAGAATGGCCATGGACACGTTCGGCGTCGGTACGCGGATCGCATTGCCGGTCAGCTTGCCCTTCAGCACCGGCAGCGCCTTGGCGGCGGCGGTGGCAGCACCGGTCTCGGTAATCACCATGTTCAGCGCAGCGCTGCGACCACGACGACTGCCCTTGTGGAAGTTGTCGATCAGGTTCTGGTCGTTGGTGTACGAGTGAACGGTTTCGACGTGACCGTTGACGATGCCGTACTGATCATTCACGGCCTTGAGCACCGGCACGATAGCGTTGGTGGTGCAGGATGCGGCGGAAATGATCTTGTCGTCAGCGGTGATGTCGGCATGGTTGATGCCATGCACGATGTTCTTCAGCTCACCCTTGCCCGGTGCGGTCAGCACCACGCGGGCAACGCCCGGGCACTTGAGGTGCTGGCCGAGGCCTTCGGCGTCACGCCACTTGCCGGTGTTATCGACCAGCAACGCGTTCTCGATGCCGTACTGGGTGTAGTCCACCGAGGCCGGATCGTTGGAATAGATCACTTGGATCAGGTTGCCGTTGGCGGTGATGGTGTTATTGGCTTCGTCGATGGTGATGGTGCCATCGAACGGACCGTGCACCGAGTCGCGACGCAGCAGGCTGGCGCGCTTGACCAGATCGTTGTCGGCGCCCTTGCGCACGACGATGGCGCGCAGGCGCAGGCCGTCGCCGCCGCCGGTCTTCTCGATCAGGATACGGGCCAGCAGGCGGCCGATGCGGCCGAAACCATACAGCACCACGTCGGTGCCCTTGCGGCCGGTTGCGGTATGACGCTTGTCAGCCACTTCCGCCAGTTCCTGACGCACGAACTGCTCGAGAGTGCGGCCTTCGCCAGCCTGCTTGAACTTGGCGACCAGCTTGCCGAGGTCAACCGAAGCAGCGCCCAGGTTCATCTCGCTCATGGTCTTGAGGATCTGGAAGGTATCATGTACCGACAGCTCGGCCTCGTCGGCGATACGGTGACGCGCGAAGCGGTGCGCCTTGAGAATGGCGATCACCGAGCGATTGATCAGGCCGCGCCCGTAGATCGAAGTCACCACGTTGTTGTTGCGGTACAGCTGACCAATCAACGGAATCATCGCTTCGGCGAGCGCTTCGCGGTCAATCCATTCACCAAGACACTGGTCGGGCTTCTGAGTCACGGGCAGTTCCTTCCAACATGTAGGGGCTGAGAAAAGGGGCTACATTATGACGGCGCACCCTAGCGCCGGCAATCTGCAGCGGACGAAACACTGACAGCCCTGCACCGCGATAGTTACAATCCCGGCGGCCTATTTTTTCGATCGGAGCCACGCCCACTCGTGTCCGTCCTGCGCCTTGCGCCCCTGCCTGCCGCCAGCGGCAAGCAACACTGGGGCAACCTTCCCGGAGCCGCGCTGAGCCTGGCCATTGCCGAAGCCGCCAGCAACGCCAAACGCTTCACCCTCCTGCTTACCGCCGACAGCCAGAGCGCCGAGCGCCTGCAGGAAGAGCTCGCCTTCTTCGCGCCCGAGCTGTCCGTGCTGCATTTCCCCGATTGGGAAACGCTGCCCTATGATCTGTTCTCGCCACACCAGGACATCATTTCCCAGCGCATCGCCACGCTCTACCAACTGCCGGAGCTGAGCCACGGCGTGCTGGTAGTGCCGATCACCACTGCCCTACACCGGCTGGCGCCCAAGCGTTTCCTGCTCGGTTCGAGCCTGGTGCTGGACGTGGGCCAGAAGCTCGACGTGGAGCAGATGCGTCTGCGCCTGGAAGCCGCGGGGTACCGCTGTGTGGATACCGTCTACGAACACGGCGAGTTCGCCGTGCGCGGTGCGCTGATCGACATCTTCCCGATGGGCAGCGCCAAGCCCTACCGCATCGACCTGTTCGACGACGAGATCGAGACGCTGCGCACCTTCGACCCGGAGAACCAGCGTTCGATCGACAAGGTCGAGTCGATCCGTCTGCTGCCGGCGCGCGAGTTCCCGCTGAAGAAGGAAGCGGTCACCGGCTTTCGCGCACGCTTTCGTGAACGCTTCGACGTCGACTTCCGCCGCTGCCCGATCTATCAGGATCTTTCCACCGGTATCACCCCGGCAGGTATCGAGTACTACCTGCCGCTGTTCTACGAAGAAACCGCCACCCTCTTCGACTATCTGCCTGAGGACAGCCAGGTATTTTCGCTGCCCGGGATCGAACAGGCCGCCGAGCAGTTCTGGACCGATGTGCGCAATCGCTACGAGGAGCGCCGCGTCGATCCGCAGCGCCCGTTGCTACCGCCCGGCGAGCTGTTCGTGCCGGTGGAGGACTGCTTTGCCCGCCTCAAGCAATGGCCGCGCGTGGTGGCCAGCCAGGAAGACGTCGAACCCGGCATCGGTCGCGAGCGCTATCCGGCGCAGGCGTTGCCGGACCTGGCAATCGAGGCCAAGGCCGGCGAGCCGTTGGGCAAGCTGCGTCAGTTTCTCGAAAGCTATCCGGGCCGCGTGTTGTTCACCGCCGAGTCCGCCGGCCGCCGCGAGGTGCTGCTGGAACTGCTCGCCCGGCTGAAACTGCGCCCGCAGGAAGTCGAAGGCTGGTCCGGCTTTCTCGGCAGCGACCAACGGCTGGCGATCACCATCGCCCCGCTCGATGAAGGCTTGCTGCTCGACGAACTCGCGCTGATCGCCGAAAGCCCGCTGTTCGGGCAGCGCGTGATGCAGCGCAGGCGCCGCGAAAAGGGTCGAGGCGACGGCGACAACGTGATCAAGAACCTCACCGAGTTGCGCGAAGGCTCGCCGGTGGTGCACATCGACCATGGCGTCGGCCGCTATCAGGGGCTGGTCACGCTGGAGATCGAAGGCCAGGCGCAGGAATTCCTCCTGCTGCAGTACGCCGACGAAGCCAAGCTCTATGTGCCGGTCGCCAGCCTGCACCTGATTGCCCGCTACACCGGCAGCGACGACGCCCTGGCGCCGCTGCACAAGCTCGGCTCGGAAACCTGGCAGAAAGCCAAGCGCAAGGCCGCCGAGCAGGTACGCGACGTGGCTGCAGAACTGCTCGACATCTACGCCCGTCGCGCCGCACGCCAGGGCTATGCCTTCAAGGACCCCCAGGTCGACTACGAGACCTTCGCCGCCGGCTTCCCCTTCGAGGAAACACCGGACCAGCAGGCCGCCATCGATGCGGTGCGCGAGGACCTGCTCTCGGCCAAGCCGATGGACCGCCTGGTCTGCGGCGACGTCGGCTTCGGCAAGACCGAAGTGGCCATGCGTGCCGCCTTCATCGCCGTGCATGGCGGCAAGCAGGTCGCGGTTCTGGTGCCCACCACATTGCTCGCTCAGCAGCACTACAACAGCTTCCGCGACCGCTTCGCCGACTGGCCAGTGCGCGTCGAGGTGATGAGCCGCTTCAAATCGGCCAAGGAGGTGCAGAGCGCCATCGCGGAGCTGGCCGAAGGCAAGATCGACATCCTCATCGGCACCCACAAACTGCTGCAGGACGACGTCAAATTCAGCAACCTGGGGCTGGTCATCATCGACGAGGAACACCGCTTCGGCGTGCGCCAGAAGGAGCAGCTCAAGGCACTGCGCAGCGAAGTGGACATCCTCACGCTGACCGCCACGCCGATCCCGCGCACGCTGAACATGTCCATCGCCGGCATGCGCGACCTGTCGATCATCGCCACGCCGCCGGCGCGCCGGCTGTCGGTGCGCACCTTCGTCATGGAAGCCAACAACCCGACCATCAAGGAAGCCCTGCTGCGCGAGCTGCTGCGCGGTGGTCAGGTCTACTACCTGCACAACGACGTGAAAACCATCGAGAAGTGCGCCGCCGACCTCGCCGAGCTGGTGCCGGAGGCGCGCATCGCCATCGGCCACGGACAGATGCGCGAGCGCGATCTCGAACAGGTGATGAGCGACTTCTACCACAAGCGCTTCAACGTGCTGGTGGCCTCGACCATCATCGAGACCGGCATCGACGTGCCGAGCGCCAACACCATCATCATCGAGCGTGCCGACAAGTTCGGCCTCGCTCAGCTGCACCAGCTGCGCGGCCGCGTCGGGCGCAGCCACCACCAGGCCTACGCCTACCTGCTGACCCCGCCGCGCAAGCAGATGACCGACGACGCGCAGAAGCGCCTGGAGGCCATTGCCAACGCCCAGGACCTCGGCGCCGGCTTCGTCCTGGCCACCCACGACCTGGAAATCCGCGGTGCCGGCGAACTGCTCGGCGAAGGCCAGAGCGGACAGATCCAGGCCGTCGGCTTCACCCTCTATATGGAAATGCTCGAGCGCGCGGTCAAGGCCATCCGCAAGGGCGAGCAGCCAAACCTCGAGCAGCCACTCGGCGGCGGCCCGGAGATCAACCTGCGCCTGCCGGCGCTGATCCCCGACGACTACCTGCCGGACGTGCATGCGCGGCTGATTCTCTACAAGCGCATTGCCAATGCCGCCGACGAGGATGGCCTCAAGGAACTGCAGGTGGAGATGATCGACCGCTTCGGCCTGCTGCCCGAGCCGACCAAGAATCTGGTGCGCCTGACGCTGCTCAAGCTGCAGGCCGAGAAGCTCGGCATCGTCAAGATCGACGCCGGCCCGCAGGGCGGGCGCATCGAGTTCTCCGCCGATACCTCGGTCGATCCGCTGGTGCTGATCAAGCTGATCCAGAGCCAGCCGAACCGCTACAAATTCGAAGGCGCGACGATGTTCAAGTTCCAGGTACCGATGGAACGCCCGGAAGAGCGCTTCAACACCCTCGAAGCGTTGCTCGAAAGGCTCGCGCCCAGCGCATAAGGATTCCGGATGTCGCCGCTACGTCGCCTGTTGCTGTTGCTCGTGCTATGCGCGCCGCCCGCGTGCGCCGATGCGCTGTATCGCATCGAGCTGATCCTGTTCCGCCATGCCGAACCGCTGGAGGCCAGCCGTCGCGCGCCTTACGACTGGGCACGCAATGCCCGTCTGCTCGCAGGCAGCGACGCGCAGCCGGGGGACTTCGAGGCGCTGGCCGAACGACTGGACAGCGGCGACGGCTATCGCGTGCTGCTGCGCCAGACCTGGCGGCAGCGCATCGACGAGCGCGTCGCCGTGGTCGAGGGCGCGCGGCATCTGGAGCATTTTCCCGTGCAGGGCGTGATCGCCCTGCGCCGCCGCCACGGACTGGAAGTCGATGCGCGGTTCTGGGTCAACCGCTTCGGCGAACATGGCCGACTGCTCGCCAGCGAGCAGCTGCAACAGCGCGTGCAGTTGCGCCCCGGTGAGCTGCGCTATATCGACCACGGCAGCCTCGGTGCGCTGATCCGGGCAAGTTACTGACCCATGGCCAGGGATTTTCTCACCCGGCTGCCACCGACCTGGGCGCTGGGCTTCTCGGACAACGCGCTGGCGCGCGGCAAGCAGTACGCCGAGGAGGATCGCGTCACCCTGCTGCGCGAGGACGACGGGCTGATCGAGGCCAGTTGTCGCGGCACCGGCGGCAAGCGCTACCGGCAGTCGCTGCTGCTGGACAAGCGCGGTGGGCTCAGCTGCGTTTGCAGCTGCCCGGTGGGGCTGGCCTGCAAGCACGCCGCGGCCGTCATCCACCACCTGCAGCAGCTGGCCGAGCACGCCCCACAGGGCGCCGACGCCTCGCCGGAGGGCGAGCTGCCCGACGCCCTGCGGCACTGGCTCGCGCAGTTGCCACGTGCGCTCGGCGAGGACACCGGCCAGGACGCGCCCACGCACTGTCTGCATTACCGGCTGCTGCCGGACCTCTACGTGGAAGTGAACAAGGTGCGCCTGCGACAGGACGGATCGGTCGCTGCGCGCGAGCCGTACCCGGCCGTGCGCGAGGCCACGTTCCGCCAGCCGCGCTTCATGCAGCCGCTGGACCTGCATATCGCTGCCCTGCTGGCGCTCGCACCGATCGCCAGCAACCGCTTCGCCCTGACCGGCGAGAACGGTGCCGAGGCTCTGCGTCTGCTGCTGGAAAGCGGTCGCGCCTTTCTCGACTGGGATGCCCCAGCGCTGCAACCAGGCCATCGCCGCTCGGCCCGTTTCGCCTGGCAGCAGCACGAAGGCGCGCTGCGTCCGGTGCTGGAAGTCGAGGGCGGCGCCGAGGCGCTGACCGCCGTGGACCCGCTGTACTACCGCGACGACGCGAGCAACGAGGTCGGCCTGATCGAACACGGCCTGTCGGCACCCCTGGCGCGTCACCTGCTCGAAGCCCCCGCGGTGTCACCGAACCAGGCCGGGCTGTTCAGCCTCTCGCTCAGCGAGATCGCCCCGCAGCTGCCGGTGCCGACCAAGGCCGAAGAGCAGCGCATCGACGACTTGCAGCCCATCGCCCGGCTGACGCTCGGCAGCCATCAGGCGATGAACTGGCAGCCGGCCAGCGGGCGGATGGTCAACGAGCAGCAGCACCGCGCCGGCCTGAGCTTCGTCTACGGCAGCCTCGCCACGCACGGCAAGCTCAAGGGCGAGCAGCGTCTGCGTCAGGCCGAGGGCGAGCGTGTGCTCAGCATCGCCCGCCAGCCTGCGGCCGAACAGGCGCTGCGCCAGCAACTGCAGCAGCTGGGTTTCCGCCCGGCGCTGCGCCAGAGCCCGGCGCTACCGAAGGATTCGGCGGAAATGTTCGAGCTGCCCAGCGAGAGCGCCTGGCAGCACTTCGCCGACACCCAACTGCCGTTGCTGCGCCAGCAGGGTTGGCAGATCGTCATGCAGCCCGGTTTCGCCTACGACCTGGCGCCGGTCGAGCAGTGGTACGCCGAGCTGGACGAATCCCCGGAGCACAGCTGGTTCGACCTGCAGCTGGGCATCCTCGTCGAAGGCGAGCGCATCAGCCTGCTGCCGGTGCTGCTCAGCGTCATCCGCCGCAATCCCGCCCTGCTCTCGCCGCAGCACCTGGCCCAGCGCGCCGACGACGAAACGCTCCGGGTCGCGCTGGGCCGGCGCAGCGCGGTAGACGACCGACCGTTGCAGGTGCTGCTGCCCTTCGGCCGGCTGAAACCGATCCTCGCCACACTGGGCGAGCTGTACCTGCGCGACCAGCCGGCCGGCGACAGTCTGCGCCTGTCACGCCTCGACGCCGCGCGCCTGGGCCAGCTCGACGCGCTGCCGTTCGCCTGGAGCGGCGGCGAGCAGCTGCTCGATTTCGCCCGGCGTCTGCGCGATTACAACCAGCAGCCCGTCGCCGCGCCACCGGGCCTGCGCGCGACGCTGCGCCCCTACCAGCTCGATGGTCTGAGCTGGATGCAGGCGCTGCGCGCACTGGACGTCGGCGGCATCCTCGGCGACGACATGGGCCTGGGCAAGACGCTGCAGACCCTGGCCCACCTGCTGCTGGAAAAGCAGGCCGGCCGTCTCGATCGCCCGAGCCTGGTGGTCATGCCCACCAGCCTGATTCCCAACTGGCAGGACGAAGCAGCGCGCTTCACCCCGCAACTGCGCGTGCTCACGCTGCACGGCAGCGATCGCCAGCGGCATTTCGCACAGCTCGCCGGGCACGACCTGCTGCTGACCACCTACGCCCTGCTGCCGCGCGACATCGAACAGCTCGTCGCGCAGCCGCTGCACCTGCTGGTGCTGGATGAGGCGCAGAACATCAAGAACGCCAGCAGCAAGGCCGCGCAGGCCGCCGGCCGGCTGGTCGCCCGGCAGCGTCTGTGCCTGACCGGCACACCGCTGGAAAACCACCTCGGCGAGCTGTGGTCGCTGTTCCACTTCCTCATGCCTGGCTGGCTCGGCGATGCGCGCAGTTTTACCCGCAGCTACCGCACGCCCATCGAGAAACACGGCGACCGCGACCGCCTGCAGCACCTGATCGCGCGCATCCGCCCGTTCCTGCTGCGTCGGCGCAAGGAAGACGTGGCCCGCGAGCTGCCGCCGAAGACCGAGATCGTCCACTGGGTCGACCTGAACCCGGCGCAGCGCGACCTCTACGAAACGGTGCGCCTGGCGATGGACCGCAAGGTGCGCGAGGAGATCGACCGCAAGGGCCTGGCACGTAGCCAGATCGTCATCCTCGAAGCGCTGCTCAAGCTGCGTCAGGTCTGCTGCGACCTACGCCTGGTCAAGGCCGACGGTGCCCGGGTGGCGCGTAGCGGCCATTCCGCCAAGCTCGACAGCCTGATGCAGATGCTTGACGAGCTGCTGGCCGAAGGGCGGCGCGTACTGCTGTTCTCGCAGTTCACCTCGATGCTCGCGCTGATCGAGGACGAGCTGCGCCAGCGCGGTATCCCCTACGTGATCATCACCGGCGACGTCCGCGACCGGCGCACGCCGGTGCGGCAGTTCCAGAATGGCGAGGTGCCGCTGTTCCTGATCAGCCTCAAGGCCGGCGGCACCGGCCTGAACCTCACCGCCGCCGACACCGTCATCCACTACGACCCCTGGTGGAACCCGGCCGCGGAAAACCAGGCCACCGACCGCGCCTACCGCATCGGCCAGGACAAGCCGGTGTTCGTCTACAAGCTGATCACCCGCGGCAGCGTCGAGGAGAAGATCCAGCAGCTGCAGACGCGCAAGTCGGAGCTTGCCAGCGGCGTGCTGGACAGCGGCGGGACGGACGACTGGCGCCTGCAGCAGAGCGATATCGATGCGCTGCTGGCGCCGCTACCGGACTGACCCCCACAGTCGCCAATGGGACGTGCTCACTGGATGACGGCGGGCTTTTCGTCCAAGCTTGCCCGGCTATCCACGCGCTCGCCCTCGCCCCGCACAAGGATCTTTCGATGAGCCTCTACGAGATCGCCTTTTCCGGCCAGCTGCTTCCCGGCGCCCGCCTCGAACAGGTCGAAGCCAACCTGACCCGGCTGTTCCAGGCCGATGCCCAGCGCATCGCTCTGCTGTTTTCCGGACGCCGCATCGTCATCAAGCAGAACCTGGATTTCGACGCCGTGGAGAAGTACCGCGTGGCGATGGAACGCGCCGGCGCGCAGGTCGAAGTCAAGCCGATGCCGGTGGATGTCGAGGAAATCGAACTGGCACCGCCGCCGGCCAATGCCGCATCCGCCGCGCCGGCTCCGGTGGCCGATGCCACAAGCCGCGCGCCCGGCCCGCTCAAGGTGGTGCCGCGCGATGAGTACATGGCCGCCTTCGCCGACGTCGAGGCGCCCGACTTCAGTATCGCCCCGGTCGGCGTCGACCTGCAGGATGCCCGCCCGGAACCGACGCCACCGCGCGTGGACCTGTCGCAGTTCAGCCTGGCGCCGGTGGGCAGCGACATGAGCGAACGCCGCCGCGCCAGCGATGTGCCGCCGCCAGACACCTCGCACCTGAAGCTGCTGGACTGACCGGCCGGGCGGGTCGGTCGCCGCCCTGCCCCGCCGAACCCTTCGCCTGGCAAACGAACTCGCGGCGCCGCGCCGGGTTCCAACACTGCAAGCCCTCCAGCCAGACGTCGTCATGGACCTTGTCGTTGCCCGTCCCGAAGGCCTGTACTGCCCGCCCGGCGATTTCCATATCGATCCGTGGCGCCCGGTCGAACGCGCCGTCATCACTCACGCCCACGGCGACCACGCGCGCTGGGGCATGGGCCACTACCTGGCGAGCCAGGACAGCGCCGGCATCCTGCGCTCGCGCATCGGCGCCGACATGCCACTGCAGACCCTCGCCTACGGCGAAGCGATCGCCCACCACGGCGTCCGGCTGAGCCTGCATCCAGCCGGCCACGTGCTCGGCTCGGCGCAGATTCGCCTGGAGTATCGCGGCGAGGTCTGGGTCGCCTCCGGCGACTACAAGGTCGAACCGGACGCCACCTGCGCCGCCTTCGAGCCGGTGCGCTGCCATACCTTCATCAGCGAATCGACCTTCGGCCTGCCGATTTATCGCTGGCCGGCCCAGACGCAGGTGTTCCGCGAGATCAACGACTGGTGGCGCGCCAATGCCGCCGTCGGCCGCACCTCGGTGCTGTTCTGCTACGCCTTCGGCAAGGCCCAGCGCATCCTTCACGGGCTGGACGCCGGCATCGGCCCGATCGTCGTGCACGGCGCGGTCGAGCCGCTCAACCGGGTCTACCGCCAGGCCGGCGTCGCGCTGCCGGAAACGCTCTACGCCGGCGATCTGCCGCGCAACGACCCGCGTCTGAAGCAGGCCATCGTCATCGCCCCGCCCTCGGCCGGCGGCAGCACCTGGATGCGCCGTTTCGGCGATTACGCCGACGCCTTCGCCAGCGGCTGGATGATGCTGCGCGGCACGCGCCGGCGACGCGGCGTGGATCGCGGCTTCGTGCTGTCCGATCACGCCGACTGGCCGGGCCTGCTCTGGGCCATCGAGCAGAGCGGCGCCGAGCGGGTGATGGTCACCCACGGCTCGGTCGCCGCGCTGGTGCGCTATCTGCGCGAGGAGCGCGGCCTGGACGCCCAGGCTTTCGATACCGAGTACGGCGAAGAGGACGATGCCACGCTGCCGGAGGCTGAATGAAAGCCTTCGCCGATCTCTACGCCCGCCTCGACGCCACCACCTCGAGCAACGCCAAACTGGCGGCGATGCGCGACTACTTTCGCGAGGCGCCGGCCGAGGACGCCGCCTGGGCGGTGTATTTCCTCGCCGGTGGCCGTCCCCGACAACTGGTGCCGACGCGGCTGCTGCGCGAAACGGCGATGCGCACCGCCGCGCTGCCGGAATGGCTGTTCGAGGAAAGCTACCAGGCAGTCGGCGACCTGGCCGAAACCATCTCGCTGCTGATGCCCGAGGCCGAACACTGCAGCGATGCCGGTCTGGCGCAATGGATGCAGGAGCGTCTGCTGCCGCTGCGCGGATTGCCGCCCGAGGAACTAGCCGCGCGGCTGCCGGTGTTCTGGGGGCAGCTGGACCGACGCAGCCTGCTGGTCTGCATCAAGCTGATCACCGGCGCCTTTCGCGTCGGCGTGTCGAAACTGCTGGTCACCCGCGCGCTGGCGTCGCTCGCCGACCTTGACCCCAAGCGGGTGGCGCAGCGGCTGGTGGGCTACACCGACCTGTCGCACCATCCCAGCGCCGAGCGCTACCGCGCGCTGATCGCTGCCGAATCCGACGACGAGCACGCGCAACGCGGCGGACAACCCTACCCGTTCTTCCTCGCGCACCCGCTGCAGGCAGATGTCGCGCGCTTCGACGAACTGCTCGGGCCACCGGACCACTGGCACATCGAGTGGAAGTGGGACGGCATCCGCGCCCAGCTGGTCAAGCGCGACGGGCTGATCTGGATCTGGTCGCGCGGCGAAGAGCTGGTCAGCGAGCGCTTCCCGGAACTCTGCGCGCTGGCCAACTGCCTGCCGGACGGCACGGTGCTCGATGGCGAGATCGTGGTCTGGAAGCCGGACGATGCCCTGCGCCACGTGCCACTCGATGCGACACACGAGTCGACGACGTTCGGCGTGCAGCCGTTCGCCCTGCTGCAACAGCGCATCGGCCGCAAGAACCTCACCGCCAAGGTGCTCGACGCCGCGCCGGTGGTCGTGCTGGCCTACGACCTGCTCGAATGGCAGGGCATGGACTGGCGCCAGCGACCGCTCGCCGAGCGCCGCCAGCAGCTCGAAACGCTGCTCGAACAGTGCCGCCATCCGGCACTGCTGGCCTCGCCGCGGGTGCGCGGCGCGGACTGGCCGGCGATCGCCCGCCAACGCGAGCGCTCCCGCGCGCTCGGCGTCGAGGGCATGATGCTCAAGGCCCGCGCCGGGCAATACGGCGTCGGCCGCACCCGCGATGTCGGCCTGTGGTGGAAGTGGAAGATCGATCCCTATGCGATCGACGCCGTGCTGATCTACGCCCAACGCGGCCACGGCCGGCGCGCCAGCCTCTATACCGACTTCACTTTCGCCGTCTGGGACGGCGAGCCGGGCGATCCCGAGCGCAAGCTGGTGCCCTTCGCCAAGGCCTACTCGGGGCTGACCGACGAAGAAATGCGCCAGGTCGACGCCATCGTGCGCCGGACCACGGTGGAGAAATTCGGCCCGGTACGCTCGGTGACGCCGACGCTGGTGTTCGAGCTGGGCTTCGAGGGCATCGCCGCCAGCAGCCGGCACAAGAGCGGCATCGCCGTGCGCTTCCCGCGCATGCTGCGCTGGCGCCACGACAAGCCCGTGGACGAGGCCGATACCCTGGCGACGCTTAAGGCCCTGCTGCCATGAGCGGGCCGACGCCCGAACACACGCACGAGGCGCACGCATGAGCCTTGCCGAACGCTGGTTCGCCGCGCGCGGCTGGCAGCCCTTCACCTTCCAGCACGAGGTCTGGCAAGCGGTGCGCGACGGCGAATCCGGGCTGCTGCACGCGACCACTGGCTCGGGCAAGACCTACGCGGTGTGGCTGGCCGCGCTGGAGCGCTTCGCCCAGCAGATGCCTCGCTCAGGCCAGCCGGCCCCGCTCAGCCTGCTGTGGATAACCCCCATGCGTGCGCTGGCGGCCGATACCGCCCGCGCGCTGCGAGCGCCGCTCGACGAACTCGGCATCGCCTGGAGTATCGGCCTGCGCACCGGCGACACCGGCAGTGCCGAACGCGCGCGCCAGGGCCGGCGGCTGCCGAGCGCGCTGGTCACCACGCCCGAAAGCCTGACCCTGCTGCTGACCCGTGCCGATGCCCGCCAGGCCTTTGCCGGGCTGCAGATGCTGGTCGTCGACGAATGGCACGAGCTGCTCGGCAACAAGCGTGGCGTGCAGCTGCAACTGGCGCTGGCACGCCTGCGCCGGTGGCAGCCGCGGCTGATCGTCTGGGGCCTGTCGGCGACGCTCGGCAATCTGCCCGAGGCGCTGCAGGTGCTGTTGCACCCGGGCCGCGGCCGGCTGGTCCAGGGACGCATCGACAAGCCGCTGCTGGTCGACAGCCTGCTGCCCGAGAGCATCGAGCGCTTCCCCTGGGCCGGGCATCTGGGCCTGCGCATGCTGACGCAGGTGGTCGGGGAGATCGACGCGGCGTCCACCACCCTGGTGTTCACCAACACCCGCTCGCAGGCCGAGCGCTGGTATCAGGCGCTGCTCGACGCCCGTCCGGACTGGGCCGGGCTGATCGCCCTGCATCACGGTTCGCTGGCGCGCGAGGTGCGCGACTGGGTCGAACAAGGGCTCAAGCAGGGCGCGCTGAAGGCCGTGGTGTGCACCTCCAGCCTGGACCTGGGCGTCGACTTTCTGCCGGTCGAACGGGTGCTGCAGATCGGCTCGCCGAAAGGCGTGGCGCGCCTGCTGCAGCGCGCCGGGCGCTCCGGCCACGCGCCCGGCCGCACCTCGCGGGTGACACTGGTGCCGACCCACAGTCTTGAGGTGCTCGAAGCCGCCGCCGCGCAGCAGGCGATTGCCGAACGCCGTATCGAGGCCCGCAGCGCGCCGCAACGCCCGCTCGACGTGCTGGTGCAGCATCTGGTCAGCATGGCGCTGGCCGGCGGCTTCCGTCCCGACGAACTGTTCGCTGAAGTCCGCCAGACCTGGTCCTATCGCGAACTGGACGAGGCGCACTGGCAATGGGCGCTGGCCTTCGTGCGGCATGGCGGCCATTCGCTGACCGCCTACCCCGACTACCAGCGCGTCGAGCCGGATGACTCGGGGCTGTGGAAGGTGCCGAGCCGACGCGTCGCGCTGCGTCATCGGATGAGCATCGGCACCATCGTCAGCGACGCCAGCCTGACGGTGAAGTTCTGGGCCAGAGGCGGCAGCGGCCGCTCGCTGGGCAGCATCGAGGAAGGCTTCATCGCCCGTCTGCGCCCCGGCGACTGCTTCCTCTTCGCCGGACGCCTGCTGGAATTGGTGCGGGTGGAGAACATGACCGTCTACGTCAGCCGCGCCACCGGCAGGAAGGCCGCCGTGCCACGCTGGAACGGCGGGCGCATGCCGCTTTCCAGCGAGCTGGCCGACGCGGTGGTCGAACAGCTGGACGCCGCCGCGCGCGGCGAATTCGATGGCGCCGAGATGCGCTTGCTGCAGCCGCTGCTGCAGGTGCAGATGGCCTGGTCGGCGCTGCCGCGCAGCGAAACGCTGTTGGCCGAACTGCTGCGCTCGCGCGAGGGCTGGCACCTGTTCCTCTACCCGTTCGCCGGGCGCCACGTGCATCTGGGGCTGGCCAGCTTGCTCGCCTGGCGCATGGCCCGCCACCAGCCGCTGACCTTTTCCATCGCGGTGAACGATTACGGGCTGGAACTGCTCTCGGCCAGCGAACCGCACTGGGCGAGCCAGTTGACGCCGCACCTGTTCGACAGCCGCGACCTGCTGCACGACGTGCTCGCCAGCCTCAACGCCGGCGAGCTGGCGCGGCGGCGCTTTCGCGAGATCGCGCGGATCGCCGGGCTGGTATTTTCCGGCTATCCCGGCGCGCAGAAGAGCGCACGCCAGCTGCAGGCCTCCAGCGGTCTGTTCTTCGACGTGTTCCGCCAGTACGACCCGGACAATCTGCTGCTCGGCCAGGCCGAGGAGGAAGTGCTGCGCCAGGAGCTGGACGTCGAGCGGCTGGAGCAGACGCTGCGCCGCCTGCAGGCGCGCCGTCTGGACCTGCGCCAACTGCAGCGGCCGACGCCGCTGGCCTTCCCGCTGCTGGTGGAGCGTTTCCGCGAAAGCATGAGTTCGGAGAAGCTGGCCGACCGCATCCGCCGCATGGTCACCGAACTGGACCAGGCCGCCGGCCCCGGCGGCTATCAGGGCGATGCGGCGGTCATGCCGGCCGTGGAGCGCGAAATGCCCCGGCCACGCACGCCACGCGCGCGCAAGGACGGCACGCCCAACCGGCGCAAGCGCGCGCCATGACCCGTACAGGGCAGCGTCGATGACCGCCTGCCTGCCCATCGAGCTGGCCGGCAGCACGCTCTGGCTGCTGGCGGACAAGGCCATCTACTGGCCGGCGCAACAGGCGCTGCTGGTCGCCGATGTGCATTTCGGCAAGGCCGCCGCCTATCGTCGGCTCGGCCAGCCGGTGCCGCGCGGCACCACCGCCACCAACCTGCAGACGCTCGACAGGCTGCTGGCGCACTACGCCTGCCGCCAGCTGATCTTCCTCGGCGACTTCCTCCATGCGCCCGAAGCGCATGCGCCCGCCACCCTCGCGCGGCTGGCCGAATGGCGCGTCCGCCACGCGCAGCTGGCCGTGACGCTGATCCGCGGCAACCACGACCAGCGCGCCGGCGATCCGCCGCTCGAGCTGGGCATCGAGGTGGTGGGCGAACCGCTGCTGCTCGGGCCGTTCGCGCTGCAGCACGAACCCAGGCCCCATCCCACTCATCACGTGCTCGCCGGCCACGTGCATCCGGCATTCGTCCTGCGCGGCCGCGGTCGCCAGCGGTTGCGCCTGCCATGCTTCTGCCTCGGCGAACGGATCAGTCTGCTGCCGGCCTTCGGCAGTTTCACCGGCGCGACCGAGATCGGCGCCGAAGCGAGCCGGCGCCTGTTTCTGATCGGGGATGGGGAAGTCTGGCCGCTGGCCTGATCAGGCCTCGGAAATACCGGTGACGGTTATGCCGTAACGCTCGGCGAGCCGCGTGGCCGGCGTGCTTTCCATGTCCGGGTCATGTTCGTGCTCGATTTCCTCGCCGGCATACTCCTGCTCGGCCTTGCGCGTGACCAGCTCGACGGCCTCGTCGATATCCGGTTGGTGCGCTGATTCGATCTTCAGCGTCGATGTGTTGCCATCTTTGTTGTAGGCAATGATCCAGGTTGTCATTTGGCAGCCCCTCGTTCTAGTTCAAAGCCAGGCCGGCAGCAGACGCCACCAATCCCAGTGTATGCCTTAGAGGCGAAAGCCACCGGGCAAGTTCGTTCGAGACATGTCAGTCGCGCCGATCAGATGCCCTGGCACGGGCGTTCACGCGGGCTAGTCTGTCCATGAGGATCCCCGCAGGAGTCACCCATGCGCGCCGCCCTTCCCCGCGCCGCCGACTACGACGAAGAGCAGCTGGTCGAACTGCTGCGCCGGCACGTACAACCGTTGCCGGACCTCGACGACCCTGCCTTCGCCGACGCCTTCGAGCGCTTCGCCGATGCCCGCGTGGTGCTGATCGGCGAAGCCAGCCACGGCACCTCCGAGTTCTACCGTGCGCGGGCGGCCATCACCCGTCGGCTGATCGAGCGCCACGGTTTCTCCATCGTCGCCGTCGAAGCCGACTGGCCGGACGCTGCCTGGATCGATCGCCACGTGCGCCAGCAGCAGCCCGCCGCCTGGGTGGAAGACGCCTTCAAGCGCTTTCCGACCTGGATGTGGCGCAATCGTGAGGTCGCGGCGTTCACCCGCTGGCTGCGCCAGCACAACGACCGCCTGCCGGCCGAGCAGCGCGTGGAGTTTCGCGGCCTGGACGTATACAGCCTGGGCACCTCGATTGCTGAGGTGCTGCACTATCTCGATCAGATCGACCCGTCCGCCGCCGGCGCGGCACGCCAGCGTTACGGCTGCCTGAGTCCGTGGCACGACGAACCGGCCGCCTACGGCCAGCATGTGCTGCTGGGTGAACCGTCTTGTGAGGAGGCGGTGGTCGCGCAGCTGCGTGCACTGCTGGAGCGCCGCCTGGAGTACGCCGCACGCGACGGCGAGCGCTTCTTCGATGCGGCGCGCAACGCCCATGTCGTGCTCGCCGCCGAGCAGTACTACCGCGCCATGTATCGCCGTTCCAGCGAATCCTGGAACCTGCGCGACCGGCACATGTTCGACACCCTGCGCGCGCTGCTGGAGCATCGCGGGTCGCATGCCCGCGCGGTGGTATGGGCACACAACTCGCACATCGGCAACGCGGCGGCGACGTCGATGGGCTGGGACGGCGAATTCAACATCGGCGAGCTGTGTCGCACCGCGCTCGGCCGCGATGCGGTGCTGATCGGCATGGCCACCGATCGCGGCAGCGTGGCCGCCGCAGACAACTGGGATGAGCCGATGCAGATCATGGAGGTGCTACCGTCGCGGCCGGACAGCTGGGAGCAGCTGTTTCTGCGTGCCGGGCACGGAGCGTCGCTCACCGAGTGGCGCAGCGAAGCACACGGCAAGCTGCGCCAGGCGTTGGCCCAACCGCGCTTGGAGCGTGCCATCGGGGTGGTCTACCGGCCGCGGACCGAGCGTCAGAGCCACTATTTCCGTGCGGTGCTCGCCGAACAGTTCGATGCGCTGGTCTGGTTCGAGCAGACCAGCGCGGTGACGCCGGTCGGTCCGCGCCGATTCGACGACGCGGCCGTGCCGGATACCTATCCGTTCGGCGAGTGAAAAACGCGCGCCCGGCGCGCTCAGGCGACCGGTGCGGGTGGCGGCTGATCGGGAATGGTCGGTTCGCCCGGCTCGCCCGGTTGCACCGGCACGCCAGGCTCCTCGGGATCGCCCGGCACACCGCCGGCCCGCCAGTATTGCGCCTCACCGTTGCCCATGGTCCGAATCGCTGCGCCAGTCATGCCGCTGCCCTCCACAACGCGGGCACCCGGAATTGGGTGCACCCGGACTGTAGAGGCCGGGCGCGGCAGTTCTATCCCGCCATCGGTCGGAACCGTGGGCTTACCACATCAGGTCGTCGGGGATCTGGTAGGCGGCGTAAGGATCGTCGGCATCCGGCGCTTCGGTCTGCACGTTGAGCTGCACGATGCGCCGCGGGTCGCGCTCCTGGATCTTCAGCGCGGCCTCGCGCGGAATCACTTCGTAGCCGCCGCCGTGGCGGACGATCGCCAGCGAGCCGCTGGCCAGCTTGTCGCGCATCAGCTTGTTGACCGACAGGCGCTTGACCTTCTTGTCGTCGACGAAGTTGTAGTAATCCTCGGTGGTCAGCTTCGGCAGGCGGCTGGTCTCAATCAGCTGCTTGATCTGCGCGGTACGGGCCTTCTGCTCGGCTTTCTCCTGCTGCTGACGGTTGAGTTCCTGATCGCGGGCAATCTTCTCGGCCTGCGCCTGCAGGGCCGCCTGGCGCTGGGAATCGTCCTTCTCGATCTGCCCCTTCTTCTCCAGGCGCTGCTGCTTCTGCTTCTGCTTGACGGCCTGCTTGGCCTGCTTTTCGTTGACCAGCCCGGCTTTGAGCAGCTGGTCGCGAAGGGAAAGACTCATGTTTCGGCTCGTCTGTGGTCATTCAAGTGGGCGCGCGGATCGCTCGATGGCGATCCGCCGCGCGGGATTGTGGTGGAGGTGAAAGCGACTCCACCGTGCGTACCGTCATCAGCCGCAGGCAGGCGACTGCTCGGCCCGCTTGGCTGCATCCCAGAGCGCATCCAGCTCTTGGAGGGTGCAATTCTCGATGGGTCGCCCCGCCTGCCGCAAGGCCTGCTCGATGAAGCGGAAACGCCGCTCGAACTTGCCGTTGGCGCCACGCAGGGCATTTTCCGGGTCCACCTTGAGGTGGCGCGCCAGATTGACGACGACGAACAGCAGGTCGCCCAGCTCCTCGGCGACGGCCTGGGCGTCGTTCTCGCTCATTGCCACCAGTACTTCGTCGAGTTCCTCGCGCACCTTGTCGACCACCGGCAGCGCTTCCGGCCAGTCGAAGCCGACCTGCGCGGCGCGCTTCTGCAGCTTGGCCGCGCGGCTCAGCGCCGGCAATGCGGCGGGCACGTCGTCGAGCAGCGACAGCTGTTCCGGCGCGGCGGCCTTCTCGGCGCGCTCCTCGGCCTTGATCTCCTCCCAGCGCTGCTTGATCGCGGCCTCGTCGAGGCGCGGCAGCTCGGGCGAACCGTACAGATCGCCATCGGGAAACACATGCGGATGGCGGCGCAGCAGCTTGCGGGTGATCGCATCGACCACCGTGGCGAAGTCGAAGCGCCCCTCCTCCCGTGCCAGCTGGCTGTAGTAGACAACCTGGAACAGCAGATCGCCCAGCTCGCCGGGCAGATGGTCGAAATCGCCGCTCTCGATGGCATCGGCCACTTCGTAGGCCTCTTCCAGCGTATGCGGCACGATGCTGGCGTAGTTCTGCTGCAAGTCCCAGGGGCAGCCATGCTGTGGGTCGCGCAGACGGGCCATCAGGTGCAGCAGGTCGGGGAGTTGGTACATGGAATTCCTCAGCGAATCGAGGGCTGGTGAGGGATGCTGATGGCATCACGGTGGATGTAAAAAACGACATCCAGCCTACGGTTCGGTCGCGGGCCAAGCGCTCCGGAACCTAGTGCATCGTGGGTGGATGACGCTCCGCCATCCACCGTGACGCGGCCGGCGCCACCGCCGGCCTCGTGCCTTACGTGGCCCGCTGGCGCTTGGCCTCGATGATGTTCGGCAGCTGCGATATCCGGCTCAGTAGCCGCCCGAGCGCATTCAACCCGGGAATCTCGATGGTCAGCGTCATCTGCGCGGTGCTGTCTTCCTTGTTCGAGCGGGTGTTCATCGACAGCACGTTGATTCGCTCGTTGAGCAGCATCTGCGAGATATCGCGCAGCAACCCGGAACGGTCGTAGGCGCGGATGAAGATTTCCACCGGATAGGTCTTCTCCGGGACCGGCCCCCAGCTGACCTGGATGATTCGCTCCGGCTCGCGGCCGGCCAGTTGCAGCACCGACGGGCAGTCCTGCCGGTGAATGCTGACGCCCCGGCCCTGGGTGATGTAGCCGACGATGGGATCGCCCGGCAGCGGCTGGCAGCAACCGGCCATCTGCGTCAGCAGGTTGCCCACGCCCTGAATCTGCACATCGCCGCGCTTGCCCGGCTTGTGCGGCGTCGAGCGCCGCGGAATCAGCTCCAGCTGGTCGTAGCCGCGCTCCGGCTCGACCAGCTGCTGCGCCAGATTGACCAGATGGGCCAGGCGCAGGTCGCCGGCACCGAGCGCGGCGAACATGTCTTCGGCAGTCTTGAGGTTGGCCTTCTCCGCGACCTTGTCGAAATCCACCGGCGGCAGGTCGAGGCGGTTCAGTTCCCGCTCCAGCAGCGTCTTGCCGGCGGCGACGTTCTGGTCGCGCGCCTGCAACTTGAACCAGTGGACGATCTTCGCCCGCGAGCGCGAGGTGGTGATGTAGCCCAGGTTGGGGTTCAGCCAGTCGCGGCTCGGCGACCCCTGCTTGCTGGTGATGATCTCCACCTGCTCGCCGGTCTGCAGGCTGTAATTGAGCGGCACGATGCGCCCGTTGACCTTGGCGCCGCGGCAGTTGTGGCCGATCTCGGTGTGCACCCGGTAGGCGAAGTCCAGCGGCGTGGCGCCCTTGGGCAGGTCGATGGCGTGGCCATCCGGGGTGAACACGTAGACGCGGTCGGGCTCGATGTCGACGCGCAGCTGGTCGGCCAGCCCGCCGATGTCGCCCAGCTCCTCATGCCATTCGAGCACCTGACGCAGCCAGGCGATCTTCTCCTCGTAGTGGTCCGAACCGGAATTGACGTCGGTGCCCTTGTAGCGCCAGTGCGCGCAAACCCCCAGCTCGGCCTCCTCGTGCATGGCCTGGGTGCGGATCTGCACCTCCAGCACCTTGCCTTCCGGGCCGATCACCGCGGTGTGCAGCGAGCGGTAGCCGTTCTCCTTGGGGTTGGCGATGTAGTCGTCGAACTCCTTGGGAATGTGCCGCCACAGCGTGTGCACGATGCCGAGCGCGGTGTAGCAGTCACGCACCTCCGGCACCAGCACGCGCACGGCACGTACGTCGTAGATCTGGCTGAACTGCAGGCCTTTCTTCTGCATCTTCCGCCAGATCGAGTAGATGTGCTTGGCGCGGCCGTCGATCTCCGGCTGGATGCCGGCCGCGGTCAGCTCATCCTTGAGTTGCTGCACCACGTTGGCGATGTACTGTTCGCGATCGAGCCGGCGCTCATGCAGCAGCTGGGCGATCTGTTTGTACTGCTCCGGCTCCAGATAGCGGAACGACAGGTCTTCCAGTTCCCACTTGATATGGCCAATGCCGAGGCGATGCGCCAGCGGCGCGTAGATGTCGAACACCTCGCGCGCCACGCGCTGACGCTTGTCCTCGCTGGCGTTCTTCACCGCGCGGATGGCGCAGGTACGCTCGGCCAGCTTGATCAGCGCCACGCGGACGTCGTCGACCATGGCCACCAGCATCTTGCGCAGGTTCTCCACCTGCGCCTGCGACCCCAGCACCAGCGACTCACGCGGGTTGAGGCTGGCGCTGATCGCGGCCATGCGCAGCACGCCCTCGATCAGCTTGGCGACCACCGGGCCGAAGCGCTGGTGCACCTCGGCCAGCTGAATCTTGCCTTCGCGCACGCCGCGGTAGATCACCGCAGCCACCAGGCTGTCCTGGTCGAGCTTGAGATCGGCCAGAATTTCGGCGATCTCCAGGCCGGTCTGGTAGCTGGAGGTGCCTTCGCTCCACAGATTCTGCGCGGCGTTGGCTTGCTGCTCGGCCTCGCGAGCGAACTCGCAGGCCTCCTTGAGTGCCGCGCGATCCAGCGCCGGGTCCATGCCCAGCACGTGGTCGAGCCAGCTGTCGAGGTTGATGCTGCCGTCGGTGTTGACCGGCTGAAGCGCTCTGACCTGTACCATCTAAACCTTCCCTCTGCGCAGTGACTGCGCCGCACGCCGGCATTCTGCGTGCCGGTCGGTTGAATCGCAGGCCGGTTGCCTGCCAAGAAATCACCGGGCAGCGCGGTCCGACATTTCGAACAGCGCCATCGCCTCGACATGCGCCGTCTGCGGGAACATGTCGATCACACCGGCCCGGGACAGCCGGTAGCCCTGGCGGGCCAGCTCGGCCGCGTCGCGGGCGAGCGTTGCAGGATTGCATGAAACATAGACGAGGCGGCGCGCACCGAACTCCGACATTTGTCGAACAACCTCCAGCGCGCCGTCACGCGGGGGGTCCAGCAGCACCGCGTCGAATCCGCTGCGCGCCCAGGGTGCATCGGCCAGCGGCTTCGACAGGTCTGCACGATAAAAGTGCAGGCCGTCCAGGCCGTTGCGCAACGCATTGCCCCGTGCCCGCTCGACCATCGCCTCGACGCCTTCTACGCCGGTCACCTGCGCGCCGCTGCGCGCCAGCGCCAGGGCGAAATTACCCAGCCCACAGAACAGGTCCAGCACCCGCTCGCCGGGAGTCGGCACCAGCCAGTCCAGGGCCTGGGCGATCATCGCCTCGTTGACCGCGGCGTTGACCTGGACGAAATCGCCCGGTCGCCACTCCAGCTCCAGATTCCACGGTTCCAGACGATAGCCCAGCGGTGCCGCTTCGAGTGGTACCGGCTCGCCCTCGCCCTGCAACCACAGCTGCGCACCCTGCTGGTGCGCGAACGCCTGCAGCTGCGCCAGATCGTCCGTCACCAGCGCCGCCGTGTGGCGCACCAACACGGCCTCGGCGGTACCGCTGAACAGTTCGATATGGCCGATGGCCTGGGGTCGGGTCAATTTCTGCAACACCGCCAACAAATGCGGCAACATCTTTTGCAAGGGCTGTACCAGCACGGGGCATTGTTCGATCGGGACGATCTGCTGGCTGGCCGCGGCGCGAAAGCCCACTGCCAGTCGCGCGGCCTTGGCATCCCAGCGCACGGCAAGTCGGGCGCGGCGTCGATAGCCGAGCTCCGGGCCGCTGAGCGGCGCGGCCCAGGCCTGTGGCTCGAGGCCGGCGACGCGCGCCAGCTGCTCGGCGAGGGTGCGCTGCTTGAGTTCGAGCTGATCGTCCGCCGCCGCATGCTGCAGGGTGCAGCCGCCACACAGGCGTGCATGCGGACAGGGTTCGTGGCGCCGCTGCGGGCTGGCGTCGAGTACCCGCTCACAGCGCGCCTCGACGATCTGCGCGCGCGCACCGAGCACGCGCGCCTCGACCCGCTCGCCCGGCAGCGCACCGGCTACGAACCAGGTACGGCCGTCGACGAAGGCGATACCGCGCCCATCGTGGGCCAGCCGCTCGATGAGCAGCGTCTGCTTCTTGCCGACCGGCACCTGCGGCTTGCGCTCGCCACCGCTGGGCTGAAAGCGCAAGGCGCCGCTACGTTTGGCCATTGGCTGGAACCTGCTTCAAGGGAACGGCAAGGCGCCGCGATGCCACCGGATGGCGGCAGGCGGCGATGAATTCAGTTGGGAGCGTCATACACGCCGGTGGACAGGTAACGATCGCCACGGTCGCAGACGATGGCCACGATCACCGCGTTCTCGACCTCGCGCGACAGGCGCAACGCCGCCGCCACCGCGCCGCCCGAGGACACGCCGCAGAAGATGCCTTCTTCGCGAGCCAGGCGACGCATCACCGTCTCGGCCTCGTCCTGCGACATGTCGACGACGCGGTCGACGCGCTCGGCCTGGAAGATCCTCGGCAGGTATTCCTGCGGCCAGCGGCGGATGCCGGGAATCGCCGCGCCTTCCATCGGCTGCAGGCCGACGATCTGCACGTTCGGATTCTGCTCCTTGAGGTAGCGCGACACGCCCATGATGGTGCCGGTGGTGCCCATCGAGCTGACGAAGTGGGTGATGCTGCCATGGGTCTGCCGCCAGATTTCCGGGCCGGTGCTGCCGTAGTGCGCTTCGGGGTTGTCGTCGTTGGCGAACTGGTCGAGCACCTTGCCGCGGCCCTCGGCCTGCATCTGCAGCGCCAGGTCGCGTGCGCCTTCCATGCCCTGCTCGCGGGTCACCAGGATCAGTTCGGCACCGTAGGCGGTCATCGCCGACTTGCGCTCGGCGCTGGAATTGTCCGGCATGATCAGGATCATCCGGTAACCCTTGATCGCCGCGGCCATCGCCAGGGCGATACCGGTATTGCCCGACGTGGCCTCGATCAGCGTGTCGCCGGGCTGGATATCGCCGCGCAGCTCGGCACGGTTGATCATCGACAGTGCGGGACGGTCCTTGACCGAGCCGGCCGGGTTGTTGCCTTCGAGCTTGACCAGAATGGTGTTGCTGGTGGTGCCGGGCAGGCGTTGCAGGCGAACCAGCGGCGTGTTGCCGATGCAGTCGGCAATGGTCGGGTAGTGGATTGTCATGACGTCATGAACCACACGGCGTGGAAAAAAGGCGCTCATGATACCGGCAACCGCCGGTCACGGGCAGACTCCGCGTGCCGCCGCGCTGGCCGCTTCGTCGCCTGCCCGATGGCCGCCTCGCATGGCGCGCAGCCCGCGCGTGCTCCATAATCGCGCCCCTTTGGCGCTGCCCGCCGTCTGGTGCAGCGGGCACTGGAGGTCTGTCGTGGAACTGCTGCATACCATCTACCTGATCGCGATCACCGCCGAAGCCATGTCCGGGGCCATCATGGGCATGCGTCGCGGCATGGACCTGTTCGGCATCTGCCTGCTCGGCACGGTGACCGCCCTGGGTGGCGGCACGGCCCGCGACATCCTGCTCGGCCATTATCCGATCGGCTGGATCGCGCACCCGGAATACCTGTCCTTCACCATCGGCGCGGCGATCGTCACCGGCTTCATCGCACGCTACCTGCATCGCCTGCGCCAGGTGTTCCTGCTGGTGGACGGCCTGGGCCTGGTGGCGTTCACGGTGATCGGTTGCGACGTGGCGATGGGCATGGGCGCGCACCCGTCGATCGTGGTCTTCGCCGGCGTCATCACCGGCATCTTCGGCGGTCTGATGCGCGACGTGCTGTGCAACGAGGTGCCGATGGTGCTGCAGCGCGAGCTGTACGCCACCGTCGCGCTGTTCACCGGCGTGCTCTACGTCGGACTGCTGTGGCTGGAGATGAACACCGCGCTGGCCACGCTGATCGCGCTGGGCAGCGGTTTCCTGTTCCGTGTGCTGGCGATGACTTTCCGCTGGCGCCTGCCGGACTTCAACGGCAAGGAGATTCGCGGCCTCGACTGAGCCGCGGCGGCGCCCGCCGGCTTGACCTGCGTACAGATTCGTCCCCGGCAAATCGCTACACTAGCGGGCTGGCAACCCAGGGGAATGGACTGTGCTCAAAGACGTAGGAATCCGAGGCCGCGTACTGGTGCTCACGCTGCTGCCGAGCACCCTGCTCGCCATCGCGCTGGGCGCCTACTTCACCTGGATGCAGCTCTCCGAGATGCGTCACCAGCTCGACGAACGCGGCGTGCTGATCGCCGAACAGCTGGCGCCGCTGGCCGCTCCGGCGATGAACCTGGGCTACGACAAACGCCTGCAGCGCATCCTGGCGCAGGTGCTCGACCAGAACGACGTCCGCGCGGTAACCATCCTCGACGCTGAACGTAACGCGCGCGCGCACGTCGGCCCGCGCATGCTCACCCCCTCGCCGCCCGGCGACCCGGAGGGCCTGACCCGGGTCAGCAGCCTGGACTACACGCGCATCCTCATGCCGGTGCTGCAGCAGCACCTGAATCTCGGCGAGGAGGCGCGCGGCAACGGTAATGCGCTGATCGGCTGGCTGGAGCTGGAGCTGTCGCATCACGGTACGCTGCTGCGCGGCTATCGCAGCCTGTTCACCAGCCTGCTGCTGGTCGGCGCCGGCCTGATCGTCACCGCCCTGCTGGCGCTGCGCATGAGCCGCACCATCAGCCAGCCGCTGCAGCGCGTGCAACTGGCCGTCGCCCAGCTCAAGGACGGCCATCTGGAAACGCGCCTGCCAGCGCTGGGCAGCCACGAGATGGACGAGCTGGCCTCGGGCATCAACCGCATGGCCGAGGCCCTGCTCAGCGCCCGCGAGGAGCTGCAGCAGAGCATCGACCAGGCCACCGCCGACGTGCAGCAGAATCTGGAAACCATCGAGATCCAGAACATCGAGCTGGACCTGGCGCGCAAGGAGGCCCTGGAAGCCAGCCGGATCAAGTCCGAGTTCCTCGCCAACATGAGCCACGAGATCCGCACGCCGCTCAACGGCATCCTCGGCTTCACCCATCTGCTGCAGAAAAGCGACCTCACTCCGCGCCAGCAGGACTACCTGTCGACCATCGAGAAATCCGCCGACAACCTGCTGGGCATCATCAACGAAATTCTCGACTTCTCGAAGATCGAGGCCGGCAAGCTGGTACTCGACAGCGTACCGTTCAACCTGCGCGACCTGATCGAGGACACCCTGACCATCCTCGCCCCGGCCGCGCACACCAAGCAGCTCGAGCTGGTCAGCCTGGTCTACCGCGACACCCCGCTGTCGCTGGTCGGCGATCCGCAGCGGCTCAAGCAGGTGCTGACCAATCTGGTCAGCAATGCCATCAAGTTCACCAACGAAGGCACCATCGCCGTGCGCGCGATGATCGAGGAAGAAAGCGCCGAGCGCGCGCAGTTGCGCATCAGCGTGCAGGACACCGGCATCGGCCTCACCGATCAGGACCTGCGGGCACTGTTCCAGGCCTTCAGCCAGGCCGACAACTCGCTGTCGCGCCAGCCCGGCGGCACCGGCCTGGGGCTGGTGATCTCCAAGCGCCTCATCGAGCAGATGGGCGGCGAGATCGGCGTCGACAGCATTCCCGACGAAGGCTCGGAATTCTGGATCACCCTGAGCCTGCCCAAAGCACGCGACGACATCGAGGACCAGCCGCCGGCCGCGCTGCTCGGACGCCGGGTGGCGCTGCTCGAACAGCATCCGCTGGCGCGTCAATCGCTGCAGCACCAGCTCGAAAGCTGCGGACTGAGCGTGCAGAACTTCGACAATCTGGAGCAGTTGCAGCGCAGCGTCGCCAGTCAGCGTGACAGCAACGTGCCGATCGACCTCGCCGTACTCGGCATCACCACCCGCGAACTGGCGCCGGCGCAGCTGGGCCAGCTACTCCACGAATTCGACACGCTGGATTGCAAATGCGTGGTGCTCTGCCCGACCACCGAACAACCCTTGTTCAGCGACACGTTGCCGGATCACCACAGCCACGCCCAGCTGCAGGGCAAGCCGGCGCGCACGCGCAAGCTGCAGCGCGTACTGCTGGAGCTGCTGCGCCCGGCGCAAGCGATGGCGCCGTCCGTTCAACCGGTCAATGGACGGGTGCCGCAGCTGCTCTGCGTGGATGACAACCCGGCCAACCTGCTGCTGGTGGAAACGCTGCTGAGCGATCTCGGCGCCGCGGTAGTCGCCGTGGACAACGGCCCCGATGCGCTGGAGGCGGTCAAGCGGCACAGCTTCGATCTGGTCCTGATGGACGTGCAGATGCCCGGCATGGACGGCCGGCAGACCACCGAGGCGATCCGCCAGTGGGAAAACGATACCGGCGCGCTGCCGCTACCGATCGTCGCCCTCACCGCGCATGCGCTGGCCAACGAAAAACGCGCCCTGCTGCAAGCCGGGCTGGACGACTACCTGACCAAGCCGATCAGCGAGCGCCAACTGGCGCAGGTGGTGCTCAAGTGGACCGGCCTGACCCTGCGCAGCCAGCCTCAGACGCAGCCGCCGAGTCCGCCGCGCGCCGTTCCGGCTGAAGCCCCGCCAGCGCTGCCGGAGCAGGTGTTCCCGGTTCTCGACGAGGAGGAAGGCCTGCGCCTGGCCGCCGGCAAGGCCGATCTCGCCGGCGAGTTGCTGAGCATGCTGCTCGGCTCGCTGGATGCCGACCGCGTGGCGATCCGCCAGGCGCGCCAGGCCGGCGACCGCCAGCTGCAGATCGAGCGCGTGCATCGCCTGCACGGCGCCACCCGCTACTGCGGCGTACCGCAGCTGCGCAACGCCTGTCTGCAGAGCGAGACGCTGCTCAAGCAGAACAGCCCGGCTGCCGAGGCGGCCCTCGACGAGCTGGACGCCGCCATCGAACGACTGGGGCACGCCGCCCGCGTCGCCAGCTAACCCTCCCTCATCCGAGCCGGATTTCCCCATGCCAGAGCGCTCCGCAACGCCCACCTTCCAACCCGCCGAACTCGAATGGGACGCGAGCGGCCAACCCCAATCGCGCCACTATGGCGACGTGTACTTCTCACGCGCCTCGGGGCTGGAAGAAACCCGCCATGTATTTCTCGCCCAGAACGATCTCGCCCGGCGCTTCGCCGCCCTCACCGCCGGGCAGCATCTGGTGATCGGCGAAACCGGCTTCGGCACCGGGCTCAACTTTCTCTGTGCCTGGCAGCTGTTCGACGAGGTCGCGCCAACCGGGGCGCGCCTGCACTTCGTCAGCGTCGAGAAGCATCCGCTGACTCACACCGATCTCACGAGGGCGCTGGCACTCTGGCCGCAACTGCAGACGCAGGCGCAGCCGCTGCTGGAGCAATACCTGGCGATTCATCCGGGCTTCCAGCAACTGGTGTTCGGCGGCGGCCGGGTGGTGCTGACGCTGCTGATCGGTGATGTGCTCGAAGCGCTGCCGAGTCTGGATGCGCGGGTCGATGCCTGGTTCCTCGACGGCTTCGCGCCGGCGAAGAATCCGGAAATGTGGCAGCCGGCGCTGTTCGCCGAGCTGGCGCGGCTGTCAGCGCCCGGGGCGACGCTGGGCACCTTCACCAGCGCCGGCTTCGTCCGCCGCGGTCTCGGCGAAGCCGGCTTTGACATGCAGCGCGTACCCGGTTTCGGCCACAAGCGCGAAATCCTCCGCGGACACTTCATCGGCAGCGCCACGGCGACGGCCAAGCCCTGGTACGCGCGCCCCGACTTCCAGCCGCGCCAGCGTCATGCGCTGGTGATCGGCGCGGGTCTTGCCGGCTGCGCCAGCGCCGCCAGCCTCGCCGCGCGCGGCTGGCACGTCAGCGTGCTGGAGCGCCACGCCAGCCCCGCCGAGGAGGGCTCCGGCAATCCGCAGGGCGTGCTCTATCTCAAGCTGTCGGCGCATGGCACCGCGCTGTCGCGGCTGGTGGTCGCCGGCTTCGGCTACACCCGCCGGCTGCTGCGCCAGTTGCAGCAGGGCCAGGACTGGGACGCCTGTGGCGTGTTGCAGATCGCCTATGACGACGAGGAACGCGCACGTCAGGCGGAGCTGGCGTCGGCATTCCCCGCCGATCTGGTGCATTCGCTGCCGCGGGCGGAGGCCGAACGGTTGGCCGGCGTGACCCTGCCGAACGGCGGGCTGTTCTATCCGCAGGCCGGCTGGGCGCATCCGCCGGCGGTCTGTCGCTGGCTGCTGGCGCAGCCGAACATCGAACTGCTGCGCCACCGCGAGGTGCTCGAACTGCGCCGCGACGGCGAGCAGTGGCAGGCGGTCTGCAACGGCGAGGTGCTGATCGAGGCGCCGCTGGTGGTGCTCGCCGGTGCCGCCGAGGCGGCGCGCTTCAGCCAAAGCGCCTGGCTGCCGCTCAAGCGCATCCGCGGGCAGATCACCTGCCTGCCGGCCACGGCCGACAGCGTTGCGCTGCGCACCGTGCTCTGCGCCAAGGGCTACGTCGCCCCGGCACGCGACGGCGTGCACACGCTGGGGGCGAGCTTCAACTTCCAGCAGTCCGATCCGGCGCCGAGCGAGGCCGAGCACCTGTCCAATCTGGAACAGCTAGCCGGAGTGTCCGAGGATCTCTACCGTCGTCTGCACGCTGACCCGGCGCAGGTCGGTCGCCTCGAAGGACGGGTGGCGATGCGCTGCACCAGCCCCGACTACCTGCCGCTGATCGGCCCGCTGGCCGACGCCGAAGGCTTCGCCGAAGCCTTCGCTGCGCTGAGCAAGAACGCCCGACAAACGCCAGACGCGCCCTGCCCCTGGCTCGACGGCCTGTACGTGAACACCGCGCACGGCTCGCGCGGGATGATCACCACGCTGCTCTCGGGCGAGCTGCTGGCTGCGTGGATCGAAGGCGAGCCGTTGCCGCTGCCGCGCGAAGTCGCCGAAGCCTGCCACCCCAACCGCTTCCTGCTGCGCAAGCTGATTCGCGGCAGCTGACCGATGCGCCGCCGCGGCTTCGGTCGCGGCGCATCAGTGCCGCCGCGCCGCCTGCGACAATGCCGCGCATCTTGCGCTCGTATGGCCCCCGCATGATACTCCCCCCCCTATCCAAACGATTGGTCGGAGACGCCGATGAAACGCCGCTACCTGATGCTCCTGAGCCTGCTTCCGCTCGGCCTGCACGCCGCTCCGGCGGTCGACACCACCCAGTTGCAAAGCGAGGCGCAGGCGCTGATTCCGCCGTTCCAGCAGCAGCTGCTCGCCACCGTCAAGCAGGCCGTTGCCGAAGGCGGGCCGGCCAAGGCCGTCGAAGCCTGCAACCTGCTCGCGCCGGGTATCGCCGCGCAGCACAGCAAGGCGCCCTGGCAGGTCGGCCGTACCGCGCTGAAGGTGCGCAACCCGGACAACGCGCCGGACGCCTGGGAACGCCAGGTGCTCGAGCAGTTCGCCCAGCGTGCCGCCGCCGGTGAACCGCTGGAGCAGCTGCGCCACGGCGAAGTGGTCAACGGTGAGTACCGCTACCTGCAGGCCATCGGCACCGCCGAAGCCTGCCTGGGCTGCCACGGCAGCAACATCAAGCCGCAACTGCTGACCCTGCTCGACCAGCACTATCCGCAGGATCAGGCGCGCGGTTTCAAGGAAGGCGATCTGCGCGGCGCCTTCAGCCTGCGCCGCCCGCTGGACCGCTGAGCGACGGGATCAGCTAGCATCGCCCTTTGTCTGCGACCCGAGGACTACTCGATGTGTGACCCACGCATACCGGCACGCGCAGCGGACGCTCGCTGATGGAGACGCTGCTGCTCGAAGCCCTCGGCATCGGCCTGCTGCTCGGCCTGCTGCTGGGGCTGACCGGCGCCGGCGGTTCGCTGGTCGCGCTGCCGCTGCTGCTCAGCCTGCATCTGCCGCTGCGCGATGCCATCGGTGTCAGCCTCGGCGCGGTCGCCATGTCGGCGCTGATTGGCGCGATTCCCCGCGCCTGGCAAGGCCAGGTGGCCTGGAAGCCGGTGGCGTTGCTGGCGCTGTGCGGCCTGCCAGGCAACGCCGCCGGGCAGTGGCTCGGCCAGTTCATCGCCGAGAAGGCGCTGATCATCGCCTTCTGCCTGCTGGTGATGTGGTCGGCCTGGCGCATGTGGCGCGGAGCGAGCCTGCCGGCGCGGGAAAACGGCTCGATACGTCACGCTGCGCTGATCGCCATCGGCCTGGGCGTCGGTCTGTTGTCCGGGCTGATGGGCGTTGGCGGCGGCTTCCTGGTCGTGCCGGCGCTGCTCTGGTTCACGCCACTGACACTGCTCAGCGCGATGGCCACCTCGATGGCGGTGATCGCGCTGGTCAGCGGCGGCGGTTTCCTCCTCTACCTCAGCGATGCCCAGCCACCGCTGGCCCTGCTCGGCGGGCTGGCAGCCGGCGGCGCGTGCGGCGTGCTGGCCGGCAATCGGCTGGCGAACTATCTCAACAGCAGCGTGCTGCAGCGCATCTTCGCGCTGATGCTGGTGGCCGTCAGCCTGTCGTTGGGCGTGCAGAAGCTGCTGCTCGGACACTGACTCAGCGCCGCAGCGGGTCATCCCAGAACGGCCGGCTGGCTTCCTGCTCGATATCGGCCCGGCTGTAACCGATGTCCTTGAGCATCGCGTCGCTCATCGACGCCAGCTGCCGGCGCTGGCGCGCCAGTTCCTGCCAGCGACGCAGTTGCCGCCAGCCGTCGCGTAGCAACATGCCCCAGGCGAGACGGCGCGGCGCCGGCAGGTGCCGCAGGATCGATGCGTTGTCATGGGTTTTCATGCTCTGGCCCTCCAATCGGGATGGCGCCAGTTTCTTGCCGTGACTACGATCAATCCAACGAATACTCTTGATGCGACCCATCTTGGAGATTGATGAGTGGCCAACTATCCGGGCATCGATACCGAGCTGCTGCGCAGCTTCGTCGCCATCGCCGACCATGGCGGATTCACCCGCGCGGCGGAGGCGGTGCACCGCACGCAGTCGGCGATCAGCATGCAGATGAAGCGCCTGGAGGAGGACGTGCTGCAGCGTCCGCTGTTCGAGCGCAGCGGCCGGCAGGTCAGCCTCACCGCCGAGGGCCAGGTGCTGCTCGGTTATGCGCGGCGCATCCTCAAGCTGCATGGCGAGGTAATGACCACGCTGCGCGAGCCGCACATGGTCGGCGCGGTGCGCATCGGCACGCCGGACGACTACGTGATGCGCTTTCTGCCCGGCATCCTCGCGCAGTTCGCCCAGGCCTACCCGCTGGTGCAGGTCGAGCTGCACTGCGAGCCTTCCTACCAGTTGCTGCAGCGCCAGGACATGGACCTGACCATCGTCACCCGCGAGCCGGGCACCGAGATCGGCCAGCTGCTGCGCCAGGAGCGTTTCGTCTGGGCCGAAGCCGCCGGCTACGACTTGCACGAACAACGGCCGATCCCGCTGGCGATGTTCAACAGCGGCTGCTTCTGCCGCGCCTGGGTGTGCAATGCGCTGGATGCGGCCGAGATCGACTACCGTATCGCCTACACCAGCCCGAGCCTGGCGGCGCTGATGGCACTGGTCGGCGCCGGGCTGGGGGTGACCGCGCAACTGCGCAGCCTGATCCCCCCGCAGTTGCGCATTCTTGGCGAAGCCGAAGGGCTGCCGCCCTTGCCGCAATGCAGCATCGTGCTGCTGCGCAATCCGCGCAGCCAGTCACCGGTGAGCGAGGCGCTGGCCGAGTACATCGTCGAGGGCTTCCGCCTGTAGCGAGCCAGGCGCGCGGGCAGAAAAGCTGAACTTCGACGGAAACCCGTCAGTCACACTCCCCAACGGCACCAACCGGAAAGGAACTATGTGTGGCATAGCTGGAGAACTTCGTTTCGACAATCGACCGGCCGATCTGGCCGCGGTTGAACGCATCACCCAACACCTCACCGCGCGCGGCCCCGATGCGTGCGGCTTCCATAGCCAGGGCCCGCTGGCCCTCGGCCATCGCCGGCTGAAGATCATGGATCTGTGCGAGGCCTCCGGCCAGCCGATGATCGATCCGCAGCTCGGCCTGGCGATGGTCTTCAACGGCGCCATCTACAACTACCCGGAGCTGCGTGCCGAGCTGGAAGCGCTGGGCTACCGCTTCTTTTCCGAAGGCGACACCGAGGTCCTGCTCAAGGGTTTCCACGCCTGGGGCGAAGCGCTGCTGCCGCGCCTGAACGGCATGTTCGCCTTCGCCATCTGGGAGCGTGACAGCGGACAGCTGTTCATCGCCCGCGACCGCCTCGGCGTCAAACCGCTGTACCTGTCGCGCACCGGGCAACGCCTGCGCTTCGCCTCGACGCTGCCGGCCCTGCTCAAGGGCGGCGACATCGCCGGCGACCTCAATCCGGTGGCGCTCAATCACTACATGAGCTTCCACGCGGTGGTGCCGGCGCCGGACACGCTGATCGCCGGCATCGAGAAACTGCCGCCGGCCAGCTGGATGCGCGTCGGCGTCGACGGCACGACCTCCACCCACCGCTGGTGGACGCTGGAGTACGGCGCCCGCGACGACGAGCAGCACTACAGTTTCGAGGACTGGCAGCGCCGCACCCTCGACACCCTGCGCGAAGCAGTGGCGATCCGCCAGCGCGCCGCAGTGGATGTCGGCGTGCTGCTGTCCGGCGGCGTCGATTCCAGCCTGCTGGTCGGCCTGCTGCGCGAGGCAGGCGTCGCCGACAACCTGCTGACCTTCTCCATCGGCTTCGAGGATGCCGGCGGCGAGCGCGGCGACGAGTTCAAGTACTCCAACCTGATCGCCGAGCACTACGGCACGCGTCACCATCAGCTGCGCATCCAGGAGCGGGAGATTCTCGAGCAGCTGCCGGCGGCTTTCCAGGCCATGAGCGAGCCGATGGTCAGCCATGATTGCATCGCCTTCTATCTGCTTTCGCGCGAGGTCGCCAGGCACTGCAAGGTGGTGCAGAGCGGCCAGGGCGCGGACGAGCTGTTCGCCGGCTACCACTGGTATCCGCAGGTGGACGGCGCCAGCGATCCCGTGGCGGCCTACCTGGGCGCCTTCCGCGATCGCGACTACGACGAATACCGCGCGCTGATGCAGGAGCAGTGGCATCAGGGCGACTTTTCCGGCGAGTTCGTCCGCCGCCATTTCGCCGAACCCGGCGCCGAGGCCGCGGTGGACAAGGCGCTGCGCATCGACAGCACCGTCATGCTGGTCGACGACCCGGTCAAGCGGGTGGACAACATGACCATGGCCTGGGGCCTGGAAGCGCGCACGCCGTTCCTCGACTACCGCGTGGCCGAGCTGTCGGCGCGCATTCCGGCGCGCTTCAAGCTGCCGGACGGCGGCAAGCACGTACTCAAGGAGGCCGCGCGCCAGGTGATACCGGCCGCGGTGATCGACCGCCCCAAAGGCTACTTCCCGGTGCCCGGACTCAAGCATCTGCAGGGCGAAACTCTCGACTGGGTCCGCCAGCTGCTGCTCGATCCCAGCCAGGACCGCGGGCTGTACCGCCCTGAAGCCATCGAGCGGCTGCTCGCCGATCCGCATGGCCAGCTGACGCCGCTGCGCGGCTCAAAACTCTGGCAGCTCGCGGCGGTCAACCTTTGGTTGAGTGAGCAAGGCCTCTAAGAATGCGCACGCCCGGCGGCAACGCCAGCTGCCGACGTGGGCCACGCCTCAAGGGAAAGCACCATGCAGAAGTCTCAAGCCTATGGTCAGCGCCTGTTGCGCGGGCAAGCACCTACCTACCAGCGCCTGCAGGCGCGATTTGCCGAAGACGGCCAGGCCGAGCCCTGCGGCCCGGTGACCCTGAACTGCGGCTGGGGCCGCATCCTGATCGGCCACACCTACGCCGATCCGGCGGAACTCGCCACCGATCTGCTCAACGAACAGGCCGGCGAGCGTGACATCGCGCTGTACGTCGCCGCACCGCATCAGGTGCTGGCGCACGCACCGCAACAGCTGTTCCTCGACCCCTCCGATACGCTGCGCATCTGGTTCACCGATTACCGCCCGGCACGCAAGGGCGTGCGCGGCTTCGGCGTACGTCGCGCACAGAGCGCCGCGGATTGGCAGGCGATCAATGGCCTTTACCAGTCGCGCGGCATGATGCCGGTCGACCCGGAACGCTGCACGCCGCGCGAGGAAGGCGGCCCGGTGTACTGGATCGCCGAGGACGAGAGTTCCGGGCAGGTCATCGGCAGCGTAATGGGCATCGATCATCACAAGGCGTTCAACGATCCCGAGCACGGTTCGAGCCTCTGGTGCCTGGCGGTTTCCCCCAGCTGCCCGCGACCGGGCGTCGGCGAGGTGCTGGTGCGTCACCTGATCGAACACTTCATGGGCCGTGGGCTGGCCTATCTCGACCTGTCGGTGCTGCACGACAACCAGCAGGCCAAGGCGCTGTACGCCAAGCTCGGCTTTCGCGACCTGCAGACCTTCACCGTCAAGCGCAAGAACAGCTTCAACCAGCCTCTGTTCCTCGGCCCGGGGCCGGAAGCCACGCTCAATCCGTACGCGCGCATCATCGTCGACGAAGCGCGCCGACGCGGCATCGAGATCGCCATCGACGACGCCGAGGCCGGGCTGTTCACCCTCACCCAGGGCGGCCGGCGGGTGCGCTGTCGCGAATCGCTGTCGGACCTGACCTCGGCGGTGAGCATGACGCTCTGCCAGGACAAGACGCTGACCCACCGCACGCTCGCACGTGCCGGCATCCAGCTACCCGCACAGCAGCTGGCCGGCAGCGCGGCCGACAATGCGGCGTTTCTCGCCGAGCATGGCAGCGTGGTGGTCAAGCCAGTGGACGGTGAGCAGGGCCAGGGCGTCGCCGTCGATCTGCGCAGCGTCGAGGAGATGCAGGAAGCCATCGAACTGGCGCGCCAATTCGACAGCCGCGTGCTGCTGGAAAGCTTCCACCCCGGCCAGGACCTGCGCATCGTCGTCATCGGCTACGAGGTGGTCGCGGCGGCGATTCGCCGGCCCGCCGAAGTCATTGGCGACGGGCGCAACAGCATCGGCGCACTGATCGAAGCCCAGAGCCGCCGGCGCCAGGCCGCCACCGGCGGCGAAAGCCGTATCCCGCTGGACGAGGAAACCCGCCGCTGCCTGCGCGACGCCGGGTTCGACCTGGACAGCGTGCTCGAGCAGGGTCAGCGCCTGGCCGTGCGCCGCACCGCCAACCTGCATACTGGCGGCACGCTGGAAGACGTCACCGCCCAGCTGCATCCCGAGCTGGTCGAGGCGGCCGTGCGCGCCGCGCGGGCGCTGGACATTCCGGTGGTCGGGCTCGACCTGCTGGTGCCTGCCGTGGACCAGCCCGACTATGTGTTCATCGAAGCCAACGAGCGCGTCGGCCTGGCCAACCATCAGCCGCAACCGACCGCCGAGCGTTTCATCGACCTGCTCTTCCCGCTCAGCCAGAACAACGCCTGAGTCCCGCGCCGGCCCGCACGTCTGACGCGTGCGGGCCGGCATTCATCCGGCCGCCTGCGGCCCCGACGGGAGCCTTCAATGACCGCAAGAACCCCCGAACCCGATCTCAACTATCTGCAGCGCGTGCTGCTGGAAATGCTCGCCATCCCCAGCCCCACCGGCTTCACCGACACCATCGTGCGCTATGTCGCCGAACGCCTGCAGGAGCTCGGCGTTCCCTTCGAGCTGACGCGTCGCGGCACCATCCGCGCGACGCTCAAGGGCCGCCGCGACAGCCCGGACCGCGCGGTGGCGGCGCACCTGGACACCATCGGCGCGATCGTCCGCGAGATCCAGCCCAGCGGACGCCTCGGTCTGGCCCCGGTGGGCTGCTGGTCGAGCCGCTTCGCCGAAGGCAGCCGCGTCAGCGTGTTCACCGACACCGGCGTGATCCGCGGCAGCGTGCTGCCATTGCTGGCGTCCGGGCATGCCTTCAACACGGCGGTGGATGAGGCACCGGTGAGCTGGGACCACGTCGAGCTGCGCCTGGATGCCTACACCTACAGCCGCGCCGAAACCTGCGCGCTGGGGGTCAACATCGGCGATTTCGTCGCCTTTGACCCGATGCCCGAATTCACCGAGAGCGGCTATATCAGTGCCCGTCACCTGGACGACAAGGCCGGCGTCGCCGCCCTGCTCGCCGCGCTCAAGGCCATCGTCGAAAGCGGCCAGGAGCCCCCGATCGACTGCCATCCGCTGTTCACCATCACCGAGGAAACCGGCTCCGGCGCCGCCGGCGCACTGCCCTGGGATGTCAGCGAATTCGTTGGCATCGACATCGCGCCGGCGGCCAAGGGCCAGGAGTCCAGCGAGCATGCGGTCACCGTGGCCATGCAGGATTCCGGCGGCCCCTACGACTTCCATCTGTCGCGTCACCTGCTCCGCCTGGCCGGCGAGCAGGACATTCCGGTCCGCCGTGACCTGTTCCGCTACTACCACAGCGACGCGCAGTCGGCGATCGAGGCCGGCCACGATATTCGCACCGCCCTGCTGGCATTCGGTTGCGATGCCACCCACGGCTACGAACGCACCCATATCGACAGCCTCAGCGCGCTGAGCCGACTGCTGTGCAGCTACATGCTCAGTCCACCGGTGTTCGCCAGCGACGCCCAGCACGCGCAGGATTCGCTGGAGCGTTTCAGCCACCAGCTGGAGCACGACGCACAGATGGAGAACGACACCCGCGTGCCGGCGGTGGACTCGCTGGTCGGCCGCGACGCCGACGATCACCGGCAATAAAGAACGGCGGTGCGTGACCGGCTACCGGCTTCCGTGCCGCCGGGGTTGCCGCAGCGCGGCGCCTAGGCAAAGATAGCGCCGCAATCGCGCGGCATGATGGAAGGCCCGAGCCAGGGTCTGGGGCAGTTCGGCAGTCCCCCATTTCGTTGGCCGCCTTCCAGCACTTTCCTGCTGCCCGTTCCCGGAATCCGACCATGTTGCCGCGTCTCTGCCTGGCGATCCTGCTTTACTGTCTTTCGCCGCTGGCGTGGGCTTTCGCGCCCGCCTTGCTGGATTCCGCCGACGCGCGCCAGGCACTCGGCGAGCACACCTATTTCCTTGAGGACCCGCACGGCGAGCTGAGCGTGGAGCAGGTGCTCGCCCTGCCTACGGAGAGCTTCCAGCAGCTGACCGGCCGCCACGTCAACCAGGGCAAGAACGATTCGACCTGGTGGCTGCGGGTGCAGCTGGACAATCGTCTGGCCGGCGCGCTCGGCGGCTTCATCGAGATCAATTACCCGCTGCTGGACCATATCGAGCTGTACTTGCAGTACCCGGACGGCAGCCTCAGCCGGCAGTTGTCCGGCGACCATTACCCGTTCACCCAGCGTCCGGTGAAGATCGCCGACTTCTGGTTTCCGGTCGAACTGCCCACCGGTAACACCACCCTGCTGTTGCGTCTGAAGACCAGCAGCACCCTGTACGTGCCGCTGTATTTCAGCAGCTATACCGCCAGCGCCGCGGCCCAGGAAGAGCTGCTCGGCATGAGCGGTGCGTTCTACGGCGTGCTGTTCGCCATGTTCTGCTACAACCTGTTCCTGTTCGTCTCGCTGCGCGAGCCGGCGTACTTCTGGTACCTGATCTACAACCTCAACGTCGGCCTTTTCGCCCTGGCGTTCGATGGCCTGCTGATCAAATGGCTGCCGGACAACAGCACCATCTCGACCTTCGGCATCTATCTGCTGATGTACAGCCACTGCCTGGTGGCGATCCAGTTCAGCCGGCATTTCCTGCATACCCGCGAGCACTTCCCGCACCTGGACCGCGGCTTGCGCGTGGCGCTGCTGGCAGCATTCGCCAGTCTGGCCTCCGGCGTGCTGCTGAGCCTGCATGTCTGGAGCATCCTGGCTAGCGTGGTGGTGATCGTCACCTCCATCGGCCTGCTCGCCACCGGCGCCTTCGTCTGGCGCAACGGCGTGCGCTACGGGCTGTACTACACGATCGCCTGGGGCGTGCTGCTCGCCTCGTTCATCATCGTGACCACCGGATCGCTGGGTTTCGAGGTGCTCGGGCTGTACGGCGCCTCGGTGGTCAAGGCGGCGGTGACCTTCGAGCTGATCACCCTCTCGCTGGGCCTGGCCGACCGCATCAACCGCCTCAAGGAAGAGGGATTCCGTTCGCGCCAGGCCGCCGAACAGGCCCACAGCGAGAACGAAGCCAAGAGCCGCTTCCTCGCCAAGATGAGCCACGAGATCCGCACCCCGCTCAACGGGGTGCTGGGCATGCTGCAGCTGCTGCGCGAAACCCCGCTGGACCGCAGCCAGCGCTTCTACCTGGACACCATCACCAGCTCCGGCCATTCGCTGATGACGGTGATCAACGACATCCTCGACTATGCCCGCATCGGTTCGGGCAAGCTCAGCCTGGAAGACATCGAGTTCGACCTGGAAACGCTGATTTCCGAATCCATCAGCCTGCTCACGGCGCAGGCGCTGGACAAGCAGCTGAGTCTGCACGTTGGCCTGCAGCCGCATGTACCGCGCCGGGTCCGCGGCGATCCGACCCGCCTCAAGCAGATCCTCATGAACCTGCTGAGCAACGCGCTGAAGTTCACCGAGCAGGGCTACGTGCGCCTGGAAGTATCCTGCACCCATGAGGCGGATGGCTCGCCGTACCTGCGCTTCTGCGTCAGCGACAGCGGCATCGGCATGCGCGCCGAGGTGCTCGCCACGCTGTTCGAGTCGTTTTCCCAGGGCGATTCCAGCACCAGCCGTCGCTACGGCGGCAGCGGCCTGGGCCTGGCGATCAGCAAGGAGCTGGTGGAGATGATGCGCGGGCGCATCGAGGTGCAGAGCACACCGGGCGAAGGCAGCCGCTTCAGCTTCGAGATTCCGCTGCATGTCAGCGCACAGGACGACGATCCGATGATCACCTTGCTCGCCGGTCGGCCGGCGCTGCTGGCTTCGCTCGACGGCAACGGCGTCGATGCGCTGAGCCAGCTGCTGCAACGCTGGGGCATGCGCACCGAGCGCTGCCTGGAGCCGGAACGACTGCTCGACTATCTGAGCGACTACAGCGCCCCGCCGCTGCTGGTGCTGCAGGCGCCGTGGCCAGGCACGCCGGGCCAGTGGCTGGAACAGCTCGCGGCGCATCTGGAGACGAACCAGCGGGTTCTGCTGCTCTATCCACCGATACTGGAACAGCCGCAGCCCGTAGCCGGGCTGCGCATGGCCAGCCTGTCGCTGCCGCTGCAGAGCGCGCCGTTGCGTGATGCGCTGCAGACACTCTACGAGGACAACGTGCCGACGCCGGCCACGCCGGCGCCGGACGAGGTCGCCGGCAACCCGCCGTGCATTCTGGTCGCCGAAGACAATCCGGTGAACCAGATGGTCGTCCGCGGTCTGCTGCAGAAGCGTGGCTACACAGTGCGGCTGGCCGACAACGGGCGTCAGGCCGTGGAGTTGTATCGGCGCGATCCGGGTTCGGTCCGCCTGATCCTGATGGATTGCGAGATGCCCGAGGTCGACGGCTACGAGGCCAGCCGGCAGATCCGCGCGCTGGAAGCCGAACGGCAATGGCCGACGGTGCCGATCATCGCCGTCACCGCCCATGTGCTGGCCGAGCATCGCCAGCGCGGCCTCGCCGCCGGCATGAACGACTTCATCGGCAAGCCGCTGGAAAGCCAGCAACTCTATGCCTGCCTGGACGATTACCTGCACGATGCCACGAGCCCGCCGGTAGAATCCTCGCCCCGCCCTCGCTGATCGGATCCGCGATGCTGATTCCCTACGACCTGCTCGAACCGGACACCCTCACCCGCCTGATCGAGGATTTCGTCACCCGCGACGGCACCGACAACGGTGACGAGACCCCGCTGGATACCCGTGTCGCCCGCGTACGACGCGCGCTGGACAAGGGCGAGGCGGTGATCGTGTTCGACGCCGACAGCCAGCAATGCCAGCTGGCGCTGCGCCATGAGGTCCCGCGGGAATGGCTCGAATGAGCCGCTCAGCTGAATAGCGAGCTTTCGCGCTCCCACGCACAGCGCAGGCGCAGTTCGCTCTGCTGCGGGTTGTGGCTGCCGGTCTCGGTTTCCCAGCGGAAGGTGTGCGCACCGGCGAGTTCGGTCTCCAAATGGACCACCGCGCTGCTCCAGTAGAGCTGCCGGAGCAGCGCCTCGAAGTGCTCGACCCACAGCGCCCACTCGTACTCCACGGCGCGATAGCTGGCGCCGAAGTGAATCACCTGGGTCTGATACAGGCCCTGCTCCGCCTCGCTGCAGTAGGAGAACATCTCACGACCAATGAACGGCCAGGCTTCGCCGTGCGGCAGTGCGCGCAACACCTTGCGGTTGCTGACGCGGCGGCGCAGGCATTGCTCCGGGTCGGCCGAAGGCCAGTCACGGATGCAGCCATAAACGATGGATTCGGACTCCATGCGGTTACTCCGGTGCGGCAGGCCAGGAAAAGGCGAGCTTTCTAGCACAGCGTGGAGGGACGGTCATCCGCGTCGTGTCGCGAGTTGGAACCGTGCCACAACGCCCACGCCAGACGCAGCCCGCGCGAGCCGACCGCTAGCACTGGCGCGGCTTGAGCCGCGTGGCCAGCACCGCCATGATCGCCGCCATGCCCGCCAGCACCAGGAACGGCAGACGATAGCCACCGGACAGATCGCGCCCGAGCCCGGCCAGCACCGGCGTCAGGCAGGCCAGGCTGTAGCCGGTGCAGAGCATCATCGCCGTCAGCCGGCTGACCGCCAGCGGCGTGCTCGCCTCGTACATGGGCAGCACCAGTGCCAACGAGAAGCTCGCATTGAGCACCACGCCCAGCAGCATGCAGACCAGCAGCGGCTGCCACTGCGGCACCAAGGCGATGGCACTCAGGCAAAGCGTCGCCAGCACGCCCGAGCCACACATCAGCAGGTGCCGCTGACCAAAGCGCTGCGCCAGCCACGGCGCGATGAAGGAACTCGGCAGGCCGATCATCATGAAGGCGCTGAAGAAGCCGTTGCTGTGCAGCATGCTGAAGCCCACTTCGTGATAGCGCGCGACCAGCCAGGTCGCCAGCGCGTAGAACAGCCCGGCCTGCAGCGCGAAGTACAGGCTGATCAGCCAGGCACGCGGCACGCGCCAGGGCAGCCCGGCACGCTGCTCCGGCGCCACGTCCGGCTGGTTCGGCAGACGCCACCACAGCGCCAGCGCGGCGAATGCCGGCAAGGCCCACAGCGCCAAGCCCCAGGTCCACTGGTGACCGAACAGCTCGCTCGCCGGCGCGGTGACCACCGCACCCAGCGTGCCACCCACGGCCATGCCCAGCGAATACCAGGCGGCGGCCTGGCCGATCCGCTCGAGGAAGTAGCGTTTGATGAAGCCCGACAGCAACGGCCCCGCCACCGCGATGCCGGCGCCGACCAGCGCGGCGGTCAGAATCAGCAGCGACGCCTGCTCGCCGAAAAGCCGTAGCAGCAAGGCTACCGCGATCAATCCGAGGCACAGGCCGATACTGCGCTCCAGGCCCAAGCGCAGCGCCAGCCGCGGAGCCAGCGGCGCCAGCAGGCCCATCAGCAGTACCGGCAGCGCGGTGGTCAGGCTGATGGTGCTGCGGCTGAGGCCGAGTTCGATGGCGATCTGTTCGATCAGGGGGGCGAAGGAGGTGATACCAGGGCGCAGGTTGACAGCCGCCAGCAGCAGCGCGGCCATCAGCACCCAGCGGGAGGGTCTGTTCACAGCGGTTCCAACAGTCATGGCAGGCGCCGGGGAGGCCACCCTACTCCCAGCCCCGGGCGACGACAAGCCTCTTGAACCGATCGGTCAGCTTCCGACCTTGCTGCGCTTCTTCTCGGCCAATGCGGCCATTTCATCGTAGATCGCCTGCGGATTCTGTTGCTTGATCCGCCAGGCGATACGTCCTTCCTCGTGCGGCAGAATCATGAATTCGCCTGCGGCCACTCGCTGGTGGATGTAGTCGGCGATATCCGCCGCGGTGATCGGCGAGGCCTCCAGCAACTTGCCGATCTGCGCCTTCATGTGTGGCGTCGGGCCGCGATAGGAGTCCAGCAGATTGGTCTGGAAGAACGACGGACACACCACGTGCACACCGATCTCTTGCTGGCGCAGTTCCACCAGCAGACTTTCCGACAGCGCCACCACACCGGCCTTGGCGACGTTGTAGTTACTCATGCCCGGCGCCTGCATGAGCGCAGCCATCGAGGCGATATTGATGAGCGTGCCACGACTCTTCTGCAGGAGCGGGAGGAACGCCTTGCACCCCTTGACCACGCCCATCAGGTTGATTGCGATCTGCCAGTCCCAATCCTCCAGCGACAGCTCGCTGAAGAAGCCGCCCGACGCTACGCCGGCGTTGTTCACCACGATGTCGATGCCACCGAGCTTGTCTTCGCAGGCCTGAGCGAAGGCGATCAGCTGGCTGTAGTCGCGCACATCGCACCGCTGGACGAAGCCGTCGCCGCCGACGGCGCGAACCATTTCCAGGGTCTGCGCCAGCCCCGCCTCGTTGATGTCGGACAGCGCCAGGCGCCAGCCGTCGCGCGCCCAGCGCAGGGCGATCTCGCGGCCCAGCCCGGAGCCCGCTCCGGTAACCATCATGCGGTTCTGATTCATCGTGCAGCCCTCGTTATCCGATTCAATGGCAGCGAGTCTAGCGAAAGGCATCTGGCCGCCCGGCATCCATCAGGGCGCTGAATGACCGGAACAAACCGCCAGGCGGATCGCTGGCACGGCGCGCGAAGGGCAACAGCCGGGTCGCTTTTTCGGCGGGCATGAAAAAGGCAGCCCGAAGGCTGCCTCTTTTTTACATCACGGACGATCGTCAGTGAGCAACGGCTCCCGTTGCACCCAGACCGGTCTGCGAACGCACGAACTGCGGGAAGAAGCGGGCACGCTCGTCGCTGGCCATCGTCGACTTGTCGGTGATCGAGAAGAACCAGATACCGATGAAGGCCACAGCTACCGAGAACAGCGCCGGGTAGGAGTACGGGAAGATCGCCTCGGCGTTGCCCAGCACCTGCACCCACACGGTCGGGCTGAGGATGGTCAGGATCAGCGCGGTGAACAGGCCCAGGGAACCACCGATCAGCGCACCACGAGTGGTCAGGTTCTTCCAGTACATGGAGAGGAACAGGACCGGGAAGTTGCAGCTGGCGGCGATGGAGAAGGCCAGACCCACCATGAAGGCGATGTTCTGCTTCTCGAAGGCCACACCGAGGATGATCGCAACCACACCCAGAGCCAAGGTGGTGCGCTTGGTCACCTTCATCTCGTCCTCTTCCTTGGCCTTGCCCTTCTTGATCACGCAGGCGTACAGGTCGTGAGACACGGCCGAAGCACCTGCCAGGGTCAGGCCGGCAACCACCGCCAGGATGGTGGCGAAGGCCACAGCGGAGATGAAGCCGAGGAACAGGTTACCGCCAACCGCGTTGGCCAGGTGCACGGCCACCATGTTGGTGCCGCCGATGATGGCGCCAGTGGCATCCTTGTATTCCGGATTGGTGCTGACCAGTAGGATCGCGCCGAAACCGATGATAAAGGTCAGGATGTAGAAGTAGCCGATGAAGCCGGTGGCATAGAACACGCTCTTGCGGGCTTCCTTGGCATCGGAGACGGTGAAGAAGCGCATCAGGATGTGCGGCAGGCCAGCGGTACCGAACATCAGCGCCAGACCCAGGGAGATCGCCGAAACCGGATCGGTTACCAGACCACCCGGGCTCATGATGGCTTCGCCCTTGGTGTGGATCTTCACGGCTTCGGAGAACAGGGTGCCGAAGTCGAAGCCCACATGCTTCATTACCATGATGGCCATGAAGCTGGCGCCGGACAGCAGCAGTACAGCCTTGATGATCTGTACCCAGGTGGTCGCCAGCATGCCGCCGAACAGCACGTAGCAAACCATCAGCACGCCGACCAGAACCACCGCAACGATGTAGTCCAGGCCGAACAGCAGCTGGATCAGCTTGCCGGCACCGACCATCTGGGCGATCAGGTAGAAGGCCACCACGGTCAGCGAACCCATCGCCGACAGGATGCGGATCTGGGTCTGACCGAGACGATAGGAGGCCACGTCGGAGAAGGTGAACTTACCCAGGTTGCGCAGGCGCTCGGCCATCAGGAACAGGATCAGCGGCCAGCCAACCAAGAAGCCGATGGAGTAGATCAGGCCGTCATAGCCGCTGGTGAACACCAGGGCGGAAATACCCAGGAACGACGCCGCGGACATGTAGTCGCCGGCGATCGCCAGGCCGTTCTGGAAGCCGGTGATGCTGCCGCCGGCGGTGTAGTAGTCGGACGTGGAGGTGTTGCGCTTGGCCGCCCACTTGGTGATACCCATCGTGAAGGCGATGAACACCACGAACATGACGATGGCGGTCCAGTTGGTCGCCTGCTTCTGGACTTCGCCGGTGAGGGCTTCTCCCGCCAGCAGCATCGGGGAGGCTGCCAGTAGTGCGGCAGCGGACAGCAAACGAGCGATCATTATTTTTGGGCCTCGTTGAGGATTTCCTGGTTGATACGGTCGAACTCGCCGTTGGCGCGCTGCACGTAGACTCCCGTCAGGCCGATGGCCAGGAAGATCAGGCCCAGGCCGGCAGGAATTCCCCAGGTGGTAACGGTTTGCGCACTGAGCTTGACGCCCAGCAGATGGGGTTCGAAAGCGATCACCAGAATGAAGGCAAAATAGGCTGCCAGCATGATGATCGAAAGCAGCCAGGCGAAACGGCCACGCTTGGCGACCAGCTCCTGGAAGCGGGGATTGTTGTAGATCTGCTGGTAAGCATTGTCGTTATTGTGCATTGCAACTGTCTCCACGATCATTGCCCCCCAATGAGGACAGGGTGGCTACTTTAGGGCCGGATCGGCTGAATTCCACCCGACTTTGGTCTGACTTCGAGCGGCGCAAAGCAGCGAGCTAGAGCCAGCCAAACACCTTGAAACATTCTGCAAGCCTTATCTCACGGGGCCTCCAGCGTTTCGGAACGGTATTTGCTGAACATGACGGAAATCATTCTTCGGCACGCTGTATCGCCTAAAGGCGTATACGTTCGAGGCCTCTGCGGCGCGCCGACAGAAACCCGGTGACGCCGTTCTGCCACTACCCGCGAAACGAAGTCGAGCGACGCAGATCAAACCAATCGCGGGGCGGCGTGTCTGAGCCTCGCCCGTCCCGGTGACGACGAAACGCCGGAACGACGCACAGGAAAGGCTGCACGGCTCGACCCCGCATGACTGCCGGCCGCGCAGGTCGCTTTATGGAGAATTAGCATGCCGCTGCTGCCGCTCATCGCCCTGCTGGTCGTCTGTGTACTGCCAGTGCAGGCCGCCGATCTCAGTGCTGCCGAATACGGCTTTCCGCTGGACAATCCGTTCGAGGCGACCATCGCCACAACCCCGCTCGAACTGCGCCCGGCGGTGCCGGCCGACGACGAGATCGATCAGGCCGACTACAGCCTGCGCCTGCGCCCGGAGCGCGAATTCACGCTGCCGGACAATTTCTGGCCGGTCAAACGCCTGGGCTACCGGCTCGCACGTCAGGCCGGGCCGGCGCCGCTGATCTTCATCATCTCCGGCACGGGCGCGCACTACGCCAACGGCAAGACCGAGGCGCTCAAGCGGTTGTTCTACGGCGCCGGCTTCCATGTGGTGCAGCTCTCCTCGCCCACCAGTTACGACTTCATGGCCGCTGCCTCGCGCTATGCGACACCGGGCCTGAGCCAGGACGATGCCAAGGATCTCTACCGGGTCATGCAGGCAGTGCGTGCGCAGCAGCGCAAATTGCCGGTGACCGAGTTCCACCTGCTCGGCTACAGCCTGGGCGCGCTGCACGCCGCCTTCGTCAGCCAGCTCGACGAGACGCGGCAGAGCTTCGGCTTCAAGCGCGTGCTGCTGCTCAACCCGCCGGTCAACCTCTATACCTCGATCAGCAACCTGGACAAGCTGGTGCAGACCCGGGTCGAAGGCATCGACAACAACACCACGTTCTACGAGGTCGTGCTGGACAAGCTGACCCGCTACTACCGCCACAAGGGCTACATCGACCTCGACGAAGCCATGCTCTACGACTTCCAGCAGTCGCCGCTGCGGCTCAGCGACGAGCAGATGGCGATGCTGATCGGCACGGTGTTCCGCTTCTCCGCGGCGGACATCGCCTTTACCTCGGACCTGATCAACCGTCGCGGACTGATCACGCCGCCCGACTACCCGATCGACGAAGGCACCAGCCTGGAACCGTTCTTCAAGCGTGCACTGCTATGCGACTTCGACTGCTACATCGTCGATCAGCTGATTCCCATGTGGCGTGTGCAGTACGACGGCGGCAGCCTCACCCAGATGATTCAGCAGGTCAGCCTCTATGCGCTCGAGAACTACCTGCGCAGCGCCGACAAGATTGCCGTGATGCACAACGCCGATGATCTGATCCTCGGCCCCGGCGACATCGGCTTTCTGCGGCGCACCTTCGGCGAGCGGCTGACGCTGTACCCGCGCGGAGGGCATTGCGGCAACCTCAACTATCGCGTCAATACCGCGCAGATGCTGGAGTTCTTCCGTGGCTAGGTTCTCTTTGCTGTTGTCGCTGCTGTTCGCCAGTGCCGCGGCCTGGGGCGAAACCTCGAATATCGACGAGGATGGTTTCACCCACCCGCTGCGCGATCTCGAATTCAATCCCGGCCTCGACCAGCGCGAGTTCGAGCGCGCAACCTTCAAGGCGCTGGACGTCTATGACCCCTTCGAGTCGTTCAACCGGCGCATGTATCACTTCAACTACCGCCTGGACCAGTGGGTGATGCTGCCGGTGGTGCGCGGCTACGTTTACGTCACCCCCCGCCTGGTGCGCACCGGGGTGAGCAACTTCTTCAGCAACCTCGGCGAGCTGCCGACCCTGGCCAACAGCGTGCTGCAGCTCAAGGGCGAGCGGGCGATGAACGCGACGGCACGCTTTCTGTTCAACACCATCATCGGTGTCGCCGGCCTGTGGGACCCGGCGACACGCATGGGCCTGCCTCGCCAGCCGGAGGATTTCGGCCAGACACTGGGGCATTACGGCGTCCCCAGCGGCCCGTACCTGATTCTCCCGGCACTCGGCCCGTCCAACCTGCGCGACAGCACCGGACTGGTCACCGACTTCGCCATCGAACGGCAGGTGGACTATTTCGGCTACGCCGAGGCTAGCGGCGGGCAGTTCGGCCTGACGGCGCTGCGCGTGGTGGATATCCGCTACAGCACCGACTTCCGCTACGGCCAGCTCAACTCACCGTTCGAGTATGAAAAGGTGCGCTACGTCTACAGCCGGGCGCGTGATCTGCAGATTGCGGAATGATCCACAGGATCAGCCGCGCCGCTTTCTACGCCGACCGTAGAGGCTCGGCTCGCCTTCCGGACGCGTCTTGAAGCGCCGATGCGCCCAGAGGTATTGCTCCGGCAGCGCGCCGACCGCTTCCTCGACCCATTGATTGATGCGCCGGCAGTCGGCCTCTTCATTCTCGCCTGGGAAATTCTCCAGCGGCGGATGAATCACCAGTCGATAGCCCGAGCCGTCGGCCAGACGCTCCTGAGTGAACGGCACCACCAGCGCCCGCCCCAGGCGCGCGAACTTGGTAGTGGCGGTGACGGTTGCCGCCTGGATGCCGAACAGCGGCACGAACAGGCTCTGCTTGCGCCCGTAGTCCTGATCCGGCGCGTACCAGATGGCGCGGCCGGCGCGCAGCACCTTGAGCATGGCGCGCACGTCCTCACGCTCAATGGCGGTGGCGTCGCGATTGTGCCGTTCGCGCCCGCGACGCTGGATGAAATCGAACAGCGGGTTCTTGTGCTCGCGGTACATGCCGTCGATGGTGTGGCGCTGGCCCAGCAACGCGGCACCGATCTCCAGCGTGGTGAAATGCAGCGCCATCAGGATCACGCCCTGCCCCGCCGCCTGTGCGCGCTGCAGGTGTTCCAGCCCCTCGACATGCGCCAGGCGCTGCAGGCGTGCTTGCGGCCACCACCAGCTCATGGCCATCTCGAAGAAGGCGATGCCGGTGGAAGCGAAGTTTTCCTTCAGCAGCCGCTCGCGCTGCTCCTGGCTCAGTTCAGGGAAGCACAGCTCCAGGTTGCGCCGCGCGATTTTCCGGCGCGAACCGGCGACGGCATACATCAACCGGCCAAGCAGACGCCCCAGACACAACAGCCACGGATACGGCAATTGCACCAGCAGCCAGAGCAACCCCAGCCCCAGCCAGAGCAGCCAGAAACGCGGATGCAGGAAGTACGGGCGAAAGTGAGGACGTTCCATAGCGAGCTCGAAGCGGGTGAAGCCGCGCATTCTATCGGGAAAAACGCTGCAAAACCGAGCCGCTGGCCCCGGCGGCAGTCCATGTTCGCTGTTGCAGGCCGCGCCGCACCCCGCTATAAGTCCTCGCCATTTACCGCCGCAGGCAGACCATGAGCCAAGCCGACTCCTCTCCCCAAGCCCCCGTCTTCCAGCTCAAGGGCAGCATGCTCGCCATCACCGTGCTGGAGATTGTCCGCAACGACCTCGACGCCCTCGACGAACAGCTGGCGGCCAAGGTCGAGCAGGCACCAGACTTCTTCAACAACACACCGCTGGTACTGGCCCTGGACAAGCTCCCCGCCGATGGTGCGGATGTCGACCTCGCCGCCCTGATCGCGCTATGCCGCAAGCACGGCCTGCGCACACTGGCGGTTCGTGCCGCCCAGCCGGCCTATATCAGCGCTGCCGAGGGGCTCGATATCCCGGTACTGCCGCCCTCCGGCGCACGCGAGCGCAAGGTCGACCTGGCGAGCAAGGCACCTGCCAAACCCGCCGAACCGGTCTATCGCCCGACGCGTGTGGTGACCACGCCGATCCGCGGCGGCCAGCAGGTCTATGCCCAGGGCGGCGACCTGATCGTGCTCGCCGCGGTCAGCCCCGGCGCGGAACTTCTCGCCGATGGCAACATCCATGTGTACGGTCCGCTGCGCGGGCGCGCGCTGGCGGGCATCAAGGGCGACGCCAATGCGCGCATTTTCTGCCAGCAACTGGCCGCCGAGATGATCTCGATCGCCGGTCAGTACAAGGTGGCCGAAGACCTGCGCCGCGAGCCGCTGTGGGCCGAATCGGTGCAGATCCGGCTCGCCGGCGACGTGTTGAACATCACCCGCCTTTAACGGATACTTCCGCGAATTTTTCCGCACCGAAATGGCTTCCCGCGCCGCTCAGGCCGACGAGGCCGATTTTTCACATTTAGGGTGAAGCACCTTGGCCAAGATCCTCGTAGTCACTTCCGGCAAAGGTGGCGTCGGCAAGACCACCACCAGCGCCGCCATCGGAACCGGCCTCGCTCTGCGCGGGCACAAGACCGCCGTGGTCGACTTCGACGTCGGCCTGCGTAATCTGGACCTGATCATGGGCTGCGAGCGTCGCGTGGTTTACGACTTCGTCAACGTCATCAATGGCGACGCGACCCTCGGCCAGGCCTTGATCAAGGACAAGCGCCTGGAGAACCTCTACGTCCTCGCCGCCAGCCAGACCCGCGACAAGGACGCCCTGACGCTCGAAGGCGTCGGCAAGGTGATCGATGAGCTGAGCAAGACTTTCGAGTACGTGATCTGCGACTCCCCGGCCGGTATCGAAAAGGGCGCGCACCTGGCCATGTACTACGCCGACGAAGCAATCGTGGTGACCAACCCGGAAGTATCGTCGGTACGCGACTCCGACCGCATGCTCGGCCTGCTGGCCAGCAAATCGCGCCGCGCCGAGAACGGCCAGGAGCCGATCAAGGAGCACCTGCTGCTGACTCGCTACAACCCCGAGCGCGTCAACAAGGGCGAAATGCTCGGCGTCGAAGACGTCGAGGAAATTCTTTCCATCCGCCTGCTCGGCGTGATCCCGGAATCCCAGGCGGTGCTCAAGGCGTCCAACCAGGGCATCCCGGTGATCCTCGACGACCAGAGCGACGCAGGCCAGGCCTATAGCGACGCCGTAGACCGTCTGCTCGGCAAGGAAGTGGCCCACCGCTTCCTCGACGTGAAGAAGCCCGGCTTCCTGCAGCGACTCTTTGGAGGCCGCGAATGAACCTTTTCGATTTCTTTCGCGAGCGCAAGAAGAAGGAAACGCCCGCCGCCATCGCGAAGGAGCGTCTGCAGATCATCGTTGCGCATGAACGCGGCCAGCGCACCCAGCCGGACTACCTGCCTGCACTGCAGAAGGAGCTGGTGGAGGTGATCCGCAAGTACGTCAACATCGATCAGGATCAGGTCCAGGTGGCGCTGGAGGACCAGGGCAGCTGCTCGATCCTCGAGCTGAACATCACCCTGCCGGATCGCTGAGCGACCCGGTTGTTTCAGAAACGGCGGCCTCGGGCCGCCGTCTTCGTTTGTGGAAAAGCACATGCCGCTAAGCAACATCGAGATCGTCCATCAGGACGCCGCCCTGCTGGTGATCAACAAGCCTACCCTGCTGCTCTCGGTGCCCGGCCGCGCCGAGGATAACCGCGATTGCCTGGTGACCCGTCTGCAGGAAAACGGCTACCCCGAAGCGCGCATCGTGCACCGGCTGGACTGGGAAACCTCGGGCTTGATCGTGCTCGCCCGGGATGCCGACAGTCACCGCGAGCTGTCTCGTCAGTTTCACGATCGTGAAACCGAAAAAGCCTATACGGCGCTGTGCTGGGGCCAGCCGGAGCAGGACAGCGGCAGTATCGACCTGCCGCTGCGCTACGACCCGCCGACCAAGCCACGGCACGTCGTCGATCACGAGCTGGGCAAACACGCGCTGACTTTCTGGCGCATCCTCGAACGCTGCGGTGATCACTGCCGCGTCGAACTGACACCGATCACCGGTCGTTCGCATCAGCTGCGCGTACACATGCTATCCATCGGCCATCCGCTGCTCGGCGACCGCCTCTACGCGCACGAGCAGGCCCTGCAGGCACACGAGCGCCTGTGCCTGCATGCCAGCATGCTGACGCTGACCCACCCGCAGACCGGCGAACGCCTGCGCTTCGACTGCGCGGCGCCGTTCTGAACGGGCACCCCCTAGCGCCGGCCAATCGCGCAGACCGCCCGGGGTCGATGCGGTAGACTTCGCGCCATTGCAGTCCGGAGCCCGTCATGCCGCAAACACTCAACCAGAGCCTGATCGAATTCCTTCAGGCATCGCCCACGCCGTTCCACGCCACTCGCAATCTCGCCCAGCGCCTGCAGGCATCCGGCTTCACTCCGCTCGAGGAACGCGACGCCTGGCATCTGCAGCCCGGCGGGCGCTATTACGTCACGCGCAACGATTCGTCGCTCATTGCCTTCCAGCTCGGCAGCAGAACGATGGTCGAGCACGGCATGCGCCTGGTCGGCGCGCATACCGACAGCCCCTGCCTGCGCGTCAAGCCGCATCCGGACCTGCAGCGCCAGGGCTTCTGGCAGCTCGGCGTGGAAGTCTACGGCGGTGCGCTGCTCGCACCCTGGTTCGACCGCGACCTGTCGCTCGCCGGCCGCGTCACCTACAGCCGCGACGGCCGCATCGAAAGCCAGCTGATCGACTTCCGGCTGCCCATCGCAGTGATCCCCAGCCTGGCCATTCACCTCAACCGCGAAGCGAACCAGGGCTGGGCCATCAACGCCCAGAACGAGCTGCCACCACTGATCGCCCAGGTACTCGGCGAGGAAAACCCCGATCTGCGTGCGCTGCTGGCCGAACAGCTGAGCCGCGAGCACGATCTGATCGCCGACGTGATTCTGGACTTCGAGCTCAGTCTCTACGACACCCAGCCAGCCGCAGTGGTCGGCCTCAACGGCGATTTCATCGCCGGCGCCCGCCTTGACAACCTGTTGTCCTGCTTCGCCGGCTTGCAGGCGCTGCTGAACGCTGCGCCGGAGGAGACCTGCCTACTCGTCTGTACCGATCACGAGGAGGTCGGCTCCTGTTCCATGTGCGGTGCCGACGGCCCGTTCCTCGAACAGGTGCTGCGTCGCGTGCTCCCGGAGGATGAGAGTTTCCAGCGCTGCATCAACCGTTCCCTGCTGATTTCCGCCGACAACGCGCACGCCGTGCACCCTAACTATGCCGACAAACACGATGGCAACCACGGACCGAAGCTCAACGCCGGCCCGGTGATCAAGGTCAACAGCAACCAGCGCTACGCCACCAGCAGCGAAACCGCCGGTTTCTTCCGTCATCTATGCGTGGAAAACGAGGTGCCGGTACAGAGCTTCGTCACCCGCAGCGATCTCGGCTGCGGCTCGACCATCGGCCCGATCACCGCCGGTCAGCTCGGCGTGCGCACGGTCGATATCGGCCTGCCGACCTTCGCCATGCATTCGATCCGCGAACTGGCCGGCAGTCAGGATCTGGCGCACCTGGTGAAAGTACTCACTGCCTTCTATTCGAGCAGCACGCTGCCCTGAAACGGACGCGGGTGCGCCGGCCAGCGCCCCGCATCGATGGTTACTGCAGATCGGCGTCGATGACCAGTGCCAGCTTGCCGGAGACGGTATTGCTGGCCAGGGCCGCGAAGGCCGCTTCGGCATCGCCGATCGGGAAGCACTGCTCCAGACGCGGTGACAATTTACCCTCGGCGAACATTGGCCAGACATTTTCCTCCATCTCGGCGAGCAACCCGGCCTTGTAGTCCGCATCGCGGCTGCGTAGCGTCGAGCCGATCAGCTGGATGCGCTTGGCCAACAGCGCCGCCAGGTCCAGCTCGGCCTTGCGTCCGCCCATCAGGCCGATCATCACCCAGCGCGCGTCCAGCCCCAGCAGCTGCAGGTTCAGTGCAGCGTACTTGGCACCGACCGGATCGAGGATCAGGTCGAATGGCGCGAAATCGCGCAGCGCCTCCAGCGCCTCTCCACGCAGCACGCCGCCTTGTGCGCCGAGCGCCTCGCAGTAGGCCAGACGCTCCGCCGATCCCACGCTGACCCAGCAGGGGTTGTCGAATGCCTTGCACAGCTGGATCGCCGCCGAACCGACACCGCTGGCCCCAGCATGCAGCAGCACCTTCTCGCCAGGTTGCAGCGCACCCAGCCGATACAGATTGAGCCAGGCCGTGGCGTACACCTCGGGAATCACCGCTGCCTCGCGCAGCGACAGTCCCGCCGGCACCGGCAGCGCATGCCGGGCATCGACCACAACTTCCTCCGCCATGCCGCCACCGGCCAGCAAGGTACAAACCCGATCGCCAACCTGCCAGCGGCTGCCCGCACCGACTTCCGTGACCACCCCGGCACACTCCAGACCGAGAATATCGGTCACTCCCGCTGGCGGCGGATAATGACCGGCACGCTGCAGCAGGTCGGCACGGTTCAACCCAGCGGCCGCAACGCGGATTCGCACCTCACCCTCGCCACACTCCGGGGCTGGTCGCTGCGCCCACTCCAGTTCCCCCTCGACGCCTTGCAATGCCTTCATGCTGCCTCCATAGTGAGTCCAATCCTGCGCCCAACCGTTACTCGCTGGTCTCTCCCAGCCATACCGACGGGCGCGTGCTTCATACCGCCGGACGCCTGACGAACCGGCGCCAACCCTAGATGGCCTAATATGCGTTATTCCTCAGCCTTACGTCGCCCTCAAACCATGAAACGCACGCTTGCCTGCACCGTTTTCACCCTGCTGTTCGGCCTCCAGGCCTCGCTGGCGTTGGCCAAGCCTGGCGACGCACCGAAGTGGGATTACCTGCAGCCGGACCGCGAGCAGGTCATCGCCAGCCTCAACGTCGTCGAGCTACTCAAGCGCCACCATTACAACAAGCCGCCGCTCAACGACGCACGCTCGGCAAAGATCTTCGACAGCTACATAGAGATGCTCGATCCGGCGCGCAGCTATTTCCTCGCATCGGACCTCGCCGAATTCAATCGCTGGCGCACCGAGTTTGACGACTTCCTTAAGCGCGGCAACCTGGAGCCGGGCTTCCTCATCTACAAGCGTCACCTCGAGCGCCTGGAAGATCGCCTCAACTATGCGCTGGGCCTGCTGCAACAGGGCGTCGACAAGATCGACTTCACCGTCGACGAGACGCTGCTGGTGGATCGAGAGAAAGCCGCCTGGGCGAAGGATCGCGCCGAACTCGATGACCTCTGGCGCAAGCGCGTGAAGGATGAAGTCCTGCGCCTGAAGATTGCCGGCAAGGAGCCCAAGGCCATTCAGGAACTGCTGACCAAGCGCTACAAGAACCAGCTTGCGCGACTGGAGCAGACTCGCGGCGAGGATGTGTTCCAGACCTACATCAACGCCTTCGCGCAGTCCTACGACCCGCACACGCAATACCTGTCGCCGGATAACGCGGAGAACTTCGATATCAACATGAGCCTGTCGCTGGAAGGCATCGGTGCGGTGCTGCAGAGCGACAACGAGCACGTCAAGATCGTGCGCCTGGTGCCGGCCGGCCCGGCAGAGAAAAGCAAGCAGCTGGCGCCGGCCGACAAGATCATCGGCGTCGCCCAGAGCGATGACGAGATGGTCGACGTGATTGGCTGGCGACTGGACGAAGTGGTCAAGCTGATTCGCGGTCCGAAGGGCTCGGTTGTGCGCCTGGAAGTGATTCCGGCGAGCAACGCACCCAACGACCAGACCAGCAAGATCGTCGCGATCACTCGCGAAGCGGTGAAGCTGGAAGAACAGGCGGCGAAGAAATCGGTGCTCAACCTCGAGCACCAGGGTCAGCAGTTCAAGCTCGGTGTCATCGAGATACCGGCCTTCTACCTCGACTTCAAAGCGCTGCGCGCCGGCGACCAGAACTACAAGAGCACCACCCGCGACGTGAAGAAACTGCTGACCGAGCTGCAGCAGGAGAAGGTTGATGGCGTAGTGATCGACCTACGCAACAACGGCGGCGGATCGCTGCAGGAAGCCACCGAGCTGACCGGCTTGTTCATCGACCAGGGGCCGACCGTGCTGGTGCGCAACGCCGACGGCCGCGTCGACGTGCTGGCCGACGAGAACGTCGGTGCATTCTATAAAGGTCCGCTAGCGGTGCTGGTCAATCGATTGTCCGCCTCCGCTTCGGAGATCTTCGCTGGCGCCATGCAGGACTATCACCGCGCTCTGATCCTCGGCGGACAGACGTTTGGCAAGGGCACCGTGCAGACCATCCAGCCACTCAACCACGGCGAACTGAAGCTCACTCTGGCCAAGTTCTACCGGGTTTCCGGGCAGAGCACCCAGCACCAGGGCGTGATTCCGGACATCAGCTATCCGGCCGACGTCGATACCAAGGAGATCGGCGAAAGCGCGCTGCCCGAGGCAATGCCCTGGGACAGCATCCGCGCCGCGATCAATCCTGATATGAACCCGTTCAAGCCGTTCCTCGCTGAACTCAAGGCGCGCCACGAGGCGCGTACCGAGCAGAATCCGGACTTCGTGTTTACGCGTGATCGCCTGGCTCTAACCCAAGAGCTGATGCATGAAACCACGGTAAGTCTCAACGAGAGCAAGCGCCGCGCGCAGCAGGCCGCTATCGAGAAACGTCAGCTGTCGCTGGAAAACGCGCTGCGCCAGGCCAAGGGCGAAGAACCTCTGGCCAAGCTGGAAAAGGACGACGAGACGAGTACGCCTCACGAGCCCGAAAAACTCAAGCCGGAGGACGACGCCTATCTCGCGGAGAGCGGACGGATTCTGCTCGACTACTTGGGTCTCGATTCAGCGATGGCACAGCACTGATTACTGACTGCTCTACAGAAAGGCCGCCCAACGAGGCGGCCTTTTTCATTCTCATCAGCTCCAGCAGACTTTATATGCCGCGGCGTGCGGCGAGCGCCTTGTAGCGATCGGCTACTGCCGGATCCGCAGCCAGGCCATAGCCACCGGCACGGTAAAGCTGCTCTAGCCGCATCGCCGCCAGCGGATGTCCGGCAGTTGCCGCCTGCTCCCACCAGCGCGCAGCCTCAGAGCCATCTGGACCACGCGAGGCATCTTCACTGAGACTGATCACGCCCAGCTGGTAGGCCGCTTTGGCATCGCCGGCCTGAGCAGCCAAACGCAACAGCCGTATGCCTTCCTGTTTTGCGCCCAGACCCTGGCCACGAAAATAGAGCATATGGCCGTAGAAACTCTGCGCGGCACGATCGCCCAGATTGGCCTTGCGCGAGAACTGCCCTTCCATCCAGCGCCATAGCTTCGGCTGTTGCACCGCCCAACGCGCAGCCATCAGTTTGCGGGCGAGCAGATAGCCTGCGCTCGCGCGCAGCTTCCAGAGCATCATGGAACCTCCGGATAGTCGAATTCGAAAACCCGCGCGACCTCGCCAGCGTGCCAGGATGCCGCAGCGAACCCGTCTGACGGTCCACTGAAGCGCCCGAGTTTCGTCGCACACTCGAAGAACCCCGTACGGGGTAGACGGCTGGCGCCCTGACTGATGACCAGTGCGCTGCGCAAAGGCCGTTCCGCCCGCGCATCCAACGCGGCCAGGTGCTCCAGCGCAGCGGTCAGCGTTTGCATGGCCGGAGCCGGTAATTGCAGGCGCTCGACCAATGCTCGATAGGTCACCAGATGACGCTGCCGGCGAGCCTCGCCCAACTCCAGCAGCAGCGCTTGCCAATGCTGCCGACTGATGCGTACCGCAGGACGTTGCAGGCTCAAGCGTCGTCCTCCCAGCGTGGTACCTCGAGGGCACGGGCCAAGGCGCGGCGGATCGCCGTATCGGGTACCCGCTCACCGCTTTCAATCAATGCGAGATAGGCCGGGCTGATACCTACTGAGCGGGCCAACGCTGCGATATCCAACCCCTTCGCCTCACGCAATTGTGGCAGCTGTCGCAGCGCCGGTGCGCAAACAGCTTCAGGAGCAGGCTGAGGAGCGTCGGGCCGTCGCCCTACCGCATTCAGCAGCGCTTCATATTCGCTCCACGGCAGGACAGCATATTCGGGTGCGCCATCGCGCATGATGACCTGCACATTCATCTTTCTTTCCTGAACTCTTTGGCCTAGATAGCCGAATCTTAACAGTCTGGACAGGCAATGGAGCATCGCGCTGCCACTGCATTTCACTGTATGCAACGGCAGCGCATCCGCTCTAACGTCGCTCGGTTTCCTGCGCTGCCGGCAACACCTCCAGCGCCGCTTTACGCGACGGTGGCTGAGCGTCGCGCCAGCCACGAAACGCCACAAGCTCGTCGGACCACTTGCGCATGACCCAACCCATCACCGCCAGGTCATCGATGAAGCCGAGCCCGGGAATCCAGTCCGGAAGCGCATCCAGCGGCGACAGAAAGTACAACAGCGCGGCAACTACCGATACGAGCGTCGACTTGCTGATCGCCCGGTACTCTCCGCGCCACCAAGCGACACACAACGCCTGAAACAGCGACAGATCCTCACGCAAACCTTTGAGCAACCCGCCGTGAGAGGAGCGCTTACGCGCGACCGCCAGCAGCAACGCGGGAACTCTGCCACGAGCAATGACGCGTTGGGCAACGGGTAGGTATCGCAGGAAATTCCAAGGCGCTTTCATACAGAGTTTCCTCCAGGCAGCGTCCTTGCTGGGTTAGCGAGGTTACCCACAGAAGCTGTGGATAACCTTGTGAATTGTTTATGGATGATTGCGTCAAACGCCCTACTCACGGGCCTCTGAGACAAATCGCTCCTTTTTTGCGCAGCCGCCCAAGTCATTGAAAAACAATGACTTATGTCATTTGATTAAGCAACGACAAGGAGACGGAGACGAACGGTCTACTGGCCGTTTGAAATGTGCATAACCGTCATATGTCAACGCTTTTTCGATAGCGTTTTTGACTGGGCTGCAGCGACAGGGTTCGGCCGAAGGAGGGGCTGACACGAAGCGAGCCAGTGCGACTCGCTTCGGCTGCAGGTTACAGACTGAGCTTGCTGCGGTTCTTCTCGAGCGTTGCCGCGCCGATGCCCTTGACCTCCAGCAGCTCGTCGACTGACTGGAACGGGCCGTGGTCGTCGCGATAATCGATGATCGCCTTCGCCTTGGTCGGGCCGATGCCTTTGAGTTCCCGGGTCAGGGTTTCTGCGTCGGCGCTGTTGATCTTGACGACTGCAATCTCGGCATTCGCTGCCGGTACAGCGGCAGGAGCGCTCTGCTGAGGATTACTGGCAGCATGGCCTGGCACGGCCAGCGAGGTGAGTAGCGCGAAGGCCACTGCGGAAAGAAATGCTTTGCTCATATTCACGTCCTTATGAAGTTTGAAGGCTGCGGTACTTCCTGCTCCGCAGCGTGCTTAATCTAGACAGCGTTCTAGCGAAGTCAAAACGGGATGCGTTTTTTGCGAACCCCGTCAACCTGCCGTTACCTCATCGCGTTGAACAGGTTGAGCCCACTGATCTTCACATAGCTCTGCTGCGCCGCCTCGAGGATGACGGTCTGGAACGACAGGCGCGACAACGCTTCGGCATAGTCCAGCTCTTTCAGCTCGGCCTGCACCGATTTGTTCACCAGCGTCACGTCCTCGTTATCGGTCTGCGTCGTTTCGATCACGTTCAGCCGAGCACCGATATTGCCGCGCGCGGCATCGACGCTGACCATGCCGTGGTCGAGGTTGGTCAGCGCGACGGCAACGGCATCGTGAACCCCCTGATTACCCGTGATAGGGTTTTCCAACGCGGAGCGTAGGCTGGCGATGGTGCTGAGGATGCCCTGCTTCTGCTGAGTAGCGTCCAGCGTAACCTCAACCGAATCGCCAGCCGCAGGCGTGCCGTTAAACTGCATGACCACACCACGAAAAACGAGTTTGTCGCTTGTGTCCGTTTTGTCGTCCAAAGAACCGGACGCGAGGACGAGATTGGGATCGGCAAATGGATCAGCAAAATCAGCTGGCGGAGCGCTGAGATCGTAGACGATGTAGTCAGTTTCCGAAGTGAAGTGCACGCCAATGCCCGCAGCGGGAAATGCCGGATTTGCGCTGAGCGCGACCTCATCCTGAACCAGCGGAGCCGAAACGCTCAACGTGGAACCGGCTTGAGCGGTGAAGACGCTTTGGTAACGCCCGGCATTGATCACGTTCTCAAAGACCGACTTGCCATTGTCGCTGATCGGAATATTTAACGAGCTGGCGATTTGCAGCTTGCGCTGCCCCTCATCACCTTCGTAGCTATAGCTGCCATCGGCGCCCCGCACGAACGGCTGTGTCTTGCCCTGAAAGCCCGCGAACAGATATTCGCCTCGCGCGTTACGGGTGTTCATCAACGACAGCAACTCATCCTCTCGCTCGCCCAGTTCGGCCGCAATGGACTTGCGATCCTGCGGATCGAGCGCGCCGTTGCCGGCCTGTACTGCCAGCTCGCGCACGCGCTGCAATACGGTGTTTACCGAATTGAGCGTGACCTCTTCCTGGGTCAGGCTGTTCTTCGCCGCCGTAAGGTTGGCGTTGTACTGGCTCAACACGTTCTGCTGCTGTTCCAGCTGCAGCAGGCGTACCGACGCGACCGGATCGTCGGCCGGAGTGAGGATGCGGTTGCCGGTGCTGATCTGTTCCTGAGTACGGGTCGCGTTGGCGTAGTTGCGTTGCAACCCGGCGACGCCGTTGTTGAATGCCTGCAAGGTCGAGATGCGCATGGTCGGGCCTGTTAGCGGAAGGTGCTGATCAATGTATCGAACAGCGAGCGGGCAACTTGAATGATCTGCGCCGAGGCGTTGTAGTACTGCTCGAACTTGATCAGGTTGGCGGCCTCCTCGTCGAGGTTGACCGCCGACAGCGAGTCGCGGTTGTCGGTGGCCTGCTTGAGGATCGCGCCGTTCGCCTCGCTGTCCAGTCGCGCCTGCGCGGTCAGCGTGCCAACGCGCTCGACCAGCTCGCCATAGCCGTCGGTGAAACTGAAACCGGAACCCGCCACGTTGTTATCGACACCGATGCTCTGCTTGCTTTGCAGGTCGACCAGCTTCAGGGCGTTGCGGTTGTCGGAGACTCCACTCTGGTTGAAGGCGATACTGAAATCATCACCATTCGCCGGACGGCCGCTCATGGCAAAGGCCAGCTGATACGTCTCGGTGCCAGACGTATAAGCCACCCGCACGGTATTGGCGGTGCCCGACGTAAAGCTGGGAGCGGGCGTCAACGGGTTGCCCTGATCATCAACGTACGACCAGCCGCTCGGCAGCGGATCGCCCAGCGTATAGGTCTTGCCATCTGCACTCAGCGTTACCTCGAGCGAAAGGCTGGCTGCGCTGAGCACGCTCTTGTCTATCGGCGACGGGCCATTGACCAGATCAGGCTGACCGATCAGTCCGGTTCCGCTGTTTTGCAAATTACCTTCGGCACGCATCGGCGCGGCGAACGCCAGTTGATCTGCCTGATCGAGCACCGCCGTGATATCGGTTGCACCGCGACGCGTGGGCTGCAGCGTGAATTTGTCGCCCAGCGCGGGTGCCGGCGTTCCCGGCACGATCTGGAATCCCTGATCCCGGCCGCTCTTGTCGGTGATGCTCAGGCTGCCATCCGCATTAGTGGTCACCGTCATCGGCTGGCTGTCGCTCAGGCGACGCACCGTGTAGCCGCCAGCGCCGTACTCCATGAGATAGTCGCTGGTGGTCAGCAGATTGGTTTGCGTGATGTTCAGCGCCGGTTGCGCGTTGCTGCTGTTGCCGGAAAACGCATTGACGCGCAGCTTGGCCAGCGCCGGATCGTTGTAATCGCCAAACAGCGCCGTCCCCACATTGCCCTTCAGATCCAGCCCTTGTCCGAGCTGGCTGTTGACCTGATCGCTCACCGCCAGTGCCAGACGGCCCAAGGAGTTCATGGTCGAGTCCAGCACCTCGCTGCGATAGCGAATCAGCCCGCCCAGCTCGCCACCGCTGATCTGCGAGGTGATGCCCTGGCGCGAGCCGCCGCTGATGAACTGTACCTCGTGGCGGTTAGGGTCGCCCTGCCCCGGCACCACTTCCAGGCGCGCCACGCTGCTGCCCACCACCAGCGGCTGGCCGCTGCCGATGAAGATGTTAAAGCTGCTGTCGTCCTGCGGAACCACCGTTACGCCGATGTAGGTGGACAGCTGGCGCACCGCCTCTTCGCGAGCATCAAGCAGATCGTTCGGCTGCTTGCCATTGGCGGCAGCGACGGCGATGGCTTCGTTCAGGCTGCCGATGCTGCTGGCCAGTCGGTTGACCTGATCGGTGACTGCGGACATCTGCTTGTTGGTGAACGCGTTCTGCTCGGCCAGCCGGTCATAGACGGTATTGAAACGCCGCGCCAGGCCTTCGGACTCGGCCAGCACCAGCTGCCGCGCCGGAATGTTGGCCGGGTCCTCGGCCGCGGTCTGCAATGCGGAAAAGAAGCTCTGCAATGCCGGGGTGATTCCCGTGGTAGTACCGGCAAGCAGCGAGTCGAGCTGATCAATCTGACTCTTGTAGGCCGCGACGTCGCTATTGAGCGCCGTGCTGCTGCGCAACTGACTGGTCAGGAACTCGCTGTAGCTGCGGCGCACATCGACCAGCGTGGTGCCGGAGCCGATATAACCCGCGCCGCTGAACTGTGCCAGCCGTGTCGCCTGGGTCGCATCCTGGCGCGTGTAGCCCGGCGTGTTGACGTTGCTGATGTTGTGGCCGGTGATCGACAGCTGCGTCTTGCTGGCGGAAAGCCCGGACAGGCCAATATTGAGTAGGTCAGCCATGAATTAGCCTCTGGTCCGCATGGCGGGCGCCGAACCTGCGTCGGCGACGGTCTGATAGGTCTGCATCTTGCGCGCGATCTGGCTGATCTTGCGCGCGTACTGCGGATCGGTGGCGTAGCCCGCCTTCTGCAACTCTTTGACGAAGCGCTCGGAGTCGCCGGAATTGCTGGCGACCTGAATGGCGGTCCGGTAACGATCGTTGTTCTCCAGCAAGCTGACGAAGTCGTTGAAGCTCTGCTCGAAGGAATCGTAGGCGCGGAAGCCCGCCACCTCGCGGGTGGCCTTGCCATTGACGTATTCGGTGGTGGTCGCCGAGGCGGACTCGCCCTGCCAGCCGGTAGCCTTGATACCGAACAGGTTGTGGCTGTTGCTGCCGTCGCGGTGACGGATCATGGACTTGCCCCAGCCGGTTTCCAGCGCGGCCTGCGCCACCAGATAGCGCGGCTCGACGCCCAGGCGCTCGGCGGCCTTCTCGGCCATCGGCAGCATGGTGGTGATGAATTCCTCGCGCGAGCTGAAACGCGTCTTGCTCGGCGCTGCGGCTGCATTCGCCGGCACCCCGTTGACGATCAGCGACTTGTCCTGCGGGGCGGCAAAGGCGGTGGCGGGCTTCCAGTCCAGTTCGACCAGCGGCTTGCCATCGGATACCAGCGCCTGCGGCGCGGCAGGATTGGTTGCCGAAACATTGGCGACCTGGCGCTCGCTGAGCTTGCCTGGCAACGCCAGGCGGCGCTGGTTGAGCAGACGCGAGTCGTCACGCACGGCCTCGGTCGCGGCTGCCGGCTTGTTCGGCCAGCTCGCGCCTTCGGTGGCAGCGACCTGGGCGAACGGGTTCGGCCGGCTGGCGGTTTCAGTCTGCTTGCTCAGCTGGCGCACCAACACGTCGGCCAGGCCGATGCCGCCGCCGTCTTTCGACAGACTGACCGACAGCTGCTGGTCGTACATCTCCTGATACTGCTTGGCGGCCTGGCTGTTCAGCGGGTTGTCTTCGGCCAGCACGGCATTGGCCGAGCGCATCGACTTGAGCATCTCGTTGAGAAACAGCGACTCGAATTCCTGCGCAACCTTGCGCACGTTTTCTTCGCCATCACGATCCTTGCCCACCTTCAACTGGTTGAGGCGATTGAGATCGGTGTAGCTGCCGCTGTCGAGACCGCGCCCGCCGGCGCCCAGACGAGTATCCATATCCGTTAAACCCTTAGATCACGATCAGATCGGCCTGCAACGCACCGGCCTGCTTGAGCGCCTCGAGAATCGCCATGAGGTCGCTGGGCGCCGCGCCGACCTGGTTCACCGCACGCACGATCTCGTCCAGCGTGGTACCAGGACCGAACTTGAACATCGGCTTGGCTTCCTCTTCGGCCTGCACCCGGGAGTTGGGCACCACCGCGGTCTGCCCAGCGGAGAACGCCTCCGGCTGGCTAACCTGCGGATCCTCGGTAATGGTCACCGTCAGGCTGCCGTGGGTGACGGCGGCTGGCTGCACGCGCACGTTCTGACCGATGACGATGGTGCCGGTGCGCGAATTGATGATGACCTTGGCCACCGCCTGGCCGACGTCGACCTCGAGATTCTCCAGGATCGACAGGTAATCCACGCGCTGGCTCGGGTCCAGCGGCGCGCTGACGCTGATGGAGCCGCCATCCAGCGCCTGCGCCACGCCTGGGCCGAGTAGGTCATTGATCTGGTCGACAATATTCTTCGCCGTGGTGAAGTCCGGTCGATTGAGGTTGAGCGTCAGCGTGTTGCCCTGGTTGAAGGCACTCGGCACCTGCCGTTCGACGGTCGCCCCTCCCGGAATTCGCCCGGCCGACGGTACGTTGACGGTGACCCGTGAGCCGTCGGCGCCGCTGGCATCGAAACCGCCGACCACCAGGTTGCCCTGGGCGATGGCGTAGACGTTGCCGTCGATGCCCTTGAGCGGCGCCATCAGCAGGCTGCCGCCGCGCAGGCTCTTGGCGTTACCGATCGAGGACACGGTGATGTCGATGGTCTGCCCGGGCTTGGCGAATGGCGGCAACTCGGCGTGAATGGACACCGCCGCGACGTTTTTCAGCTGCACGTTGCCGCCGGCCGGCACCTTGATGCCGAACTGCGCCAGCATGTTGTTGAACGTCTGCACGGTGAACGGCGTCTGCGTGGTCTGGTCGCCGCTGCCATTCAGGCCGACCACCAGGCCGTAGCCGACCAGCTGGTTGGCGCGCACGCCATTGATGGTGGCGACGTCCTTGAGGCGCTCGGCCTGGGCGGTCATGGCCAGGCCGAGCAGGCCGAGCAGCACGAAAAATTTGCGCATCATGGAACAGCCTCCGGTCAGAACGGCCACAGCGGGCTGATGAAGAAGCGATCCAGCCACCCCGGCTGGCTCGCGTCGGCGAAGGCACCCGTCCCCGAATAGGTGATGCGCGCGTCGGCAATCCGTGTCGAAGGCACGGTGTTGTCCGTGGTGATGTCGTCGGCACGCACCAGGCCGGCGATGCGCACCAGCTCGTCGCCGGTGTTGAGCGTCATCCACTTCTCGCCGCGCACCGCGAGAATACCGTTGGGCAGCACCTCGGAGACGGTCACCGTGATCGAGCCGGAGAGGCTGTTGCTCTGCCCCGCCTGACCGGAGCCGGAGGTGTCACGCTCAGCCTCGTATTCGGCGCCGAGCGTCATTTTGTTGCCGGTCAGCGGATTGCCCATCGAAACGCCACCGCCGAACAGCGAGCCCAGGCCGATGTTGGCGCTGCTGTCCTTGGAAATCTGCGACGAGGCGTTCTTGCTCGCCTGGGTCCGCTCGTTGAGGGTGATGGTGATGATGTCGCCCACCCGGAAGGCCTTGCGGTCGTCGTAGAGGTTGGTCTCGAAACCGGCCTGATAGATAGCACCGTTGTTCTGTGCCGCCGGCAGCGGCGTACGCGGCAGCACCGGCGCGTAGTACGGATCGTTCGGCTTGGGCGCCGGCGCCACGCAGCCGGCCAGGGCCAGCGCGGACGATATCGAGACAACAACGGTCAACAAGCGGCTCATACACACCTCAGCCCGGACAGGGCCACTGAAACGACTTCGGACACAGCGAGCTATCCATGCCCTGCAACAACGGTTAACGCGACTTACAACTGCTGGGTAACGAACGACAGCATCTGGTCGGCGGTGGAGATGACCTTGGAGTTCATCTCGTAGGCGCGCTGGGTGGTGATCATGTTGACCAGCTCCTCCACCACGCTGACGTTGGAGTTTTCCAGCGTGTTTTGCAGCACCGTACCCAGGCCGTTGAGGCCCGGCGTACTGATCTGCGGCGCGCCGCTGGCCGCGGTCTCCAGGAACAGGTTGCTGCCCATCGCCTGCAGGCCGGCCGGGTTGATGAAGTCAGCCGTCTGGATATTGCCGATGATCTGCGGCTGCGCATTGCCCAGCATAGTCACCGAGACGGTGCCGTCTTCGCCGACGGTGAAAGTCTGGGTTTCCGGCGGCACGACAATGGCAGGTTCCAGCGAATAGCCGTTGGAGGTGACGATCTGGCCGTCGGAGCTCAGGTGGAAGCTACCGTCGCGGGTGTAGGACACGGTGCCGTCAGGCAGCAGCACCTGAAAGAAGCCGCGCCCGTTGATCGCCATGTCGAGCGGCTGTTCGGTGGTCTGCAGGCTGCCGGTGGTAAAGATCTTCTGCGTGCCGGTGATGCGTACCCCGGTACCTAGTTGCAGGCCGGACGGCAGCTCGCTGTCCTGGCTGGACTGCCCGCCGGGCTGGCGACGGATCTGATAGAGCAGGTCCTGGAACTCGGCACGATCACGCTTGAAGCCGGTGGTCGAGACGTTGGCCAGGTTGTTCGAGATGGTCGTCAGGTTCATGTCCTGGGCGGACAAACCGGTCTTGCTGACCCAAAGTGCTGGAAGCATGTGCTTTCTCCTCGTGCGTCGAGCGGACGCGACGCGCTGGTGTTAGCTGATTTGCAGGACGCGAGCCATCGCAGCCGCATCATCCTCGGCGGTGCGCATCATCTTCACGTGCAGTTCGAACTGGCGTGACAGCGCCAGCATGGATGTCATTTCGGCCACCGCATTCACGTTGCTCGCCTCGAGGAAGCCCGAGGTCACGCGCACGCCTGCGTCCGCCTCCACTGGCTGGCCGCCCTTCATGCGGATCAGGCCATCGGTGCCCTTCTCCAGCTGCTGCGGATCGGGATTGACAAGTTTCAGGCGATCGACAGTGACGACCACGTTCGGGTCTTCGCCCAGAGCGCGGATGCTGATGGTGCCGTCCTGACCGATGTCGACCTTTTCCTCGGGCGGAATGGCGATCGGCCCGCCGTTGCCCATCACCGGCATGCCATCGGCGGTACGCAGCACGCCGAGCACATCGATATTCAAGCTGCCGGTGCGCACGTAGGCTTCGCCACCATCGGGCGCCTGAACCGCGATCCAGCCTTCGCCTTCGATGGCGACGTCCAGATCGCGCCCGGTTTCCTGTAGCGCGCCGGCGGTAAAGTCCGTACCCGGGCGCTCGGTCATCGCGTAGACACGCGCCGGGAAACTGTCGCCGAACACCTGCATCGAACGCGCCTGCTCGAAGTCCCGCCGAAATCCGGTGGTGGAGATGTTCGCCAGGTTGTTCGCATGGGCCTGCTGTGCCCGCGCGTTCTGGCTGGCGCCGGTCATGGCCACGTAGAGCATCTTGTCCATCAGCAAACTCCAAGACGCGAGATTGACACTCGCCATTCTGTCGACATCGAGATAGCAAGGCGCGTGCCACCGCGACCATAACCGCCCAAGCCATTGAATCGGAAGCGCTTTTCAGAAACGACGAAGGCCCTTGCGGGCCTTCGATCGAGGAAGCGGCGGAATCCTGCCGGTGGCGGCAAGCCGCTTGCCTCTCAACCTCAGCGCAGGTTGATGATGGTCTGAGTGATCGCGCTTTCCGTTTCGATGGTCTTGGCGTTCGCCTGATAGTTGCGCTGGGCGACGATCAGGTTGACCAGCTGGTCGGACAGTTCGACGTTGGAGTCTTCCAGCGCACCGGCCTGCAGCGCCCCGAGGGTGCCGGACATCGGCGTGCCCACCACCGGCTCACCGGATTCGAACGACTGCACCCACTGCGTCTTGCCCACCGGAGTCAGGCCCTGCACGTTGGCAAAGTTGGCCAGCACAATCTGCCCCTGCACCTTGGACTGGCCGTTGGTGTAACGCGCAAAGATCACGCCGGTGTCGTCGATTTCCAGGCCGGCCAGCTCGCCGGTGGTGTAACCGTCCTGAGCCACGCTGTTTACCGCAAAGGTACTGGCGTACTGCGAGGACTTGGAGAAGTCGAGGACGATGCCGCCCGGATTGGCCAGGGCGCCGTTGGCCGACCAGGTGGCTGGGCTACCACCGTCGGATATCGCCGGAATCCAGCCACCCGCCGGGGGGTTGCCCGTGGCGGAATTCAGCGTCACCTTCAGGTCCGGCGAGACGCTGAACAGCCCTGAGCCACCATTATCGATGCCCGTCAGAGCACCGGAGGAATTGAACGACAGCCCCATGACGTAAGGCTGCGGCGGCTGCTGCGCCGGGTTGGCAGGATTGCGCCCATCGATCAGCACCTTCATGTCCCAGGTGTTCGCACTCGTCTTGACGAAATACTGCGTCATGACATGCGCATTACCCTGCGAATCGTAGATGTTCAGCGAGGTCGAGCTGTTGTAGGTGGTGGGGTCGGTTGGATCGAACGTCGCATTCGCCGCGGTCAACGCCGCTGTCACATTCGCCGGCAGTGCTTTCGCGGCATCTCCCGCGGCTTGGGCATTAGCAATATTCGTCGCGTCGACCAGTGCTGCAGCGCGAGCGGCATCGGCTGCCGTTGTGTCGCCCGATGCGGCGAGCTCGGCATCGTAGGCAGCCTGTCCGGCCGCTGTCAGCGAGTTGTTATAGGCCGCGTCATAGAACGGCTGCACCTCGGCATCATAGGCAGCCTGCCAGGTCGTCGGCGATTTCTGCGTCGAGTTCAGGTTGAACGCCGTGGTGATCTGGCTGGTCGCCTTCGGCGCCTGATTGGTGGTCTGCACCTGCAGGTCGCCAACCACGCCGCTCTGCAGATTGCCGTTCGCATCGACCGGATAGCCCTGCAGCTTGTAGCCGAAGTTATCGACCAGGAAACCGGTGCGGTCGGTGCCGAAGTAGCCCGCGCGGGTATAGCTCATGGCGCCGTTGTTACTGACCTGGAAGAAGCCGTTGCCGTTGATCGCCAGATCCAGAGCGTTCTGCGTGTAGTTGATGTTGCCCTGGTTGAACTGCTGGGAAATGTTCGACATCAGCACGCCGCTGCCTTGCGGGTTCTTGCCGGTCCCCATGACGGAAGCGGCATACACATCGGAAAACTCCGCGCGCGACTGCTTGAAGCCGACCGTGCCGGCGTTGGCGATGTTGTTGCCGGTGACGTTGAGATCCTTGCTCGCGGCACGCAGGCCGCTGAGACCGATATTGAAGGACATTGAATCGCTCCTTTCGCCGGGTGCCGGCGGTTATTGTCCGATGACCTGGACCTGGGAAAGCCCGATGCTGCCGATACCGGCCAGGTTGAGCATCAGCTCCCCGCCGTTCTGCCCGAGCGTGACGCTGTCCACATTGGCCGGAAGCAGGGTGTACAGCCCCTTCGTTTCGCCGTCGTAGGTAGCCTGCGCCTCGAACTTGTAGGTGCCGGGCGGCAAGGTTTTGCCGCTCGCATCCTTGCCGTCCCACATGAAGGAGACGTTGCCGGCCTGCTGCTGCCCGAGATTGACGCGGCCGACCGAAGCGCCGGTGCTGTCGTAGATGTTGACGAACACGTTGCTGCTCGACGTTGGCAGCACCAGGCTGGCTTTGAAGGTTTCGCTGGTGTCGACCACCGCCTTGTCGGTCGGCACGATGACCTTGCGTCCGACCAGCGACGAAGCCTGCAACGCCTGTGACGACTGGTAGCCGGACAGGATGGTCTCCATGCTGGAGTTCAGCTTCTCGACACCCTCGACGGTGCTGAACTGCGCAAGCTGACCGATGAACTCGCCGTTCTCCTGTGGCTCCAGCGGATTCTGGTTGTTCATCTGCGCGACCAGCAGTTCGAGAAACTCGTTCTTGCCGAGTTCTTCGCCCTTGACCTCACGGTCCTTGCCGAACTGGTACTGGTCCAGTATCGAGCCGGTACCGCCAACGCCGCTTGTTGTGCTCATCAAAAGGCTCCCTTACTGACCCAGCGTCAGCACTTTCTGCAGCATGGTCTTGGCCGTGTTCATCAGCTCGGCGTTGGTCTGGAACGCGCGGCTGGCGGAAATCATGTCGGCCATCTCCTCCACCACGTTGACGTTCGGATAGTAGACGTAGCCCTTGTCGTCGGCCGCCGGGTGATTAGGCTCGTAGCGAGCCTGCAGCTCGCTCTGGTCCTCGACCACACCGAGCACCTGCACACCGACGCCGGCCTGGTCCTGATCGGCGAACAGTGACTCGTTCGGCGCGCCGCTGGCCTGCTGCAGCATGGTGGCGAACACTGGGTGACGAGCCCGGTAGGTTTCATCGACGCTGGAGGACACCGTCTCGGCGTTGGCGATATTGCTGGAGATGGTGTTGAGGCGCGTGCTTTGCGCACTCATGCCGCTACCAGCGATGTTGAAGACATTACTCAGGGACATGGCTGGACTCCTTATTCGCCACGCAGGGCGCTCATCAGCCCGCGGAACTTACTGTTGAGCAGTGTGAAGCTCGCCTGAAAATCGACGGCGTTCTGCGCGTAGTTGGATTGCTCGATCTGCAGATCGACGGTGTTCTGATCGAGCGAGGCATGCGCCGGCGTGCGAAAGCGCAACGAGGGATCGGCGATCTCCAGCCCTTCGGCGGCGATGTGCCGGGCGTCGGTGGTACGCGTGGCGAAGCTGCCCTCACCGCGTGCGGCCTGCGCTGCCAGCACGGCGCCGAAGTCCAGATCACGCGCCTTGTAGTTGGGCGTATCGGCGTTGGCGATGTTGTTGGCCAGCACTTCGGCACGCTGGGCGCGAAAACCAAGCGCCTTCTCGTGAATGCCGAGCGCCTTGTCGAAACTGATGCTCATGGATCTGGACCTCTGCCGGATACAAGTCTGCTGGCGCAAACTTGAGCAAAGCCCATGCCATCTATTCAAGCAATTGATTTTAAAGGATTTATTCTGAGCATCATTCGCTTAGGCGTCAAAAGCGGCAAGGCTTTACCGCTGCGTTGCCGCGTATCGTCATGATGTACGACGGTTTTCTGCCGCCGATAAGGGCTACCGCGCCTGATAAATGATGCCCGGGCTGCACTGGACCATCTGATACAGCTCGGGCAAGCCGTTGAGCGCCTCGGAAGCGCCGAGGAACAGATAGCCGCCTGGCTTGAGCGTCGCATGGATACGGCGAAGGATGTCCTTCTTCACGTCGGCGGAGAAGTAGATCAGTACGTTACGGCAGAACACGATGTCGAACTTGCCCAGCGCGGCATAGCTGTCGAGTAGATTCTGAGTGCGGAACTCGACGCGTGCGCGAATAGGCGGCTTGACCACCCAACGCCCCGGCGCGGCTACATCGAAGTAGCGCTGCAGTCGCTCGCTGGACAAGCCGCGGGCGATGGCCAGGCCGTCATACTCGGCCGCTTTGCTGGCCGCCAGCATGGTCCCGGACAATTCGGTGGCGACGATCTGCACACCCAGTCGCGGCTGGCTCGGATTCGCCCGCTCGAACTCATCGATACTCATCGACAGCGAATAAGGTTCCTGCCCCGATGAACAGGCAGCCGACCAGATTCTCAGCCGCTGGCCCGCGCCGCTCTTGAGCAGCTCGGGCAGCACCCGGTTCTTGAGAACCTCGAAAGGATAAGTGTCGCGAAACCACAGGGTTTCGTTGGTCGTCATGGCATCGACGACCTGCTCGCGCAGGCCCGAGCGCGGCATGCTCTGAATCTTCCTGACCAATTCACCAAGCGAAGTGATGCGCTGCTGCTCCATCAGCTTGTTCAGTCGACTGGAGACCAGATACTGCTTGTTACTGCCCAGCAGGATGCCGCACGTCTTTTCAAGAAATATCCGGAACTGCTCGAAATCCTGATCGCCTGACACTAATTGCTCCCGCCCTGATAATGAGAGGTCATGGCCTCAGTTTCGGTCCGCACGCTTTATCCGCTCCGCCACCCGAGTGGCCAGATCGTCCGGTTGGAATTTGGCAAGAAAATCGTCCGCGCCGACCCGCTTGACCATGTTCTGGTTGAACACCCCGGAAAGCGAGGTATGCAAAAGGATATGCATGTCCTGCATACGCGGGTCGTGACGCACCTCAGTAGTCAGGGTATAGCCATCCATTTCCGGCATTTCAATATCGGAAATCATCATCATGAATTCATCGGCCGGACGTCGCCCCTCATCGGCCATTGCCTTCAGATAGTTCAGCGCCTGGCGCCCGTCATTGAGAGCCACAACCTCTACGCCAAGATTCTGCAGACAGCGGATGATCTGCCTCCGCGCAACCGACGAGTCGTCGACGATCAGCACGCGGCACGAGCCGGCACGGGCCTGCACATCGGCATCGATGACAGCGGCCGAAACCGTCTCCGAAACCGGCGCGGCTTCGGCCAGAACTTTTTCCACGTCGATGATCTCGACCATCTGCCCGTCGAAATGCGTCACTGCCGTGAGGTAATGGTCGCGCCCGGCGCCCTTGGGCGGAGGGAGAATTTCCTCCCAGTTCATGTTCACGATGCGCTCGACTGATCGCACCAAGAAGCCAAGGGTCCGGTTGTTGTACTCGGTGATGATGGTAAAGCAGCTCTGCAGATCGTCGAGCGCGGGCTTGCCGATGGCCAATGCCAGATCGAGGATCGGCAACGTATTGCCGCGGATATTGGCGACACCGCGGACGACAGCAGTCGAGCGCGGCATGACGGTCAGGCGCGGGCACTGCAGCACTTCTTTCACCTTGAACACGTTAATGCCGTATAGCTGCGCTCCGTCGAGGCGAAACAACAGCAGCTCCAGACGGTTCTGCCCCACCAGCTGGGTTCTCTGGTTAACCGAATCCAATACTCCGGCCATGCCGTCATCCTCTTGCGTTAGCAGCAGCGCTGCCTAAAGCCAAACGGGTCAATGGGCACGCCCCTTGCTTCGGATCGAGCCATGAATGCTCAACCGACATTATTTCGACACGCCGCAAACACGACGCACAGCAGCCTCATCGTCTTCGCGTGTCTGGCCTTGCTTAGCGCCCCTGCTCTGGCGCAGCAGACGCCGACTCTGTCACATCCCGACCAGCTTATCGACGAGACTCGAAAGTTTCTTGAGCAGGCGACGACAGACTATCTGCGACGTAGCGACATCGCAGGCCGTCACGAAATCGAAGTGAACCGCCTCGACCCTCGCCTGCGCCTGGCCAGTTGCGACAAGCCACTCACCGTCAAGCTCGAGAGTCCCGCGCAACCGATCGGCCGCGTCACGGTTCGTGTCAGCTGCGAAGGCAGCTCGCCGTGGTCGCTGTTCGTTCCTGGCCAGGTTCGTCTGTATCGGGATGTCATCATCGCCACCCGCCCGCTCAAGCGGGACAGCACCCTCAGTGCGGCCGATGTCTCCCTGGCCGAACGAGATGTGTCGTTGCTCACCCAGGGCTATCTGACGTCGCTCGACCAGATATTGGGCAACAAGCTGACGCGCCCGGTTCAACTCGATCAGGTGCTCGCGCCCCCACTTCTGCAGCTCGCCGAGGTGGTACGCAAGGGCGATCAGGTAGTCATCATCGCGCGCAGCGGAGGAATCAATGTCCGCATGCCAGGCGAAGCGATGTCCGACGGTGCGCCCGGCACGCAGATCCGCGTAAAGAACCTGCGCTCGGGACGAGTCGTGAAAGCTCGCGTCGCCGGCCCCGGACAGGTTGAGGTCGCGATGTAGCGCAGCCTCCCGCGACGTGTGCGAGACGCGACCATGACGATGATGGATAAAAAAGCTAAAGTTCTTCCGGACGCAGCCGAAAACCAGGCAAGCGTCCTGATTCCTTCGAGGTTTGTATCATGGTCATCGACTTCAACCGGCCCAACAGCGCTCTCGGGTCGACCGCTACGCGTAGCGGCAGCGTTCAAGGCAACGAGCGCCCCACGGCGCAGCCGGCGAGCGGCGATACCGTACCAGTCAGCAGCAGTACTACGGCTCCGGCTGGCGAATCCGTACAACTGAGCCCCGAAGCCCAGCGCCTGCAGCAGGCCATGGACAAGCTCAATGAACAGCCGTCCGTAGATCAGGAGCGCGTGGCCAAACTGCGGCAAGCCATCGCCGACGGCAGCTATCAGGTCGACAGCCAGCGCGTCGCCTCCAAGCTGCTGGCGTTTGAAACCCAGCGCTAAGGCGACTCAGCGCCCCTTCCCGAGCCAGACATGCAAGACGAAGCCCTGCTCCAGCAACTCAGTGGCGATATCGACATCGCCCATCAATTACTTGAGCTCGCCGAGCAGGAATTCCAGGCGCTGAGTGATCGCGATCTGGCGAAACTGGAAGGCATCCTCTCGCAGACGCAACCTCTGCTTGCACTGCTCGGACAGCATGGCGGCCTGCGCAGCCAGTGGCTGAGCGAACAAGGGCTGAGTTCGGATCGCGCCGGCCTGCAACAACTCGCCGCGAAGAGCGCGCTGGGCACCCGCATTCTTGAGCAGGCCGATTCACTCGAGACCGCATTGAATGCCTGCCGCGCAGCCAACGAGCGTAACGGCCGACTGATTCGCGCCAATCGCGCAGCGGTTGGCAGCATGCTGGAGATTCTGCAAGGCAGTAACGCGACGCCGGATCTGTACGACAACCGGGGCGGCACGGCCAAGACCACTCAACAAAGGCCTCTCAGCCAGGCCTGATCCCCCCACACGGACGCGCGGGCATTACCGTTCGCGATGCAGCTGCGCTGAGAGACCTGGAACGTGGCAAATCCTTTCCTTGAAGAAGCTGGCCCACAACCACCCAAGCTGCTGACCTCGCCTCTGGAAATTCATGCGAGCCTCAAACCGCTGCTCGATAACCGCAGCCCGGTGATGATTCGCTTCGACGAGCGCAACCAACGCTACCAAAGCTTTTTGATCGAACTGGACCGTGGGAAAGGCTGGCTTGCGCTGGATGAACTAATCCCCAATGACGGCGAGCGCCTACTGCTTCAGGGCGAAACCTTTCATCTGGAAGCGTTCGACGAAGGCGTGAGAATAGCCTGGAGCAATTCCCAGCCCGTCCACCCGAGCGAGATGGACGGCGCACGCTGTTATTGGGTACCGATTCCCACAGAACTGTCCTATCACCAGCGCCGCAACGCATATCGCGCACCACTGCAAGGTGCCCCCATCGCCACCACTCTGGGCGGTAATAGGCTACGCAACAGCCTGGAAGGCAAGCTTCTCGACATCTCCGCCACCGGCTGCAAGGTGAGTTTCAAAGGCGATATGCAAAGTCGACTGCAGACTGGTCAGGTATACGAACAGTTCTCCGTACGCCTCCCGAGCGGCACCGTGCAGTCTGCTGCGGAACTTCGGCACGTCGCATACGACGAAAAACTTGACCTGACATTCTGCGGATTGAGCTTCTATCGCATCAACGGTCTTACCCAGCGAAATGTCGAGCGTTTTGTCTATCAATTGCAGCGCGAAGCACGCCGTAATCAGGCGGAAGACGCGCTCGACTGAGCAGATACTCCGCCAGCAGGACGCTAGAAGCACTACGGTGGTGGAAGCGAGTCTCGCTCAAAGACAGGAAAGTAGCGAAGCAGCGCTACTGCAGGACTGGCGTCCCAGGCGAGGTTCGAACTCACAACCTTCCCCTTAGGAGGGGCAAACAAGCCCCTTACAAATCAAGCGCTTACCCTGCAAATCAAGCACTTAGCGTCCAGTTGCGTCCGGTAAATCAGCCCCGTATAGTCAATTTTGCACCCACACTGCACCCATGGGGACACCGTGCGAGAGAAGCTGACGGCGCGTCGACTGAACAGCCTAGAAGTCACCGGCAAGGAATACGAAGTCCACGATACCATCGTGCCCGGCCTGTTCGTGCGCGTGACGGCCGCCGGGGCGAAGTCGTACGTCGTGACTTGGGCGCGTGGCCGCAAGAAGGCACTCGGCCGTGTCGGCATCTTGACGCTTGAGCAGGCCCGCGAAGAGGCGCTGCAGTACCTCAACGAGGCCCGCAAGCACGGCGAGCCGCTGGCAGTCACCCAAGGCCGCCGCGGTACCGGCACCCCTACCCTGCGCCACTTCATCGATGACCACTATATGCCGTGGTTCAAGGCCCACCACAAAGGCCACGAGAAGACACTGCACACGCTCGACACCAGCTTCGAGCCGATCATGCACAGCCGCCTCGATGAAATCACCGGCCGCGATCTGGAGCAGATCCGCACCGCTTGGCTCAACGGCGGCAACAAGCCGTCCACCGCGAACCGCAAGATGGGCAGCATCAGCGGAGTATTTAGCCGAGCAGTGGAATGGGCCTACCTGCCCGCCTCGCCCCTGGAGAAGGTCAAGCAACTGAAGGTCGATTCGATCGGCCGCATCCGCTACCTGTCGAAGGCCGAGGCTAAAGCCCTCAGGGACGCGCTAGACGCACGCGAGGAACGCATCAGGACAGAGCGTGACAGCGCGAACGAATGGCGTGCAAAACGCGGTAGAGAGGCCTTGCCAGACCTTCGCGCCCTAGCCTTCGCCGACCACCTGAAGCCGATGGTTCTGCTATCGCTCAATACCGGGATGAGGCGCGGCGAGCTGTTCAACCTGCGCTGGCATCACGCCAACCTACAAGCCAAAACCCTAACGGTAGCCGGTGAAGGCGCGAAGACCAGCGAGACACGGCATATCCCGCTTAACGCCGAGGCGCTGGCCACACTTCAGGGATGGAAAGACCAGGCGAGCGGTACCGGCTACATCTTCCCGGGTGAAGACGATAAGCCCATGACAGACGTGAAAACCGCCTGGCTTGAGCTTCTGAAGAATGCCGGCATCGTCGGCTTCCGTTGGCACGATATGCGCCACGACTTCGCATCGCGGCTGGTGATGGCTGGCGTACCGCTGAACACGGTGCGCGATCTGCTAGGGCACACGGATATCAAGATGACGCTCCGCTATGCCCACCTCGCTCCGGATAGCAAAGCCGCAGCAGTCGAGCAGCTTACTTGACTGACTTAGCCATGATCGTCTTGTACTCCTCGTACGAAGGCTGGAATGGCTTGTTCTGAGCGAGAAACTGGACGTACGCCTTTATCGTTTCCCACTCCTGCCTTACTAGTTCCAAATTGACCTTGAGCGGCGCCGGCGGCTGCAATCCCATTCTCGCAGTGAGCCCGTTCAAGTCGCCAAAAACGTCAAAATCCCCCTCGAAGTAAGCCGTTTCGTGGCTTAGAACGATGAACGCCGCATTGAATATGTCATCTCCAGCGATACGACCTCCTAAAGCGCCTGCTCGCAACTGAAAAAGAACTTCATCCTCGGTCCATATAGCTTCGAGCACGACTAGAAAACTGATCCTCGGCAGGTTTTTACGGCTTCCGAACGGGTTGTCCACCTTTGAACTCTCCAGCCCCCATTCCAAGAAATCCTCGATCAGCTTCACGAGCTTGACCCGTTGCGAAGCGGCAAGCAGCTCTATCCCGGCTTTTAGATAGGGATCAACCCTAGCCGACAAAACCACCTTCTTTGATCTATTCGCCATACAGCCCCCACGTATACAAATATTCATGCTTGCATTCAGTGTTACTTACACTTAGATTGTCTACGCACTATCCAGTATCGTCCGGATAGCGCCACAACGCAACGGAGAAAAATCATGAGTCACATCGCAAGCCTGCAACCCATCGCGGTGGGCACCGAAGAAGCTGCCCGCGCATCCGGCATAACCCGTTCCGCTGTTTACGAAGCCATCGCCCGCGGCGATCTCGTGTCGTTCAAGGCTGGCAAGCGCCGCTTGATCCTCGTCGAGGAACTGCGCGCCTGGCTGAATCGGATGGCGAAGGAGAACGGCCGGTGAGCACCCATTTTGAGGCCCTGGAACGGGCCTTCCATCTAATCGACCGGAGCGGCAAAGTCATTGGGTGGCTGGCACTGCCTACCAATACCCGACTGATTGATCTCGAACACCTGCGCCACCTTGGCGCCTCTCGACTGGAGCTAGCGAAATGAATACCGCAACGACTGAGAAAGTGACTGCGCTCGACGCCTATGACCTAGCCACCTATGCGCACGAACACGGCAAGTGGCTGGGCGCCCTCATGCGCTCAATCACGCTCGACGCGAAGCACAACGAAGGACGTAACGTCGCCGTGCTTGCTGGCTTGGGTCAGCACTTGGGAGATGATCTGAGCGGCTACATGGACTGCGAAGCCGAGCGCATCAAGCGCGTGGAGGGGCTGCAATGAGCGGCATCACTGACCGACAAGCGTTCGACATGATCCAGGGCATCACCGAGGCGCTGACTCAGGCAGGCAAAGGGCTGGAAGGCATTGGCCGACTGCTGGGCGCTGACGCAGCGGAGCACAACCTTAGCGATGACGATCGGGACGACTTGGCACATGCCGTGGCTGCGCTGGGCTCGATGATCTACGCCACCGCAAATCAGGCGTGGGGCTACGCCGCGCCTGACAGGGACGAGTGGACATGAGAAAGGAAGCAGAGAGGAAACCCGAAGCGGTGCTGCAACACCGCCAGGGCAAACACATTGGTAAGCCACCAAGTGAGGACTGAACTATGCCAGCACACTCCGCAATTGAGCAAGACCGCCGACTGTTGGAAGCACTGAGAATTCGACCAGTGACCACCATCGAGGCAGCCAACGACCTGGATATCGTCCACCCGCCGTCAACGGTCCGCCGTCTGCGTCGTCGTGGCTTCGATATCCGCACGCAATGGGCCTACCAAGCCACAGAGCCAGGCAGACCACCGCACCGCGTGGGGCAATATGTCCTGATGCAAGAAGCAGCGGCCTAGCGGCCATAACGCTGGCGGGGCGCCCTGCCCTGCCGGCTCATGCACGGATTTGTTATGGCTAAGAGAAAACCAAAAGTTAGCTGGGGGCCGATGGGCGCGCTATCGCTGCCTAAAGCGCTAATGACCCAGCCCGACTTTCGCGACCTCTCACCGTCTGCTCTGAAGGTACTCATGATGCTCGGCTATCAGTACAACGGACGCAACAATGGTGATCTGTCCGCTACTCACAATATGATGAAGGACTGGGGCGGAATGGCTAAAGCTACGCTTGCCAGCGCCCTGAAGGAGCTCCTAGAGCGCAACCTTATAATGCGCACCCGCTCCTACGATCGGAGCAGAGACGGAGGGCGCCCTGCCCTCTTCGCTCTTACGTGGGCGGGGGTAGATGAGTGTCCCGGCAAGCAGCTGGAGGTCCCTGCATCTGTGGTGCCGAAGCGGAGATTGTCAGCCTGATTCGATTTTTTCTAGTTCAGTTTTTAGCCCTGACTAGTTCAAAAAATGAACCTGTGTTTTCCCGTTCCGTCCGGTTGTTTTTTTCGCCTACATCCACAGTTCAAAAAATGAACCGTAACAGCCAGTTTTGCGGCCTTCGTGGGTTCAAAAATTGAACACCTTTATAATTTACCACCCTATACCCGGCTATCTGCGTGTAACGGGTAGCGAGGAATACGAGATGGCGAACATCTTCCCCATCACCTTTGACAGCGGGATCATCACCGACCAAGGCGCACGCATCGATGAATTCGGCCAGGCGATGCTGCTCAGCATCTTCTCCGACCTGTGCCAGCTCCGTGACCGCGAGATGGACCAAAACTGCGCCATCGCCCTGGATGGGATCGCGAAGCGCCTGGGCAAGCTGCTGGAGCGCTACGAACCATGAAGCCGGGAGAACGCGCACTGTTCGCCAAGATCGCGCCGATGGTCGCCCATTGTGAAGGAGCGGTCGCCGCGCTGGAGCTGTACCAGGCCGACGCCGACCGCGGCGAACTCGATACCAAGATGCTGTCGGGATTCCTGCAGGGCCTGTTCGCTGCCGGCGTGCTCAGTGACGAGGATCTAGCCACGCTCGACACTAGGCGCATTCACTGACCGCACCCACTAGACCCCGCTACAGCGCGGGGTTCTTTGAGTATGAAGCAGGGTCGTTGCCGAAGAAAAAGCCTGGCAGACCGCGTAGGGAGCCGCCGACGCTGCGACCGATCGATCAAAGAAAAAATTCTGACGGCTGGGCGCGATGAAAACCTTTTTTATCCTGATGGCTCAGTACGGCGGCTTGGCGGTGATCCCGCTAGAGCGCGTATGCGCCGATTACTTCCCTCATCTATCGCCTGAGAAATTGCTGCGCAAGGTGCTCGCCGGGCAGCTTCGGCTTCCAGTCACACGTATCGAATCGAGTCAAAAAGCCGCCCGCGGGGTGCACATTCAGGATTTGGCTGACTACATCGATGCGCGTCGCGCCGAGGCCGTGCAGGATCTTGCGAAGCTGCACCGGAGCTGACAGGCACCATCCGTAAGCGGTTCACGCCACGACACTGTGACGAAACCTAGCCCTAACCGACCGGGTTACCGCTGGGTTTCCAAAGTGGCGAAAGCGCCACACTGGGGCCGCCTCGCCACCGTGTAGGAATCAACACACTGTGTCGTTTTCGACACTAAGTGCCATTTCCGGCACGCTAAGGCAGATCAGAAACAGAAAGCCCCTCGCGGTGAGGGGCTTGCGCGGTACGGCCTGGTATCACTTGCGCTTAACGCAGGCCTTGAAGGTCTTGCGGGCTAGGCGCTTTTCTTCTTGGGTAAGGTCGCGGCCAAGCGCGTCTCGCGTCATTCCGAGTAGCTTGCCATCGAACTCCCTGGGGAGTGTGGCGCTGCTCACGGAAAGCGCGGCCTTGAGCGCTTGCAAGTCATTCGCTACAAGCCCATCAACCTGCGCGGTGGCCATTTTGACTATGATCTCTTCCGGGTCTCCTCTCTCCACAATGGCTGCAGCGGTGGCTCCAGCATCTTCGGCTTCAGTTGAGAGATCGCCAAGAAATTCCATCGCTTTAACTGGCCGACGCGTCTGTGGCTGCCTGAGCGCCAGGAACGAATTCACGATATCGGGACCCCATTCGATATGGGTGTCGGCCTCTTGCACCAACGTCGGAGACTGATTGTGCTTATCAGTCTCGCTGGCAATGCCTAGCAGGTGAACTCTGACGCCATAGCTTTGCGCGAACTGAACCCCGACTCTGACATCCTCATCTCCAGAGACAAGGACGGCGTCCGCAATCGCGTGATTCCGGGCCAGCTCGATCATATCAATGACAATCATTGAATCGACGCCCTTCTGCTGCCCGCTGCCGTTCAGCGTTCCCATCCGCATCTTTACGTTATTGCTTTGCGCCAAGCGCTTCTGATCCAGAGACGGGCCGGAGTGGCCAATGGCGTCGTACCAATAAATGCGTAATAGCGGCGTACCGCCAGATAATTCGTCAGCTGTCTGGATAAGCTGAGTGATTACCGCCTGCTCGTTGAGAGAAAGGTTGACCCTCTTCTCGGTGGCTCCGCTGATGACCGCCGATCCTTGCGCAAACAGATAGCCCGCATCGACAAAAATACCCAGTCGATTCATTTTTCGTCCCTAGAAAGTATTAAGGGCCCCCGCAGGGACCCTTTGTATGTCTCGCAACGACCTTATAAGGTAGTGGCCGCTGCTTTGACGGGACGAACTATAAGGCTCCGAGCGACGCAGGGTCAATACGCAAAAGAGGTTCTTGGGCACTCATCTGCTAGCGGACTGACATAGCAGGCGCTCAGTCCCCACGGCGCGCATCGAAGCAGACCAACCTGTCCGACTCGGACCAGATCGGCAGTTTCCCAGGATCAAGACCTGGGGTTTCCCGCTATCAAGGCAGAGGGATATCCCCAGCTCTGGGGATATCTCACCGAGACCGAACCGTCTCAGCGAGACCAAAATGTCTCACTCGCCATGATCGGATGATGGTCCCGATGTGGACCACTCCCTTTCCACCATTGGTGGCAAAGCCGGTTTCCGCCCCGGATTGGCGGCGATCAAATCCCCCTGATTCGGGGTATTTACCGCGGCCAGGCCGCCACTGGCCTATTCCGGTAGATTCCCGGATTGACGGGTATGTACGGCAGGCCCACCAGCACCGGCTAAACCCCCGGAATTCCGGTAATTTCTGCAGGCCGCCTGCCATCGAAACCCCTCGAATCTGAGGTATTTAAACGGTCCCACCGCGACTTCTTGCCTATCGCAACTGCGGCCTCCTGATGGCAGAATCGAATCAAAGGATTGCCAACAGCGGTATCAAGGAGGGGTTATGGAGTTTCAAGAGAAACTGGCCAGTCTGGCTGCGAAGATCCGTCAGCAAAAGCCGGTCATTCAGACCGAGGAAGCCACCAAGAACGCCTTTGTCATGCCCTTCATTCAGAGCGTGCTCGGCTACGACGTCTTCGATCCTACAGAAGTGGTTCCCGAATTCGTTTGTGACGTCGGAACCAAGAAAGGCGAGAAGATCGACTATGCCATCCTCAAGGATGGGCAAATCCAGATCCTGATCGAAAGCAAGAAGATCGGCGAGCCACTGAACATCAACCACGCCAGCCAGCTCTTCCGCTACTTCCACGTTACGACAGCCAGAATCTCGATCCTCACCAATGGCCAGGTCTATCGCTTCTTTACCGACCTGGACGCCCCTAACAAGATGGACGAAAAGCCGTTCCTCGAATTCGACCTTCTCGACATCGATGACCACGTCGTGCCGGAGCTGCAGAAGCTGACCAAGAGCGCATTTGATGTCGACTCGATCATCAGTGCCGCGGGCGAGCTGAAGTACGTAGGGCAGATTAAGCGCGTCCTCGCCGCCCAGTTCAGCGAACCCGACGACGACTTCGTCCGGCTCGTGGCTTCCCGCGTGTATGACGGCGTCATCACTCAGAAGGTGCGCGAGCAGTTCGCACAGCTCACTCGAAAGGCTACAGCGCAGTTTCTCGGGGATCAGATCAATGAGCGCCTGAAGTCAGCGATGACCGGAGCCGTAAGACCAGTTATCCCTGCCCAGGTATCACCTGAGACACAAGAGCCGGCCGACAGCTCGACCGATAGTGATGCTGAGAAAACCAAGATCGAAACCACGGTTGAAGAAATCGAGGGCTTCAACATCATCAAGGCGATCGTGCGGTCGGAAGTCGACGTTAAGCGCATAGCTGCCCGCGACACGCAAAGCTATTTCGGCGTACTGCTCGATGACAACAATCGCAAGCCCCTGGCCCGACTGCACTTCAACCGTCAGCAGAAGTACCTCGGCACCTTCGACGCTGACAAGAATGAGACCCGCCATCCGATCGAGGCGCTCGACGACATCTTCGAGTTTGCTGACGTCTTGAAGGAAACGGCCAAAGGATATGCCTTTTAATCAGCTCCAAGGATGATTGGCTTGGCTTATGGTGAGATAACCGACCATAGCTCATAAGAACGCGTAAGCAACGGGAGGAGGCGTGATGGCGCTGGTTAAGCGGTGGGACGACTTTGACGAAGACGTGATTCTATATGTCGGTGACATTTCTAGAGAAGGCTACGAGCGTGTAACAAGCGTTTGCCAAAGGCAACGTTTAAGCTCAACGGCCTACTTGGTGCTGGTAACGTCAGGTGGGGATCCTCACGCCGGATACCGTATCGCTCGTTGCTTGAGGCACCACTATGGTGACTTCAAACTCCTTGTCCCTGACATCTGCAAATCTGCAGGTACGCTCATTGCTATGGGTGCGGGGGAGATCATCATCGCAGACAGGGGCGAGCTGGGCCCTCTCGACATACAAATGTCAAAGCAGGATGAGTTGATGGAGCGTTCCTCTGGCCTGGATATCCAGCAAGGCTTAGAGCTCCTTCGAAAGCAAACCTATGCCGCCTTCGAAGAGTTCATGTTTAGTACGCAGACGAGAACGCGTGTGTCGACGAAAATGGCTGCCGAAATTGCCGCCAAGCTCGCAGGAACCGCGTTTCAATCCATATATGCTCAGGTCGATCCTGTTCGGCTAGGCGAAATCAGTCGTGCTAATGCCATAGGGTTCGAATACGGACGACGGCTTGACGAAGACTCACGAAATCTAAAACATGGCGCCCTGGTAGGCCTGATTACGCGATACCCATCACACAGCTTCGTGATCGACCGTAAGGAAGCGTGCAACCTTTTTGAGCGAGTTCGCGCACCTGACGAAAGGGAGTCAGGGCTAGTAGCGATGCTCTATAATCTTGTAAGAGATCTTCCAGACTTGTTGGTTTTCAACTGGAACAGTCAAGACATCGAGGTAACCGAAAATGATGCCACAGAAGCCGCTCAGCCCTCCGATGCAGAGCTACAAGCTCCCCATGGAGCTTGCAGAAGGGATGCGCCAGGCGACCAAGAATTGGCAGGATCTTTACCAGATGCCTGAAAGAGGGCACTCAAGCAAAAACGCCCCACTCGCGTTTGATCGACTGTAAGCAAGGCCCCGCATCTCGCGGGGCTTTTTACGCTAGCGCAAGGAAGCGCCATGTATCGAATCGCTGCAACTCTGCTACTCCTTCCCTTACCAGTTATCGCCGCACAGCTTGAATGCCGAGTGATTGGGATTTCTGACGGCGACACCATCAACTGTCTAACCGCCGACCGCGTGCCCGAGCGAATACGCCTGCGAGGGATTGATGCACCCGAAAGCAAACAGCCCTTCGGTGCCCAATCTAAGCAGCACCTGTCCGGGCTGGTGTACCGGAGGACGGTGATCGTTGATTCAGCTAGCCGCGACAGATGGGGCCGCATCATCGGCACCGTATGGGTAGAGCCTGCTGATTGCGTCAACTGCGGCCCAACGCTGGATGCAGGCCGGGCGCAACTCGCCTCTGGTATGGCTTGGTGGTTCAGGCGCTACGCGAAGCAGCAACCATTGGAGGAGCGGCTCTCGTATGAGTTTGAGGAGAAAGAGGCCCTCACTCGTCGAATCGGGCTATGGCGTGACCCTCAGCCTATTCCGCCTTGGGACTGGCGCCGCGGAAAACGGTGATCCTCACTACTTAGTAACTGATGACAGACTCAACCCGATCAGTGATCGGCTTATAACCCCCCGCTACGAATCTCAATGCGACTCATAGCTCTGGCTCTCACTACCATATTCACCATTAGCGGCTGCGCTATGCACTCAGAGAAAGCCTCGTTGTCCTCCGGCCAAATTGGCTGCGCTCCTTCGCAGATAACGATATCGGACGACGACGTCACCTTCAGAACCGCTTCATGGGTAGCCACTTGCAAAGGCAAGAGGTTCTATTGCGTTCGAAAGGCTTACGACGACACCAACTGCACCAAAGAACTGGATTAGTCCAACGGGCTGAGGCAAGGAAGCGTAAACATGAGCTATCTGGTGCTAACCCGCCGACAAGGCGAAAAAATCACTCTGCGCGTTCAGCCAGGCACGAATGCCGAGGATCTCCTAGCCGAGCTCTTGTTGGACGGCATTACCGTTACGGTTAAGGAGATCAAGGGCAGCAAGGCGCAGATAGCGATTGAAGCTCCGCTCGATTTGCAGATTCTGCGGAGAGAACTGGAAGAGCGGTGAGAGGCACGTCGTTTGCGCATGATCCCGTCGGGACGGCAAGCACATGGTCAATACCAATACAGCAATTCTGAAAACTGAGGTGCGTGTTGGCTGTAGCTGGGTTGATTAAAGGTATCGAGACACTATCGAACCGGTTAGCGTCGGCTAGGAAAGGAATCATTTACCTTCCAAGGGCGCTTTATACCTCAGGGTTTGTCGCTGTGCTCGCAGCATTCTTAAAGCGAAACAAGGCAGCGCCGGCACGTTTGCTTCCATCATATGACCAATTAGCCCCGCACTTAGCGGGGCTTTTTGTATCTGTCCTGCGCCTGTTATTCGTAATCAGTGCAAGCCTGACCGGCTGTGGCCTTTAACCCAAGTCGGGGACTGCCAGGCCGGCGGAAGGCGCAGTCACCTTTCGCCTCCTTGTGTATGAAGACCCCTCTCTTTGATTTGTGGGTCGTCTTCGGGCCAGTCCAGTACTTACAGCTACCGCAACGATTTAGGAGATGAGGGCTATCGATCGCCAGGTGATTGAGTTGAAAACTGGTCAGGTCGTTAGCTGCGCTCGCCCGGGGTCTCCTAGCGCTTGATCGCTCTTGCTTGTCCCGCTTTTCCTGCTTGTCGAACCAACCATGAATAATCGGCGCAAGCACCACAGCCACGATCATGAACAGTGGTGACTTGGTCAGATCGCTAAGTAGAAGCGCGGCCCCGACCAAACCGCCTATCCATAGCCATCGCTTCATTTCTTTCCCTCGAAATTCATATCCAAGCTAGATCGGCCAAAGGGCAGAATCCTTTAACGCCAAGAAAACTTCACCGCATGACGTAAAACGCACCACGCGGGGCTTTTCGTTTCAGGTCCCTGCCCTAATTCCTCCACACCAACCGCACCCACGGCCCTACCGTACCACCATCAACTCATCCCACCTCGTCGTATAACGCTGGCTCATCAGCTCACGCTTCATCGACCACTCAGCCGTGGCCGGGATGCGACCGAGACGAACCGTGCCCCTACCCTCACGCGCGTTGATTCGGTCGACAACTTCCATCAGCCGGTCGGCACCGAGTCGAGGTGCATCCGCGAACAGGTCGCCAGTGAATTCGCCGCGCTGACGCAGATCCATCAGCAGTACCTCTGCCTTGCTGTAGGCGTAGCCGAGCCGAAAAATCGCTTCCAACCCACGAACAGCCGCGGCGGCGAGCACCCGGGTGTCATCGGTGGGATATGGCAGAGGGCAGCTAATTGCGTTGGCGTAGCGCGGCTGATTGGGGTTGTGCATACCGGTGCGGATGGCCAACTGCAGCGCACCGGCCAGGCTATTCTGCGCGCGGAGCTTCTCGGCAGCCTTGGTGACGTAGGCCACGACAGCTTCGCGGATTGGGGCGATGTCACGCAGGCGGCTGCCGAACATCTTCGAGGAGCAGATCATCTGCCGGGGCGGTACCGCCTCCTCCAGATCGAGGCAGGAGATTCCGCGCAGCTCGCGCGCAGTTTTCTCCAGCACCACACTGAACTGCCGGCGCAGCGATGCCGGGTCGCATTGCGCCAGATCCCAGGCCGTTTGGATGCCCAGCGGACGCAGGCGAGCAGTTAGCCGTCGGCCAACGCCCCATACCTCGCCAACCTCTGTCATCCGCAACAGCCTGTCGCGCCGCTCCGGGTCACGCAGGTCGATCACGCCGCCGGACTTGCGCCAGGTCTTCGCTGCCCAGTTGGCGAGCTTGGCCAAGGTCTTCGTCGGCCCGATCCCAACCCCCACCGGTATACCGGTCCAGCGCAGCACTCGCTCTCGCGCCTCATGCCCCAGCGGCAACAGGTCGCCCGTCATCCCTGCCAGGTCGGCGAACGCCTCGTCGATGCTGTACACCTCGATACGCGGAAACATCCCCTCCAACGTCGTCATCACCCGGGCACTCATCTGCCCGTAAAGCTCATAGTTGCTTGAGAAACAGACCACGCCCCACTCGCGCATCTGGTCGCGCCATTGGAAATACGGAGCGCCCATCGGAATGCCGAGCCGTTTGGCCTCTCGGGTACGAGCGATTACGCAGCCGTCGTTGTTGCTCAGCACCACGACCGGTACGCCATCCAGCCACGGACGGTAGACGCGTTCACATGAGCAGTAGAACGAGTTGCAGTCGATCAGCGCGAACATAGCTGGTGCAGATTGTGAGTGGCCACACCCCAAACGTGCAGGGACTCGGTAACGCGGATAGCGCGGTAATCGGGATTCTCGGCCTGCAGCCACACGCCTTCCTGCGACACCTGCAGTCGTTTAACAGTCATGCCGCCGTCGACGTAGGCAACGACAATGTGCCCGGCGCGCGCCTCCAGTGCCCGGTTCACCACGAGCACATCGCCGTCGTAAATGCCGGCGCCGACCATACTGGGCCCCTCTACCCTCACCAGATAGACGTGTGGCGTACGCAGGTCGACCAGCTCATCAATAGATAGCGTGACCTCCTCATAGTCCGCCGCGGGCGAAGGAAAGCCCGCGGGAACGCGAGTGTCGACGAACTGGAGGAATGTTGACGACGGGCCAAGCTGGCCGAGGATAGTGGCGCGCATGATACTGCTCTGCGATTACTGTATATGCGTACAGTAAACCGTGAGCACTTCATGCGGTCAATGAAGTAAGGCAGCCATCCGATAGCAGGCTGGAGGGGATATGTGCGGTCGCTTTACACAGTACCGAACAGCGGTCGAGTACCTAGATGCGCTGCGCTATGACAAGCCGATCGAAAGCGCCATCAATCCAGAGCCGATAGACCGCTTCAACGTAGCGCCGCGCTCGAAGGTAATGATTTTCTACGAGACAGACACCGGCTTACGAATGGCGCGGTTACCGTGGGGCTATCAGCCATTTTGGGCAATGGGAAAACGACCGCCAGCCATCAACGCGCGTGTCGAGACGGCAGCGACCAGCCGGTTTTTCCGAGACATCTGGGCCACCGGTCGAACGCTAGTTGCGGCAGATGGGTGGTTCGAGTGGGTAAAAGACCCCACCGACCCGAAGAAGAAACAGCCTTACTACATCCGTCGCAAGGACGGCGCGCCGCTATGGTTCGCCGCGCTGGCTCAGCTGGATCGCACCGGCCTGACCGATCACAACGGGGATGGGTTCGTAATCATCACCGCCGACAGCGACCAGGGGATGCTAGACATCCATGATCGACGGCCTGTCGTGTTTGAGGCTGACCGCGCGCGAGAATGGATCGAGCCGGACCTGTCTTTAGAACGAGCCGAGGAGCTGGCTCGCGACTTGGCATTACCGGTCGACGCCTTCGAATGGTTCGCTGTAGATAAGGCAGTCGGCAACGTTCGTAATGAGGGGCGGCATCTGATCGAGCCGACATCCGCACCCTTGCTCTGACCCTAGGTTCGGGCTTCGTTCCAGCAGGCGCTCTTAGTAGTGCCCCGATTTGGTCCCGCCGCACATCATGCACTTGCTGTAATCGCCCCAACGGCCTTCAAGGTGCCTGACGAATCCGCCGCATCGATGACAACCGCCATCGGCGCCGTTCTCCCATCGGTACAGGAGGACCAAGCGCCAGGCGAACCAAAGAGCGCCCAAACCAGATAGTCCGGCCAGAAACCACCTGGCAGGGACAATCACCGTCTCAAGCGTCGGGCTAAGGGTGTCCATCGCGCCGCCGGTGAAGGCCAGCAGAGCGAGCCCGAGCAGCATGAGTGCCGTTGGTAGCGCGAATAGCCGAACAGATCGCTCGACAGCCGTTACGTTGATTTCCACCTGAAATACCTCCGTGTATGTGATAGCCAAACGCTAGCCATAAAGCGCGTGGTTGTCTCCCCTGGGGGAATCTGACGTGTCTACTTTTCGCACGGGTTCTTCCTCTCGGCGCTATCGCAGCCCCGTCCCGGCAATCCCCACACCCGCAAATACTGGATACCCAACCAGTAAAAAGCTTGCATAAGGCCAAATCGAGAGTAACATGACGTTAATTACGACATGTCTTGTTGATTTACAGTGAGGCAGCTTATGAGCACTATCGACAAGCCGAGAGGCCGCCAGGTGCGCCCCAACCGAGCCGAACTAACCGCAGCCTGGTCACGCATTCGTGATGCGGCAGATAAGGGCAGCATTCCCGCCAGCGCCCTTCTCATCGCACTTAGCGAGAACAAGCCCTTTGTCAGCTGCCGGGAGCTTTTCGTATGAGCACCAGAGCCGCACAACTCGCAAACAAGCGCGACGACATACAGCGGCTCGCCGAGCAGCGAGGCCTGCAGATTGAAACGCTTCCCTCTGGCCACATTCGCGTCTTTGGCGTTGGCGTCGATATCCGCGTGGTCGACCTGGCGTACCTGAGCAGCTACGACCTGCTCCCGGCGACCCGATGAGCGCGCTCGCCATCACCGCGCATGACCCGCACCCAAGGCCCTTCCACAAGGGATTTGCACCGAAGTATCACGCTCGCCTAAAGCACGACGGCCGGACCCTGGCAGTGCTCCAAGGCGATACCCAGGAGAGCGCATTCAGCCGCGCCGAGCGCCTAACTGAAGCTCTCTTACTCAATCGCAGCAGCGTCTCGATCGAAGACGCCTGACTCAAGGAGACATACCGTGTTCGGACTGAAACTGCTCAGCGAGCCTCAAGAACCCACCCTCGAAGATCAGCTTGAAGAAGCGCACGCGCTCGCTGATTCCTTGCGCAGCGAAATCGAAGCCGCAACGAACGACAGCACAGCTGCCAAGCGTCCCATCAGTGGGATGCACGACGATCTCCGCGCCACTGAAGGCGAGATTGATCGGCTCGGCCGCGAAATCGTGAAGCGCGACGACCTGCTGAATTGGAAGGCGGCGCGAGACAGCGCCGACGCAGACATCAAGGCCGCTAAGAAAGAGATGGACGCAGCAGGCAAAGCCCTGGCGGCGCTTGATGCTGACTATGAAAAGGCGAGTGCCAAACTGACCAAGCTGCAAGCCGCTGCCGATGCAGAACTCGCCGAGGCCAAACATAGCGAGAGCCAAGCTGCAGAGGCCTACGCAGCCGCAATGGCGCAGGGCAGCGAGTCTGAAGAAGCCGCCGCCCTGGACACGCTAAATGGTCGTTCCGAAGCGCTTGAGCAGGTCCAGCGCAAGACCGCTCGGCAGGCCGTCATCCTCCAAGCACTGCAAAGTCAGGTCGATTCGATTGAGCAGAAGCGTGCCGCTGAAAGGCAGCGCTTTGAGAGCGCCCGCGAGCGCCGGCTGCTCGCCGTACGACACAAGCTCGGCGCACGGTGGGACGCGATGGCAAGCGAGATGTCGGAGCTGGCCGCTCAAATCGTCGCCGTGGATTGGGCAATTAGCCGCAATTCTCGGGCGATGGACGACCTGCACATCCCCGTCACTGCGAAAGACGGTGGTGCGCCGATTACTGCGAGGAAAGTACGAGACTCCAGCGGCGCCATTGATGTCGACGCGCTGCGTCCCTGAGTAAACCTGCAAGGCGCCCAGTCGGCCAGTGGCGTAGTAACCCCGACAGCCGGCGCGCTCCTACCTTTGGGGGCGGTGGTCGGCACTACTCCAGGCAACTCATGCCAACCGCGACCGCCCGCCCCAAGAGGACAGCGCCATGACCATCGATCTCAACAATGATTTTCTGCTGGACGGGGCTATCCGTTACGCCCTGGCGGATATGGAGAAGCAGCGCGATTGCTTGCTCCGAGCCTTAGCAGGAAGCCAGGTCGACCGAGAATTCGTCCGCGGCATATTGAATCTTGCTCTCCCACTCATGGAGGACGGGGAATGTCTCGCTACCTCGGCGCACTAATCGACCTGGCCTTCGATTTGTGGGATGAGGCGCGAGAACTACTGTTTGATCGCCTTAATAAGCCAGAACGGTCAATCAGCACGCCCCAACCGAATTTTGTCATCGCCGAGCGTACAGAAGACCGAGCACTCGACGAGGTTTTGCTCGTCGCTCTTGAGGAGCTGAATCTAAGGGCTCCCGGTATGGATCCAGACGACGTGACAACGCAGCGCACGCATCTGCTTGCAGCGCTAGCTGGCAATAAGGAGCACCGACTCATAGCAGCGCAAGTCCTCAAGGATCTTCACGTCGAAACAGAAGGGGCCGTCCAGTGAAAAACGTAGCAACGCAGGTCGTCATCGACGGTAAGAACAACACGCGCTCTGCCTTCGACGACCTCAACCGCCAGATTGACCAGACCAATCAAAAACTGGCCGTAGCCGGCAGGGTTTTTAAGGCTGCCTTTTCAGCTGCCGCTGTTACTGCCGCAGCTCGAAGCTACTCGACGCTGGCAGACCAAAGCACCCAGATCAATTCTCGGTTGAAGCTGACGGCGAGGTCCCAGGAAGAATTCAACCGCGCGCTAGGCGATGTGCGCCGGATTGCGAACGAAAACGGCGCCTCGATTACGTCGGTCACGCAGCTATATTCCCGCCTAACCCCCGCTCTGCGCGAAGCCGGTCGCAGCCAAACCGACGTCGCCAAGGTGACCGAGGCAGTTACCAAGGCAATGCGCATCTCTGGCGCGTCAGCATCAGAGTCCGCTTCAGGTATCCAACAGTTCGCCCAGGCCCTGGGGGCCGGTGTGCTGCGCGGTGACGAGTTCAACAGCATCGCTGAAACCGCGCCACGCCTGATGCAGGCGCTGGCTGATGGGCTTGGTGTACCAGTAGGAAAGCTGCGCGAGATGGCCGCCGCGGGCCAGCTTACGGCCGAAGTTGTCACGAATGCGTTGCTCACTCAGCTGCCTAAACTGACGGCCGAGTTCGAGGCGATGGGCGAAACGTTCGGCACGGCCGGACAGCGTCTTGAGAACGCTGCTATCGATATGGTCGGCGCCTTCGACAAGATGACCGGCGCATCTTCAGCGGCCACGAAGGCAATGAATGACCTTGCCGAAGCCATGAACAAGGTTTCGAGCGGTGAGTTCCTCGATACCTTCCGTGACGAGAAGCAGACAGTAGGCGGAATCAACACCGAGATATCGGTTCTGCTCTCCAAGCTTCGCGAGCTCAACAGCCAGCGAGACAAGCTGAAGAGCGGAAACTGGTTCGAACGCTTGGCTATGTCGCTGAGGGGAGTCACAGAGGAATCCATCAAGACCGAGGAGCAGCAAACCAAGCGGCAGATTCAATCGCTCCGTGACCAACTGAAGGGGCGGGCCGACGTAAACGAAGAGATATCGGCTGAAGAAAAAGCCCACGGCGACCGGATTGGCCAGCTGAAAGCCAATCAGCTTGAGTCCCTGAAGAAGAACTTAAGCGACGAAGAAAAGGCGCAGAAGGCTGCCAACGACAGAATGGCAAGCCTCAAAGCCGAACGCCTCCGGATTGAGGAAGAGTTCGCCACCTCGATTAACAAGACGAGTGCAGGAGCAAGCGGAGAGCCGAGTTTCAACGGCGCCATGGGCCTGAAAGCCGGGGCGCGCGAATCCCTCCTGGTCGATAAGAACGGCGAGCAGACAGTGCGCCAGGCGAGAGAAGCGCTATCCATCCTGGAACAGCTCGAATCGGCCGGCGTGAATAGCTACGGATTCAAAGGCCTGAAGGAAGAGCTGCAAGCACTAGCGTTAGCTGGTAATGACCTGCAGCAGCAACAGGCACAAGAGAACATCGACCAGATTGGTAGCAGCATCGACTCGCTGAAAACGAAGATCGACAGCCTGCCTAAGGTGGTCGTCGGCTTCGAGTACTCATCGGAAGACGACGCGACTATCAGAGGGATGATCGACCAGCTTGCGGTTGATCTGACGAGGCGGCTCACCATTCCCGTCAATGTCACCGGGCAGGCCGGCGCCATTAACAGTGATGTTCCGGATGTCCCGCAGTACGCAACTGGCGGCTACATCAGCGGCCCCGGCACCGGAACCAGCGACAGCATCCCGGCGCTCCTCTCGAATGGCGAGTACGTCATACGGGCGGCAGCCGTACGCAAGCTGGGCAAGAACGCGCTCGACCTACTCAACCGCGGGATCCACATCCCACGGTTTGCCGATGGCGGGATGGTTGGGACCGTTGCGAGCTTAGACACCGGGCCGCGCAATCTCGGATCGCTTGATATCAACCTCGGCGGCGATACGTTCCAAGTGCTGGCGGACTCCGCCCAAGCCGACCAGCTGCGCCTGGCCGCTAAGAAGTTCGGTCGCACCCACCGATGACCCGCTCATGATAGATATCCTCACGTCCGCAACAGACAGTCGGTGGCTCCTCGTCCCATGGCTTAATGATGAGATGGCTCAACCCCTGCAGACAGTCCAAGCCTTCCAGCTGACTCACAGCCATCGCCTACCGGGCACGCTCGTTACGATGACGGCGAACGGTACCGCGATCATTCATATCATTGGCCCGATCCTACGTTATGCGAACCGCAAGTACGTCAGCACGGAACAGTTAGCTCTCGACTTCAAAGCTGCTTTGGATAGCACTGCTGTGCGGTCGATCGTGCTCAACGTGACAGTCCCGGCGGCCAAGTTGCAGGCATCAATAGCAGCCGAACTGATCTACCGGGCGCGCCCAAGAAAGCGAATCACGGCCTATGTCGTTGGCACTGCCAGCAAGCGCGGCTTACTGGATCGCCAGCGCAGCGCATCGGATCGTGATCGACGAAACCGCCCGGTCGGCGGTATCGGCGCGGTGGCAGAGTACGCCGGCGCACCGGCACCCTTCAGATCGTCAGCCGCAATGCTCCGACACGCGACCGGATCTATCTACCGAGCAATCCGCGCGAAGGTAGCCGAGACGATCGATGCGATCGGGAGTTTTTT